>MERI01000163.1 GCA_001772005.1 Betaproteobacteria bacterium RIFCSPLOWO2_12_FULL_62_58 | reverse complement strand
AGCGGGAGATCGAAGGCGATTGGGTGATGGGCTGGCCGGACCGGAAGCGGCCGGTGCTGGTCGCGGGCAAGGATTCGCAGGGACGTGTGATCAATGGGCGCGCGCCGATCACTGACCTGGAGGGGCTCATCACGCCGACCGACGCTTACTACGTCGTCAACCAGCTCGAGGTGCCCGAGCCGATCCATCCGGACGACTGGACGCTGACGGTCGGCGGCGAAGTGGAGCGGCCGATCGAGCTGTCGCTGAAGGACTTGCAAAAGCTTCCGGGCCGCACGGTGCGCGCGGTGACGGAATGTGCCGGCAACGACGCAGGGTTCTTCGATTACCTGGTGAAAAGCGGCAAGAAACCCTCGCGCATCAACCAGCAGGACATGCAAAAGCGCGCCGCAATGCGCGAGCAGAACGCCGTGCCTTCGACCGAGGAAATCAGCGGCGAATCGACCACGACCTGCGCGATGAGCGCCGGCGAGTTCACCGGCGTGCCGCTCGCGGAGGTGCTCAAGAAAGCAGGCCTCAAACCCGGCGCGGTTTCGGTGCGCATGGAAGGATTCGACTGCGGCCAGCCGGACCTCGCGGTTCAGTACCGCTCGGTCGGCCGTTCCGACTTCAAGCTGGTCGATCCCGGCCTCATCAACTACGAGAAGGGCTTGCCGCTCGAGAAAGCGCTGCATCCCGATACGCTGCTCGCCTGGTCGATGAACGGCGAGTATCTGCTGCACGTCCACGGCGCGCCGGTGCGCGCGGTGGTGCCCGGCTGGTCGGGCAACTGGTGGGTGAAGTGGCTGCAGAAGATCGAAGTGCTCGATCATATGCCTGAGTGCTATTACCAGAAGCACTACTTCGTCTACGGCAATTCACCCGATGACCCCAACAAGGAGATGATCACGGCGATGGGCGTGCGCTGCGTCATCATCGATCCGCTCGACGAGGATTCGCCGCTCGAGCGCGGTTCGCACAAGATCCGGGGTCTCGCGTGGAGCGGCATGGGCGCGATTACGCGGGTCGAGGTAAGCCTCGACGAAGGCAAGACCTGGCAGGATGCGCACCTCGAGGAACCGCGTGAGCGCTGGCTGTGGGTGCGATGGTCGTATCTGTGGGAGGTCGACAAGCCGGGGCACTACCGCATCATCGCGCGCGCCAGCGACGAAAATGGCCGGGTGCAGCCGCAGATCCCCTGGAATTACCAGCGCAAGCATTTCGACGGCATCGTGCCGACCGATGTCACGATCGTTTAGCGAACAGTGAGCGGTTAGCAGTGAGCGGAAAAAATCGACAGGCCGCCGTTAGCCGCTTACCGTTTACCAGTGACTATCTGACGGAGTCTGATCAACCGATGCGCATCGTCGTCTGCGTGAAGCAGGTTCCCGATCCGGAAGCCGCCTTCAGCATGTTCAAAGTCGACGAGCAGGCGAAGAAAGTGATACCGGCGCCGGGCCTGCAATGGGTGATGAGCCCGTTCGATGAGCAGGCGGTGGAGGCGGCATTGCGCATTCGCAAGCGCCACGCCGACACCAGGATCACGGTGTTGAGCATGGGGCTCGAGACCGCGCGCAACGCGATCAAGCATGGGCTCGCAATGGGCGCGGACGACGGCGTGCTTCTAAGCGACGCCGCGTTCGAAGACGCCGACAGTTACGCCACGGCGTACACGCTTGCCGGCACGATCAGGAAACTCGGCGGCTGCGATCTGGTGCTTACCGGGCGCCAGGCCGCGGACTGGGATGCGGGCGTGGTTGGCGCTGGCATCGGCGAGTTGCTGGGCCTCCCGGTGATCTCGTTCGCGATGGACATCCAGGTTGAGAGGGGAGCGGTGCGCGTCGAGCGGGTGCTGGACGACGGAACCGAAATCGTGGAGGCGCTTTTGCCGGCGCTGGTCACGGTGTCGAACGAGCTCGGAGCGGCGCGCACGCCGAACCTGCGCGAAACCATGCGCGCCGCGCGCAAGCCCGTCACGGTGTGGAAAGCCGCTGACCTCGGGCTCGCCGCGAGCGAAGTGGGTGCCGCAGGCGCGCGCCGTGTGTTGGAGCGCTTGTTCCTTCCCGTCAAGAACAACCGCTGCGAACTTATTCCGGGTTCGGCTCAGGACCAGGCCGCGGGTTTGGCGCAGCGCCTGCGGGAGGCAAGGCTCATATGAGCGGTGCGCCGTGCATCCTCGTGATAGCGGAATTCACCCAAACCAGGCCGACCAAGCTCACCTGCGAGCTCCTGGGTCTGGCGCGCGGCCTGGCGGGTGCGACGGGCGGCGCGGTATCGGCGGTGCTGCTGGCGAACCATGCCGATGGCGTTGCAGAAGAACTCATTGCGCGGGGCGCCGACCGGGTCTACGCAATGCGACACGCGGCGCTGGCTGACTATCACAGCGAGTCCTGGGTCAGTGCAGCGACGCAGATTTGCAGGCAGGCCGCTCCCACGGTCGTTTTGGCCGGACATACAGCGGCCGGCGCGGATCTGACGCCGCGGATTGCATTCCGCCTCGGTACCGCGGTGGCAACAGGCTGTATCGATGTGTCATTTGCTGCCGGGAGTTTAGCGCTTACCCGGCCTTGTTTCGGCGGCAACGCGCGGGAGACTGTGTCGTTCAACACTGCGCCGGCGGTGGCGACGGTCAGGGCCGGATGCTACGACGCGCTGGCATTCGACGGTAAGCGCCGCGGCGAAGTGGTACGTATCGAGCCGCGGCTGGGTGAAGAAGCGCCGCGCGTGAGGGTGATTGAGCGCCGGCGTGATACGGATGACAGTGCACGCCTCGAAGAGGCCAGAGTGGTTGTCGCTGGCGGCCGGGGCTTGAACGGCTCCGACGGCTTCCGCCTGCTCGAGCAACTCGCCGCGGCGTTAGGCGGAGCGGTGGGCGCAAGCCGCGTGCCCTGCGATCTCGGCTGGTGCCCGCGCTCGTGGCAGATCGGGCTCACCGGCAAGACGGTGCAACCGGAGCTCTATATCGCGGTCGGCATCTCCGGCGCAGGGCATCACCTAGCGGGCTGCGGCGGCGCCAAGGCGATCGTCGCCGTCAACACCGATCCGGAGGCGGCGATTTTCAAGGACGCCCGCTTCGGCGTGGTGGGCGATTATCAGAAGTTCGTTCCCGCCTTCATCGAGGAAGTGCGAAAAATGAGGATGAGTGAATAGCGAATGGTGAGCGGTGAGCGGTGAGCAGTAAGCGGTGAGCGGCAAACCCACCGCGACGGAGCCTGGCTCCATACCGCTTACCGTTTACCGCTGACGATGCGGGCAGTTCATCTGCGGCTAATTGTTTTTTTCCGACTTTGGAGACGGATTTTCAAGACGAGGCACAACATGGCACTTGATGCATTATTGGAAGAATACGAGGCGCGACGCGCCAAGGCGCTCGCCGGCGGCGGCGCGGAGAAGTACGCGAAGCGCAAGGCGGCGGGCATCTGGAACGCGCGCGAGCGCATCGCCTATCTGGCGGACCGGGGCTCCTTCATCGAATCGGGACTGTTCGGCTCTTCGGGCGTATATCCCGAGCAGGCGGACGAGACTCAGACCGACGGCAAGCTCGCCGGCTACGGCAGGATCAACGGCCGCGACGTCTGCCTCGTCGTCAACGACTTCACGGTGAAAGGCGCCTCGACCAGCGCAACCAACAGCAAAAAGATCGCGCACATGAGGCGCACCGCTACCGAACGCGGCATGCCGCTCGTCGTCATCGGTGAGTCCACCGGCGCGCGGCTGCCCGATGCGATGGGCTCGCGCGGCATGGGGATGCTGCTGGGAAACGACATCACGCAGTTCCGCCGCACGCGCGAGACGCCGATGTGCGCCGCGGCGTTTGGCCCCGCGTTCGGCTCCTCGACGTGGCTCATGTGCCAGTCGGACTTCGCGGTGATGCAGAAAGGCGCGACGATGGCGGTATCGAGCCCGCGCCTGGTCTCGATGGCGCTCGGCGAGAAGGTCGATACCGAGGAGTTGGGCGGCTGGCGCCTGCACGCCGAGATCACGGGCCTCGCGGACCAGGTGGCGGACACCGAGGAGCAGGTGTTCGACGCGATCAAGACGTTTCTTTCGTATCTGCCGAGCCACCACATGGAAGCGCCGCCGGATGCCCCGGTGCCGGCGGGCTCGGGCGCCGACATGGACAAGGTGTTCTCGATCCTGCCCGACAGCCGCACCCAGGTTTACGACATGCGCAAAGTCATCCGCTGCATCGTCGACAAGGATACGATGGTCGAATTGAAGCCGCGCTTCGGCAAGAGCGCGGTAACCACGCTGGCGCGGCTCGGGGGAAAAAGCGTCGGCGTCGTCGCCAACAACCCGCTGCACCGCGGCGGGGCGCTCGATGCCGACGCATGTCGCAAGATCGTCGACTTCCTGGTGCTGTGCGACTCGTTCAACGTGCCGATCCTGTTGCTCGTCGACACGCCGGGATTCCAGATCGGCACCGATGCCGAGCGCGCCGGTGCGCCGGGCAAGATCATGAACTTCATGAACGCGATGACGCTGGTCACCGTGCCGCGGCTGTCGGTGATCGTCCGCAAGAGCTACGGGCGGGCTTACGTGTGCATGGGTGGCGGGCGCCATTCCGACGACGTCGCGGCGTGGCCGACGGCGGAGGTGAGTTTCATGTCGCCCGAGTTTGCCACCAAGATCGTGCACGGTGTCGGCGTTGGTGAGCCGGGCTTTGACGAGGCTCTCGCCAAGATCCGCCAGGGCGCGGACGTGTGGGGACTCGCCTCGGTTTACGCCGCGCAAGCGGTGATCCGGCCGGAGCAGACGCGCGATTATCTGATACGCATGCTCGACGTTTACAAGCTGCGCATCACCAGGGGCGTCGGGCAGCATCTGATGCGCACCTGGCCGACGAGCTATTAAGTGTTAAGTGCGTGAGGGGAGAGGCGAGAGGCGAGAGGCGAGAGGCGAAGAAGCGAACCCCTCTCCCCCGGTGACGAGGGAGAGACTTGGAGTGAGGGCGATTGCTTTTCACCATTCACGCTTCACTCAACGAAGGACGTTCTCTGGGATGACGACCAAGAAAGATGGTGGTGTTTAGCAAAGTTCTTGTGGCAAATCGGGGGGCGGTGGCGGCGCGCGTGCTGCGCGCGCTCTACGAACTCGGTATCCGGTCTGTCGCCGTGTATTCCGAGGCCGACTACGGCGCGCCGTACCTGGAGATGGCGAGCGAGACACACGCGATCGGCGCGGCACCGGCGCGCGACAGTTATCTCAACCAGGATGTATTGATCGAGGTGATCAAGCGTTCGGGTGCGGACGGCGTGCACCCCGGCTACGGCTTTCTCGCGGAGAACGCCCGGTTCGCGCAGCGCGTAGTCGATGCCGGTGTGCGTTTCATCGGACCTTCGCCCAAGTGGATTGATGCGATGGGCCACAAGACCAGGGCACGCGAGCTTGCCGCGCGGTACGGAATGCCGATGTCGAAGGGTTCGGACGTTCTGCCGGCGGAACCGGAGGCGATTCTCGCGGCTGCGCGGCAGATCGGTTTCCCGGTCCTGGTGAAACCCGCGGGTGGCGGGGGCGGGATCGGCATGCTGCCTGCCCAGGATGAGGCCGAATTGCTATCGGCGGTGGAGCGCTCGCGCTCTTTGGCGAGCCGCGGTTTTGGCGACACCGAAGTCTATCTCGAGCGCCTGATCGAGCGGCCGCGGCACGTCGAGTTTCAGATTCTGGGCGATGCGCATGGCGCGGCGGCCCACCTCTTCGAGCGCGACTGCTCGACGCAGCGGCGCAACCAGAAGGTGATCGAGGAAGCGCCGGCGCCCGGCATTGCGCGCACCGATGCCGAGGGCATGGCGGAGAAAATCGCCGGGTTCATGCGCAACCTGGGCTACGACAACATCGGCACGGTCGAGATGCTCTATGGCGCCGACGGCTCGTTCAGCTTCCTCGAGATGAACACGCGGTTGCAGGTCGAGCACGGCGTGACCGAGGAGATGACGGGCGTCGATCTGGTGCAAGCGCAGATTCGCTCTGCCGCGGGCGAAAGGCTCGCCGACATTCTGCCGGCGAAGATCGAGATCAAGGGCCACGCCATGCAGGCGCGCGTCTATGCCGAAGACCCGAAGAACTTCTTCCCTTCGCCGGGCAAACTCGAAGTGTTCCGCCCGCCCGAGGATGCGACGGTCCGCGTCGAGACCGGTTACGCTGAAGGACGCGAGGTGACGCCGCACTACGATCCCATGGTCGCCAAGGTGATCGTCCACGCGGCAACGCGCGAACAAGCGATCGACCGGCTGGTCGAAGCGCTGCGGGCATTCGACATCCAGGGCATCAAGCACAACATTCCCGCTGTTCTGCGTGTCCTCGACTCGGAGACTTTTCGATCGGGCGCGGTTCATACCGGCATCATCCCCGAGGTGATGGGCAAGAAAAGCTAGCCACAGAGAACACAGGGCATGAATACACATGATTTGATCTCGGCGGCAAGAAAGCAGAAGCGCGCGGCGCTCGACGAACTTGCCGGGAAACAACTGCTTGCCGCTCATGGCGTGGCGGTCCCCAAGTCGGTTATCGTTCCGGGCGCGGCGGAGGTCGCATCGGCGTTCGCGGGGTTGAGGCCGCCTTTGGCGGTCAAGGTAATGTCGCCGGACATTCTGCACAAGAGCGATGCCGGCGGCGTCAGAGTCAACCTCAAGACCGCGGGCGAGGTGGAGGACGCGATCAGGAAGATGATGCAGCAACCCGCGATCGCGGCCGCGCGCATCGACGGTTTCCTTATCGAAGAGATGGCGCCCGCCGGACAGGAGATGGTGGTGGGCGGACTGCGCGATGCGCAGTTCGGGCCGCTGGTGATGGTGGGGTTGGGCGGCATCTTCGTGGAAGTGCTTGCCGACGTTGCGTTTCGCATCTGCCCGGTCACGCGGCTTGACGCCGAGGAGATGCTAGACGAACTCAGGGGCGCGGCCATCCTCAAGGGTGCGCGCGGCGGAAAACCGGTGTCGCGGGAGGCGATTATCGATACGTTGCTCAAGGTGGGCGGAGAAAACGGCCTGCTCATGCGCCACGCTGACGATATCAGGGAAACGGACATCAATCCGCTGATCGTCTCCGCAACCGGCGCGGTCGCTGTCGACGCACGCTTTATTCTTACGTAGAGGTAACGGGTGACGAGGAAAGGTGACGAGTACTGGTGACGAGAAAGGGTGACGAGGGATTCGTGACAAGCCGGAGCGAGTGGTTTTTCCGTCACCATTTTTCGTCACTTTCTCACATCACCTCCATTCGTCACCCTTTTTGGCTCGACTCAGCACGATCCATGACTCGCGAATCACTTTCAAGATGAGTTCAAGCGTTATTGAGCAATTCATGCCGCTGTTCGCGCCGAAGACCGTCGCGGTGGTCGGTGCTTCCACCAAGGGCGCGGCATTGCCCAACATCTTCATCCGCCGTATCCGCGAGTTCGGCTACGCGGGTGCGATCTATCCGATTCATCCCTCAGCCGCCGAGATCGACGGACTGCCCGCGTACAAGAGCCTGGGCGAGACGCCGCAGCCGGTCGATTACGCCTACATCGCGATCGCCGCCGCGCAGGTTCCGCCGCTGCTCGCCGCGGCGAGGGGACGGGTGCGCTTCGCGCAGGTGATCTCAAGCGGCTTTGGCGAAGTCGACGAAGGCAAGGACTTGCAGGAACGACTCGTGACGGCGGCGCACCAGGGCGGGATGCGGCTGCTGGGCCCCAACTGCCTCGGCATCTACACGCCGCGCGGGCGCATCACCTTCACCGAGATCGGCCCCAGGGAAGTCGGCGCAGTCGGCATCGTCTCGCAGAGCGGAGGCTTGGGCACCGACATTATCCGCAGGGGCTTGAACCGCGGGCTGAAGTTTTCCGGGCTGATCACCGTCGGCAACAGCGCCGATCTCGGGCCGGCCGACATCATCGAGTTTTATCTGGCTGATCCCCAGACGAGGGTGATCGGCATGTACATCGAGACCGCGAAGGACGGGCGGCGCATGTTCGAGATGCTGCGCGAAGCAAAGGCGATGAAGCCGGTGGTGATCTTGAAAGGCGGCAGGACCCGGCAAGGGCTGGCGGCCGCGGCCTCGCACACCGGGTCGCTTGCCGGCGACGATCGCGTGTGGGTGGCGCTCTCCAGGCAAACCGGCTGCGTCATGGTCGATACACTCGATCAGTTCGTCGACACGCTGCTCCTCTTCCAGACGCTGACGCCGCAACCGGCGCATCCGACGCAGCGCGTCGTGCTGTTCGGCAACGGCGGCGGCGCCAGCGTGCTCGCCACCGATTTTTACGCGCGGCTCGGACTCGATGTCGCGCCTTTCGACCAACCGGCGATAGACGCGCTGGCCTCGATGAAACTGCCGCCCGGCACCAGCATCACCAATCCCGTCGACTGCCCGGTCGGCACCCTGCAGCAGGACGATGGGCGCGTGGCGGAGAAGATTCTCGACGTAATCTACGACCGCGGCAGCCCGGATGCCCTGGTGATGCATCTGAATCTGTCGGCCTTCGTCGGCCGCACCAAGAATGAGGTGCTCGACAACCTGGTGCAGGCCGCGCTGCGCGTTCAGCAGCATCATCCCGGCAAATCCCATTTCGTGCTCGTGTTGCGCTCCGATGGGGAGCCGGCGCTCGAGGATCGCAAGCGCGAATTCCGCGCCAGAGCCGTCAGGCTCGGCATTCCCGTCTACGACGAGATGGCGAACGCGGGTTGCGCGCTCGCTGCACTGCAAACGCACGAGCGCTTCGTGCACGCGCGGAGCTGACAGCGATGTACTCGTACGATTTTCGCGCCGTCGGTTATCCGCTGCGCCTCTACAGCGGCAAGGACGCGCTCGAAAATCTGCCAACCGAGATCAAGCGCCAGAACGCGCGCCGAGCCTTAGTCGTCTGCGGTCGCACCGTATCGCGCAAGACCGATCTCATCAATCGCATCCGCCGCATTCTCGGTGATTCCTGCGCCAGCGTGTTCGACGAAATGGAGAAGGAATCGCCCCTGCCGGCAGTGCTGCGCGCGCGTGACGCGGCACGCGCGGCAAATGCCGATCTCTTGATTGCGGTCGGCGCCGGCAGCGTGATTCAAGCGACCCGCGTGGTGGCGATCCTCCTCTCTGAGAAGCGTCCGCTCGAAGCGTTGATTACGCAGTACCCCGAGCACGGTCCCGCAATCAGTCCCAAACTGCTCGAGCCCAAGGTCCCGATCATCAACGTGCTGACCGCGGCGACCTCGGCGCAGAACCGCGCCGGCTCGGCGGTGAAAAACGAGCAACTCGATCACCGCATGGAATTTTTCGATCCCAAGACACGCCCGGTCGCGATTTTCTGGGACGCCGAAGCGCTGCTCACCGCGCCGGTCGGCCTTGCGCGCACCACCGGCGCGGCGGTGCTATGGCGGGCGGTGATGAACCTGGGCGGAACACGCATGAGCCCGTTGGTCGAAGGCGATCGCCTGCAGGCGTTCCGCCTCGCAAGGAACGCTTTGCCGCGGGTAGTTGATCCCCACGATGCCGCACCGCGCATCGACATGTGCGCAGCCGCTTTCCTGCAGAACCGCGATGCCGATAACGGCGGCACGATGTTCGAGCGCCACTGGGTCGTCCGGGTGGTCTACGCCTTCGCCGCGGCGCTGTTCAACCTGCACCCGCACGTCAGCCAGGGCGAGGCGAACGCGGCGTTGACCGCGCCCGTGATGCGTCGTCTTGGTGCGCGCGATCCGGAAGCGATGGGGAGAATCGCGCGTGCGCTCGAAGCGTGGCACGACGGCGAGCCGCTCGCGCAAGCGCCGTTCAAAGCGGCCGATGCGCTCGAAAAACTGTTCCAATCGATCGGCATGCCAGTGCGCCTATCCGAGCTCGACATTCCGCGCGCGAGCCTGCCGATCATCGTCGAGCGCTCGCTCAAGAACTTCAATGCCGACCCCAAGCGCGAATTCGTGCGCGAGCGCGATCTGCTGCTCGAGGTGATCGAGTCGGCGTGGTGACGGACTGCCGGTATAGCGGGTAAAAGGTGTCAGGAACCTTTAACTGTTGCCTCGGGGCACCTTGGTGGTCGCCCACGTGGCTGGAGCGTGCTCTCCAGACCTAACTTCCCGGCTATCCTGCGCACCCACGTGCCAGAGCCGTAAGGCCGGCCACGTTGCACACTGCACCGGAGGGCCTCCAACTCGGCCTCCGTCTGCGGCTTATTCACCCAGTCCAGCCAGTTCCTTGGCCGTTCGGCCGGCCAAGCTGCGAGCCAGGCGGGCGCCGCGTGCCTGCCTTGCGCCCGACGCCATAAACTCGACCAACGCCACTCCTCTGCACGAACGACGAGGCCTGCGCGCAAGGCATTTCGCTCGACGTACCGGCACACGACCAGAAAATGATCATCCGCTTGCACCGGGAAAGACTTGAAGCGGCCTTGATACAGATGTCCGGTTCCGGCCGACAGATGATGCGCATGCCAGCGCTGCGTGTGGGTCAGCGTCACCCAGCCCATGAACTCCGAGAGCTCCCCATCGCGCTGCGGCCACAGCACGAGATGCCAGTGGTTCGGCATGACGCAGTAGGCGAGAATCCGCGTCGCCATGCGTGCGTGCGCTTCGACGAGCACGCGCTCAAACGCCTCGAAGTCGCTTGGCTTCTCGAAGATCGGAAGGCGCGCATTGGCGCGATTGAGGACATGATAGATAACGTCCCCGGCTGCGGCTCTCAGCGGTCGCCCCATGACTACTCAGCGTACATCGATCGCTCTCGCCGGTCAAAAAGGTTCCTGCCACCTTTTTTTTGAAACCCGCATGCGGGCGGTGTCCGATGCGACATGGCCGCGCGTTCTATTGTCCCCGCACGTGGCGAATCATGGCGGCAACGGCGGGATTCGTGTTTTCCGTGGCGATCTTGATGGCCGGGCGCCGGTGAGCGAAGATACGGAATACTTCATCGGCGAATCCCTGCCCGACCGATTTGACGTCCCGGAAATCGAGCACGATCTCGCTGAACTTTTCGAGGTTGGCGAGGAGCCTCCTCGCCTCGGAGCGCGAAGCGTAGTCGCGTTGCAGCAACTTCACCAGCACGTTGGTCTTCTGGAACTGGAAGTCGTACTCCTCGGGCGCGAACGCGCCGAACACATCCTCGAACCGGCGCCGGCTGCTGCGCTGGATCGCGAATGAGACACGGGTGCCCCTGAAGAAGCGCTGCGCGGACACGAACACATCACCCTTCATCCCTTGCCGGCTTCGACCAGACTCCGAACGTGAACGCTGAGCGCCTGGCGGCTCACCCCGAGGTGCAACCGTAACTCGCCGCCGCTGGCTGACCGTCGGCGGGAAAGAAAGGCGAGTATCCTGCGTTTGGCGTCCATCATGGCAACGCTGTCAGATCGTCAACCTATTGTCAACTTCTGTAACTTCGTAACGTCAATCATCACGCTGCCAGGCCGCACCGCGATTGTCCATGAATTGTCAATCCTTCGTTTCCGCTAACGTCGACCCTGGGCGCGCGATGCGCCGGAGATGGCGCGCGTCCTGGAGCACGCGCTCAAGAATTTCAACGCCGATCCGAAGCGCGAGTTCGTGCGCGAGCGCGCCCTGTTGCTGGAGGTGATTGAGCAGGCCTGGTGAGCCGGCGCTTGCCCAGTCATCCGGCACGAGCCCACGCCGCGCATCGATGAGCGCCAGGAGATCCAGCAGAAGCGCATCGCCGCGATCGGAAGTTGTTTAAAATAGCGTCCGGCCCTGATAACCCAAAGGAATTGCGGCGACATGGATACCCTGCAAGTCGGAATGAAAAACACCCTGGAATGGAAGGTCACCGATAAGCTGTGCACGACGCGCGGCGACTACCAGGTGTTTTCGACGCCGTCGATGACGCAGTTCGTCGAGATGGCGGCGCAAAAGCTGGCGGCGCCGCACCTGAAACCCGGTCAGGGGCAGGTCGGGCTGTCGGTAAATATCCGGCATCTCGCGCCGACGCCGATCGGCCAGAAGGTGCGTGCCGATGTGGAACTCGTGGACATCGACCGCCGCAAGCTTACGTTCAAGGTCAAGGTGTTCGATGAGGTCGAGCAGGTGGGCGAGGCCGAGCACGAACGCTTCGTGATCGATGTCGACAAGTACACCGAACGGCTCAGGAAGAAGATCGCGGGCTGAATCAAAGGCATTGACGGCTTCCCCTCTGTTTGCGGCTGCGGCAGAGGGGCGCAACCGGTCGGGCGCCGATGGTTTCTGGCGCTGTCGTAGCAGCCAATCAATGGAGGTTTCATGACGTCCCGTTTCATGCTTTGCAGCTTCAAGACTTGCCCGTGGGTGCAGCGCGCCGCGATCGTGCTGCGGGCGAAGCAGGTTCCCTACGACATCACCTATATCGACCGCGACAACCGGCCGGACTGGTTCCTCGCCGTCTCGCCGCATTCCAAGGTGCCGGTGCTGATGATCGACGGCAAGGAGGCGCTGTTCGAATCGAACGCGATCGCCGAATACCTGGACGAAACCGTGGCGCCCCGGCTGCACCCCGAAGACCCGCTCGCGCGGGCACGCAACCGCGCCTGGACCGACTATGTGACGACTTTCGCGAGCGCCATATCCAACACCGCATATGCCGATTCCGAGGAAGAGTTCGCCGCGCGCGCTGCCAGGATAGCCGGCCCGTTCGGTAAGCTCGACGAGGCGCTCGCGAAGCGCGGCAACGCTGGCCCCTACTTCAACGGGCCGAAATTCTCGCTGGTCGATGCGGCCTACGCGCCGTTCCTGCAGCGCTACACCTTCGTGGACCGGCTGCGGCCGCTGGGAATCATCGAGAAATTTCCGCATCTCGCCGCTTGGCGGGATGTGCTGCTCGCCGCGCCGGCGGTGAAGGCCTCGACTGTCGCCAACATCGAAGCGGTGTGGCAGGAGAACCTGATCGTGCGCGGCCGCTGGCTCGCAAAATTCGTCTCAAAAAGCGTGGTCGGCGCGGCGACAGCCGGATAGAACCGCAGGGGAAAGACCACTAAGACCTTAGCCGTCTGTCCGCCAAAAAATGCCGCCCGTCACGGCGTCGCTATGGTCGCGCTTCGATCGTGACAAATGACATACTTGCATCGGTAAGATTAAAGGTATCGTTGAAGCGGAGTGGGATGCGTTGACGCGCACTCCACTCAGCTTCGAAAAGGGCAAACCCGACCGAAAGGCGGGGACGCAAAGTCACTGGTCTAAAGAGCCTTGCGCTCCATGGCCGAGAGATTGCCGAGGGCGGGTTGTTGGGCTACCGGTAATCTCTCTCGTGTCGCCCGATTACTTCCCTTCGTAGTCCACCTGACTTTCTCCCCGCCGGGAGAGCACGTCGCTTCATCTGTCGAGTGTCCCTTTTGAACGACCGCTGCGGGATTTGCCCCGCAGGGAACTGAACGGGGGACTCGGATCATGCTGGAACGTTTTCAAGGTAAAGACGGCCGCGCTGCGCTCCTGAAGGCACTGCGAACCCAGTTTCTGATTGATGGAAATTCAGAGATCGCTGACATGATTGCGTCAGCGTCACAGGTAAACGAATACGCCCCCGGCACGCCGCTGTTCACCCAGGGAGAGAGGGGTAGCGATCTGTGTTTCATCCTCTCCGGCCAGGTCTCTGTGCGCGTGGACGACGAGGAGATTGCAACTTGCGGTGCCGGAATGCACGTAGGAGAAATTGGCCTGTTGGAGCCGTTTAAAGGACGCTCAGCCACCGTCGTTGCAATGGACACAGTTGTTGCGGCACAAGTAGCCGGGCAAAGATTCACCGAAATCGCGAGATTGCACCCCGAGCTCTGGCGCCGAATAGCCATCGAGCTTGCCCGCAGGCTGGTCAAATCGCAATCCAAGGGCTAGAACCCTGCGCGTGGCTAATGGACGATATATCCGCCGTCCATGACGAGTGCGTGGCCGATGATGTAAGCGGCGTCCTTCGAGACCAGAAAAGCAACCACGCCGGCGACCTCTTCAACGGTTCCGAAACGGCCGATCGGAACGTCGCGTGCGCGCTGCTCCAGCTCTCCGGGGTTCCGGCCCGCCACGAATCCCTCGGTGGAGACGGGCCCGGGGCAGACGGCGTTGACCGAGATGCCGTCCGCGGAGAGCTCGAGAGCCATCGAGCGGGTGAGCTGGATGAGACCCGCCTTGGTCAGGTTGTAGACAGCCCCGTAGCGCGAAGCAACGATACCGAGCTGGCTTGCCATGTGAATGACGTGTCCTCCGCCCTGCGCGCGCATGATGGGCACCACCGCCTGGCTCGCAAAGAACGGCGCCCGCAGGTTCACCGCCACCAGCCGGTCGAAGTCCTGGTGCGAGAATTCACCGAAGGCCTTGCGGGCCCGGATGCCTGCGTTGTTCACCAGGATGTCGATCCGGCCCATGCGCTGATGCGCTGTGGCGACCATCGCCTCGGCCTCTCCCGTGCCCGAAAGGTCGTGCACGCCCCATGCGGCGTCCGGGGCGCCAGCCTTCCGGCAGGCCGCAGCGGTTTCCTCTAGCTCCGCCTCGGTGCCGTCCGCCGCGAGGTAGATCGCGGCGCCCTCAGAGGCGAGCCGCAGCGCCACCGCCCGGCCGATTCCGCGCGACGCGCCTGTAACAAGAGCGACCCTTCCGTTCAATTCACCCATTGCCTGCGTCCTTAGTCGACCTTCAGCCCCGCCCCGCGTACCACCTCGCCCCAGTCGCGCACTTCTTTGGCCACATGGTCTTTGAACTGAGCCTGCGTGTAGAGAGCTGCTTCGGCCGAGTTCGCGGCAAGCAGGTCTTTCATTCTCGGCTGTCCCACCGCCTTCATTACTTCGGCGTGCAATCGCTCGACGATGCGCTTCGGCGTGCCGCCGGGCGCGAAGAATCCCGTGTTGCAGCCCATTTCGAACCCGGGGATGGCTTCCGCAACCGCCGGGATGTCCGGAAACAGCGGTGAGCGTTTCGGTGAAGTGATGCCCAGAAGCGTCAGCCTCCCGGCTTTGACGTGAGGAATGGCAGCGGAAATACACGCGAAATACATGCCGGCTTCTCCCGCGACCAAGGCGGTCGTGGCCGGCCCGCCTCCCTTGTAGGGCACGTGCAACAGCTTCACGCCGGTGTCGCGTATGAACCGTTCCGACGTCAGGTGCGTGATCGAGCCGGGGCCGGAAGAGGCGAAGGAAAGCTGGCCGGGACGTGCTTTGGCATATTCGATCAGTTGCGGGATCGTCTTGACCCCGAGCTTGGGATTGACGACGAGAACCAGCGGCGAGCGCGATGGCAGCGCGATCGGTTCAATGTCCTTGAGCGGATCATACGGCAGCTTCGTGTAGAGGCTCGCGCTGATGGCATGGCTCGGCACGTCGGTCATGAGCAGGGTGTAACCGTCCGGGTTCGCCTTGGCGGCGATGGCGACGCCCAGCGTGCCGGCGGCGCCCGGACGGTTGTCCGGGATCACCTGCTGCCCGAGCGATTCGGCAAGTGCGATGCCCAGCCCACGGGAAATGACATCGGTGATGCCGCCGGGGGGCCATGGGACGACCAGCCGAATCGGCCGCGACGGATACCCTTGGGCGTTCACCTGCGGCGCCACGGACAAAAGCATCGCGGCGAGCAGCACGCTTGCAGCTTTCATAGCTTTCATGGTTTCCCCTCCCGGATTGTTGTGTCGAGCCACGTGCTCAGGGCGGCAATATTTTCGTGCGAAGCAAGCCGTAAGGAAATCGGCACGCGCGCGAAGATGTTAGAGCCTCGTCTGATTCCCTGTCAACGACATCGTGTTGCCTTCGTGAAGCGTTCAGTTCGTTTGCCGCGCCCGCTTTATGCTTTAAGATAGCCGGCGATCGAATTCCATAGAACCGAAAGGGAAGCGCATGAAACTGCTTGAAGGAAAATCAGTCGCAATGACCGGCGGCGGCGGGGGACTGGGCCGCTGTTACGGCCTCGCCATGGCAAAAGCCGGCGCGGCCGTTGCCGTTTCCGATATCAACCTCGAGGCAGCGAAGGCTACAGCGGATGCCATCATCAAGACCGGCGGCCGGGCGATCGCGGTCCAGGCGGATGTCACCAAGGCGGCGGCGTTCGAGCAGCTGTTCGATCGCGCCGAGGCGGAGTTCGGTCCGCTCGACATCCTGCTCAACATCGCCGGAATGTTTCCGCGCGTGTCGCTCGTGGACATGACGGAGGAAACGTGGGACGCGGTGATCGCGCTCAATCTCAAGAGCGTGTTCCTGGGCGCCCGCGCCGCGATCCGGCGCATGCTTCCCCGCAAGCGGGGCGTCGTTGTCAGCACAGCCTCCGGCACAGGCATCAGAGGCCAGCCCAAAGGATCCGCGTACTCGGCCTCCAAAGCCGGGATCATCGGGTTCACGCGCGCGGTGTCGCTCGAACTGAAGGACACGGGTGTGCGCATCAACTGCTTCGGACCGGGCGCGACGGACACGCCGCTGTGGAGAGTCGGCAAGAGCGAGGAAGATATCAAGCGCCTGCTCGCTGCAGGCTTCGTATATCAGCCGGATGATTTCTCGAACGTCGTCGTGTTCCTCGCGAGCGACATGTCCTGGCCGCTCAACGGCGAATTCATCAGCCGCGATCTGCACCGCTAGTATCGTGAGTCGTTTGTTCGTTGCACAATCCTGGGCGTAGGTCGGGGTACGCTCAGCGTTCCCCGACATCCGCCTGATATCGGATCAGCCGCCCGCCAGAACAGCGAAGGCCTGGTCGAGAGACGCTTCGGCGCGCGCGCGATAGTCGCTGCGGTCCTTCAGCCAGGCGCGGTCCGAGGCGACGCTCGCGCGCTCGTTCGACAGCATGCGATCGACCTCGGCAAGCTGCGGCCCGCCGATGCCCCTGCGCCCGAACACCATGTGTTCGGCGCTGATGACGTTCCGGAAATCGGTTTCGCTCAGGGGAAAGGCCTGCTTCGTCCCGGCCTCATAAATGCGGGCCGCCTCCGCATGCGGGATTTCGTGCAGCTTGAGACCCTGCGCGCGGCCGTAGTCGGTCAGCTTCGATGCGAAATGGTGGCCGATTCGAAACGGAACATCGGCCTTTTGCAGCAGCGCATCGGCGATCTCGGTCGTCGTCGAGTAATCCGCTTGGACTTCGGCCAGCGCGCGCGCCTTGTTGACGACGATGCCGTCCACGACCTGCTGCAGCAGCTTGAACACCTGCAGGGGTCGCGCGCACGGGACGGGGTCGTAGCACCGGTAGTCGAACATGCCGGTGCGTATATTGTGGGCGATGAGGAACACGGCCTGCATTTCGCCGAGCATGATGCTGCTTTGCGCCCGCAACTGCTCCAGCGCCGCGGGATTGCGCTTTTGAGGCATGATGCTGCTGACGCCCGTGAGTTCGCCCGTGGCCAGCATGAACCACGGCACCGGTTCGGAATATTGCGCATGGATGTCCTGCGCGAACTGTCCGATCTGGACGGCAGCGATGGCCAGCGCACTCGCGACGTCGAGGGCGCTGTCCACGGGGGCAAGATGGTTCGCATCGTAGGCGTTCTCGACGAGTCCCTCGAAGCCCAGCAGCACGGCGAGGCGCTCGCGGTCGATCGGGAAGCTCGACGTGGCGAGCGCGGCGGCCCCCAGCGGGTTCCGGTTGACCCGTTGATACGCCTGCTGCATCCGCTCGGTCTCACGGCCCAGCGCCTCCGCGAGCGCGTGCAGGTAATGCGCGAACGTCGTCGGCTGCGCCTGCACGCCGTGCGTGTAGGCCGGAATGATGGTTTCCGTGTGCCGGCTCGCCACGGCGAGCAGCTTTTCGCGCGCGGTCACCAGCGCCTCGAGTTCCTTGAGCAGCCCGTCGCGCAGGTTCATGCGCGCGATCGCCGATGCGATGTCCTGACGGCTTCTCCCGGTGTGCAGCCGCGATGCATCCGGCCCCACGACGGCAGTGAGTCTGGGCTCGTAGTCCAGGTAATCGGCCGAGCGCTGCCGCGGCGACGCGCGCTCCTTCGCGATCACCTGTGCAATCCCGCTCGCAATCCGGCCGGCGACCGGATGGGGCACGATCCCGGCCTCGCCCAGCATGACGATGGAGGCCTTATTGATCTGGTCGAGGAACTCGACCGATCGCCCGCCGCCGCGGAAGACCTCGTTGATGTCCAGCGCGCCCGTCCGTGCTGCAGCAGGCGTTGCGTCAGGGGCTGGCGAGTTCGGGGGAGTGGAGCCGCCCATGGGTCATTTCCTCTCGAAATCCTCGTGAACGACCATTTTACGGCGAAGATCGCCAAGGACGCGAAGAAAAAGGTAAAGCTTTTGACCGCTGGTTCAGTAGAGCACGCTCGCCAGCTTGCGGCGGTACTCGGCGATTACTTCACCTCGACCATCCCCACAAAGTTGACCGTGCTGTTGGCCATCACCGGGTTGCCGTCGGGCGTGACGTCCATCCTATTACAAAAGGCGGAAGGCGCAAGGAGAAAGGCCTGCGGTGGCTGACCGCGTGACCTTCCTCATCACGGGTTCCTGCACAGTCTTGACGGAGCGGCGGGCCGGGCGGAAGCTTGCACGCTGTCAATCCGCCGCAAGGACCCGGCCGTGCTCGACAAGACCATCAAGCCCAGTTCCATCGTCAAACACCTCGATGAGTACGTGATCGGCCAGGACGAGCCCAAGAAGATCGTCGCGGTCGCCGTCTATGCGCATTACCGCAAGATCGAGAAAGCGCGGAAGGACTCGCTCGAGCTGGTCAAGAGCAACGTCCTGCTGATCGGTCCGTCCGGCACCGGCAAGACCCTGCTGTGCGAGACGCTGTCGCGGGTGCTCGGCGTCCCGTTCGTGACGGCGGACGCCACTTCGCTCGCGCAGACCCGCTACGTCAACGAGGAGATCGAGGCCATCCTGCAGCGGCTGGTGGACAAGGCGGACGGCGATCTTGCCCGCGCCCAACTCGGCATCGTCTTCATCGACGAGATCGACAAGCTCAAGGCGGCCGGCGCCCGCAGCCTGCGCGGGATATTCGAGGAGCTGATCACCCCCATTCTCTACATTATCCCGGACGATCCGGCCATACGCAGGGTCGAGATCGAGTCGCTGTTCACCGAGCCGCGGTATGTGAGGCAGGGATGAAGGCGGAAGGACGAGGGATGAGGGCTCTCTAAATCCAAGTCGTTCCCGCGCAGGCGGGAACCCATAGGGCGGATCATCATAGATAGTGCTCCAACCATCTTATGGATTCCCGTTTTCACGAGAATGACAGTTGGCGTCACCTCGTCACTTCTCTTCCCCCGGCGGCCCGCTCAACAGCACAACCTGGGTTTGTCCGGCCTCGATGGGCTTGAGGGGCTCGACGCGCTTCGTATCTGGCGCCGCGTTGGCTTCCGCCGCCTTGATGTTGGACGCCGAGAAAAGGCCCCATACCACACCGGCAATCAACAGGATCGGGTTGGCGAGCCCGGCCCACACCGTGAGCGAGCGGCCGGTGAGCGTGCCGCTCACGACGGCGCTGGCCCGCTGCAGGGTCACCCGCTCGTCCGGGTCCATCGGCACGGCATCCAGCGCCTTTCCGATGATCCCCTTATAGACCACGTCACCCACGGCGGGCGGCTGCTGCGGGGCATCCTCCGCCCGCGCCGGGATCGCCAGCAGCAGGCATGCAGCGAGAATGATGGAGCGGTTAATCGGCATGGCAACCCGAGATCCAAAGCTCGTAACAAAAGATGTTCCCTCCCCTAGCCATGGGGGAGGGTTAGGGTGGGGGCAAAGTGATTCTTTCCCACAGATCTTAGCAAACCGCGTGCCATTCGCCTACTCTCTTGATTTGCCGGCTATAGCGCCGGACAGCTCAAGCGACCGGCGTAGAAACCGATCATTGATGGTGCGGCGTCCGGGAAACGCGCTTCAACGCGGTGCGCCACGAACGCCACTGGCTTTCCGTAGTCATTACCCTACCTCATACGGCATAGTCCAGGTTTGATCTAACGCAAACGTTTCACAGACCGGGCCAGCCGAGAGGCGTCAACACGCGGCGGTGCCTCCCACGTTCTCTCAACGTGGACCGGCGCCGCTCAGGCGGAGCAGCCGCCGTCAACCCTCATTCCTTGGGAGCGGTCTCGCACCCAGCGTCCGCGCGAAAGCCTGCATCCCGTAGTGGAATGCGATGAAGGCGCCCAACTCCATGATCTGCGCCTCGGTGTAGTGCTTCTTGCCTTCGTCGTAGAAGGCGGCGTCCACCGTCTCGGGGTTGAGGTACATCTCGCGCGCGTAACGCAGCGCCCATTTCTCGGCCGCGGTGAAGCGCGGATCGTCTTCGAACTTTCCCGACCCGGCCGCGATCGTTTCCTCGTCGAGCCCCGCCTGCATTGCCTGCGCCGAGCGCAGGCCGCCGAAGTATGGGTCGCCCGCGATCCGGGCGAGCCGCACGCGGATGATTTCCTTCAGCCGGTGGTCCACGTTGCCTTCGGTGTGCGAGAGCAGCAGCGCGCGGAGCAGCGCCTTTGCGTGTGCGGGTGCGCGCGCGAGGA
This sequence comes from Betaproteobacteria bacterium RIFCSPLOWO2_12_FULL_62_58, assembly GCA_001772005.1. GTDB lineage: Bacteria > Pseudomonadota > Gammaproteobacteria > Burkholderiales > SG8-41 > DSOT01. The sequence goes on along the minus strand of MERI01000163.1, from coordinate 3,586 downwards.
TTCGGGGGAAGAGGCTGTCCGGAACGCCCAGCTCTTCGCAGCGCCGGATCAGCTCCAACAGCTCCGCGTCGCGGATTTCTTCAGGCCTTAGCGGTTCGATGTGCATGATCGAAGACACGCAACGAGTGACGTGACGAACGCGAAAGGACTTTCGCTCTTGATGTCAGCGGCGTTCATCGGCGTTCATCGGCGGTTTGATCCGTTTTCTCCAGCGAAGCGGGTTTTTCGCCGTAGATGCGCGCCGATTCGTCCTGGCTCACCAGGCGGCCGTCGGGTGAGAACATCGGATAGAACTTCAACGTGCCGAAGAAAGTGTGATAGCCGATGTTGAAACCGATGAAGGCGCCAAGTTCGACGATCTCCTCCTCGGAATAGTGCCGGCGCAGCTCATCGTAGAACCCGGGGCCGATCTGGTCCGGGTTGAGCGCCATCAGCTCGCTGTAGCGCAGCGCGAGCTTCTCGGCCGCGGTGAAGCGGGGACTCGCCGCGTAATCGGCGATGCCCTCGTCGATGTCGCCTTCGGTGAGCCCCTGCCGCTTCGCCGAAGCGGACCGGACGTTTCCTCAATAGACGCAGGAGGCCATGCGGGAGAGCTGTACCCGGATGATCTCTTTCAGCTTGTGGCGGACGCGGCCGGTGTTGAAGAGCGTGTCCCAGGCGGTGAACATCGCCTCGCACAGATCGATGTTGTGGCCCATCATCGCGTGAAAGCCCGGGTCGGGGGCGCGGTGCTGGAGGCATTTGTCGATATAGGGCCTGAGCTTCGTCTTTCGAAGCTCCTCGATATCGAGCATGGTGATGTTCGGCATGGCGGGCGGTCTACGACGGATCAATCCCGCTCCGCGCCATCGCCGCGCACCGCGTGGTGCGCGCGAAGGAACCCGCCGCGCGGAGAAGATGCCCTCGTGAAGGTCTTATCCGTTGCTTCAGGTCAGGCTGACTTCACTACCCGCTGACGCGCCACGGCCAGAAGGAAGTACGCCAGGATCGCGCCCGCGACCATGAGCGTGACATGAAAGCCATACTCGATCGCCAGTAAGCCGTTCATGTTGAGTCCATTGGCGACGTGCAGGCTGTCGTGGGGCCACCACTCGAACAGCAGCCATGCAATGCAGAGGTGTGCCCAACGCGTCAACCCCTTCGACGCAGGCAGCATGGTCTGCATCAGTGGGTAGCCGAAGATCAGGAACGAGATGCCCAATCCAAACGCAAGCGCTTCGGCCACATTCAGCAGTATGAACAGGGGGAGCTGGCCGGCCGTGGGTTGTGGGAAGTCGGCCGACGGGCGCCAAAAGCCGCCCAAAGGCCCATTGGGGCTCGCCAGGAACGCGATGACGGCGAGCACGAGCGTTACGACCAACCATTTGATCCACTCCCGGTTTGCTCCGTTGGTGACGCTTTGAGCTGCTGTTGACATGGTTCTCCCTCCTTGTGCGAATGACGCAATGCTTGCGAAATGGGCCGCGCCAATTCTTGCGGGTCAGGACCGTCGGACAGACAAAGGTCGTTCGGTCTGCGATTTCACGTCCTTGTTTCAGCCTGCGCGGACTTGCGAAGAATACCGCATGCCGCCGGCGTTGTGGAAATCGTCATTCCGACGGCGGAATCCGGAACAGGGCACCCGTCACCCGCCCCGTCACTCATCACTCCTCTTCTAGAGCCCTTCCACAATCCGCAAATCCCGCTCCGCCCCGTCGCCGAGCGCCTTGAGCGCTGCCTGGTAGCCGGGGCTGTCGTGCACGGCGATCGCCTTCTCGACGCTCTCGAACTCGATGACCACCACGCGCTGCATGAGGCCTGCCTCGTACGTTTTCGCCGGGTCGCCGCGCACCAGGAATTTCGCGCCGGACGCCTGCATTACGGGGCCCGCGAGCTTGCGGTATGCATCGACTTTCGACGGGTCCTTGATGGAGCGAAACATGTTGATCCAGTATGCCTTGGCCATATTGAGTCCCCTTTTCTGAATGATGATTGGTGCGCGGCAAGGATAACATGATGACCTCGGCGGTTCCCGCGACCATCCCGCTCGTCAACGTCAGACATGGCCTGCTTCGCGCTGGTGGCGGATTGCCAGGACGAGAATGCGGTCGCGCGCCTCGTCGTAGCGATAAAGGGCGAGGTAGCCGCTTCTGCCGCGCGAAATCACCAATTCCCGATAACCCGACTCGACCGGGCGGCCCAGCAACGGGTGGCGCTCCAGCGCTTCGACAGCCGTTGCGATCAGATCGGCGGTCTCGGCGGCCGCGAGGGGATCGTCGTCCGCCAGGAAATCAACAAGTTTCAGGACATCGGATGCGGCGCGCGGCGAGTAGGAGACGCCCGCCATCGCCGGGTGTTACCACTTGACGGGCTTCGGTCGTGCAGGCTTCTTCCCTGCGGCGCGGGCCCGGATGTAGCGGTGCACGTCCCCGGCGCGGTATACCAGACCGGTCTTCTTGACTTCCTTCTCCGCGGCGAGCGCGTCGGCAACGAACGCCCTGCGCTTTTCGGCGAGCGTCGCGTGCGTCTCGAGCGCCTCGACCATCCACGCGTGAGGCGTCTTGCCGGCGGATTCCGCCAGCGGCGCAATCCGCTTCTTGAGGTTTTCGGGGAGTTTTAGCGTCGTCGTCGTGGCCATGGCCGGTTTCCGCAGGGTGCCACCAAGGTAACACCGCGCGCCATGACGGTCAAGCGGCTTGCCAGGGCGGGTGCAGGGCGCCGGATATGATTGGCGCGCTGCGGGCGATCATCGCGTAAAAGGCAAGACCTGACCCCACCAACGCCGTTTATTCGCGGCTGGCCATTGAATGCGCGGGCCATGTTGAAGTATATCGGGGGTTTCGGGCACAATATGCCCGGTAACACGGTCGAGGAAGTCGCAAAGTGGATCTGCGCCGACATCGAGCGCTCGAGCAAAGCGGTGAGGACGGCCGGCATCGAGGTGGGTCGGTAATTTCGAGCGTGGCCGGCAAATTTGGGGCCGGGATCAGAGCCCGGCGATAATTTCGAACAATTAGGAGGAGAACCATGACTCATATTGCACGTATCGTTACGATGCTCGTCGCATGCGCTTGTGTGACGGGTCCGGCGCTGGCCCAGAAGTACCCCACCAAGACGATACGTATCATCGTTCCCCAGGCGCCCGGCGATCCCTGCGACACCTTTGGCCGCTTGCTGGGCCAGCATATGAGCGAGCGCCTTGGCCAGCCGTTGGTGGTCGACAACCGGCCCGGTGCGAGCGGCACGATCGGCCTGGCATTGGCCGCGCAGGCGCCTGCGGATGGCTACACCTTTGCCTGCGGGCAAGGCGGCAATATGTCGGTCATTCCGCACACGATGAAAAACGTGCCCTTCGACGCGATGAAGGATTTTCAGCCCGTCGCGCTGATCGCGACCAACTATCTCGCTCTGGTGGTGTCCCCAACCACCCCGTTCAAGAACGTTGCCGAATTCGTCAAGTACCTGAAGGCCAACCCGGGCAAGGTGAGTTTCGCGAGCAACGGCGAGGGCGCTTTCATGCACATGACGACCGAGGTCTTTCGCTCCTTCGTGGGCTTCGAGTATGTGCATGTCCCCTTCAAAGGGGTGGCGCCGGCGGCTGCGGAAG
>MERI01000162.1 GCA_001772005.1 Betaproteobacteria bacterium RIFCSPLOWO2_12_FULL_62_58 | reverse complement strand
CCTTGGAAGCGGATTCGTTTCACGGTGAATGGAATTACACCATCAAGCCTAAACGTTGACAGAAGTGTTCAACTTATTGTTGCTAGGTTTCTAACGCCGCATAAAAGGCTTTGCTCGCTGCTTTGACTCCTTCCAGGTCCGCCGCCGGTTGGGCGACCGCGTTATTCGCGGAGAGAGCAATTTCATCTTCAAGCCCCGAAGACTGCAGCAACCATTCCATATCCGAGGCAATGGCCGTGCTATTTGGACCCCCGCTGTTGCCGGAGACGAATGACCGCACGCGGCTGGTAACTGCCCCTTGCTGGAGAGTTACCTACGGACCCTGTTCAGGAAAGGGCAGCCCGCCTCTGGTGGTCTTCCGAAAACGGGGGGCCGGAAGCCCACGTTGCCGGGCAATCAATAGCTGCCAGCTCCCGGTCTTTGATTCGCAGCGGGTTTGACATAGCTCAAAACACTAAAGCCGAAAGGTCCATAACATGGTTGATCGGCGGGCCACGAGCGGGCGACGCGAGATTGTAGGGTGGAGTCGACGCGCGCCCAAAGGCGCACAGGAGCTCGAGCAGGCCAGGTTGCGGACGCGATTCGATGCAAGATTGGGGGCTGTCATGTTCAGTGAACCGGTTAGAACTGTCATGGAGCGAAAAAAGCTTCTCACCGCTTCGCCGGAGACCACCGTCAGCAAAGCTGCCAAGATGCTGGCGCGCAGGGAAGTCGGTGCGGTCATGGTCGTCGAGCACCAAAGGCTGGTCGGGATTTTTACGGAACGCGACGCCGTATTTCGCGTCATCGCGCGAGGCCGTGATCCGCAGACCACCCGGCTGGCCGATGTGATGACGGCCGCGCCGCAGACTGTCGATCCCGACAAGTCATTCGGATACGCACTTCTTTTGATGTACGAGAACAGCTTCCGCCACTTGCCCGTGGTCGAGAACGGCAAACTTATTGGAATCGTGTCCGCCCGTAATGCGCTTGATCCCGATTTGGAGGAGTTCACATCGGAATCGCAACGGCGAAAGCAGATCCTCCGTGAGCGGGCTTGAGAACGCAGCCGGGGTTGGATGCGCTCATTGGTTAGCGCACGGAATGGCTTACGAGCTCATAAACCAGCCAGTCGTCATCCACGTATCGCGGGCCGCCGCCGTCGGAGTGGCCATCTCCGACCCGCAGAAGTCCGGTGTCCGTTGTTCCAGCGAGGTAGGTGAAATAACGGCCGCTCGTCTCGCGCTTGGCGGCCTGCTTCAACGCGGGGGCGTACCACTCGATTTCGATGGCGATGCTCGGGCCGCGCACGTTCGCCTGAAAATAACCGATGTAAACGGTGCGCTGCACCTTGAGCGTGTCAAACTCGCCTGCCGGCACCTTGATTTTCTCCCAACCCAGAACCGTGGCCTGGATGGTTACGGGAAAACGCTGGCCGTCCGCCGGATCGGTGGCCACCACGCGGGCATTCCAGGTTTTCCCCGCCGCGAGGGGAAAGGCGAAGGCTGGATACGCGGGGCTGTAGGTAAACGTCTGCAGGTTCGGGGCTGGACGCCTGAGCCAGTTCCCGTCGCGCGCGTAGAGTTCCGTCGATTCCAGGCCGTTATTCCGCACCTCGACGGTGACGGTGTCGCCCTGTATCGCGCTGACGCGATACTCGACCGTGCCGCGCGGCAGCTTGGTAAAGCCGTCGTGCACGGAATAGCGCCAGTCGTTCCCGACCCGGAATTCCGGCGCCGGCACCTGTGCCGACACGCCGGCTGGAGGCGTCTGCGGCAGTGGCGTGGCGCAACCCGTTACGAGCAGCAGCAATGCAGAAAGCAATACCCGTTGCGTCATGATGGCCTCCACTTCGCGAACGTTGATCCCATGTAAACACCGGACGCCGCGCACGTATTCCAGCCGTGCCTGGTCGGCCGCCCAGCGTCTTGCTTGTCAAGGGTCCCCCAGTCGCCAGGTCCCTTACCACGTCTTGCGTCTGTCTTTAAGCTGAGGCCCGTTCCCGCCACCGGCGTTACCCGGCTTCAGCGGTACTACGAACTCTCCGTCACCTATCCCGTCGGCCGCTCGCTCGCGGTAATCTTGCGAAACATCCACCATCGACCGGCCCATACCTTGCGCGCCAAACGGACTAATGCTCGAGCGCACATTCCGCGGAATGCTGCTTCTGCCACCTTGAAACGCGTGACACAGGACGCAATCGATCGTACTGCGTCTGCCCGCCACTGTTTTCGCGGCGGGACTTTTTTCACCTGGTTTGACGCGACCGCTTCGCTGCCATCTATGCCGATAGCAAAACCGGCTTTGCGCGCCAACCTCATCATCGGCAGGTTCGCAATGCGAAAATAGACGTAGACCCGGTCAAGATCAAGATGTGCGGCATGGTGCAAAGCCTGGCGCAACATCGCCCCGGCATAACCGCGCCTGCGGTACTCCGGTAACACGCTTATTCCGAATTCGGCGCAGCGTCCTGCCGGCTCAATGCCAACATGGGTAAAGCCGACAAGCTTGAGCTCCGGATCATAAATCCCCAACGCCTTGTCAGAGGAAAAGTCAATGCCGTTCACGTAGTCTTCAAGCGCGGATCGACGCATGTGGGACCCAAACCTGAGCCATAGATCGTCAGAGGATAACTCAGCAAGGTGCCGCAGGATATCAGGTTTCTGTATCCGGGTAAGGATGGACACGTGAACGACTGTCATTACGAAACCCTTATCGGTCTGCCAAACGCCATTCTGCTGATAATTTGGGATTCGTCCGGTGACGGTTCTCCCAAGTCCGTATGCGGCGGTCAAGGTCAGCGTGATCCGCCGCCTTTGCAAGGAACTCATCACGCTCGCGTTCTTCTACTTCGCGGAACCAAGCCGCTAATTTGTTAAAAATGAAGTCATGGTACTTTCCCCCGCTGTATCAGTTGCAAATAACGGCCTGCGCTTAGGTTGCTTTGTCCCGAATGGTTTCCATCGGGTTATTCAGCGCAGAGATTTTAGCGGTGATCCTGCGAGCGAATCTCCTTAAACCAGCCCACGCTTGGCGCACCAGGTTTGCTAAAAACTGCCGGCGCATTTCGCGGGCACGCGTAACGTAGTTTTCGACATGTCGGTCACGTATCATGAAAACTTCCTCGTTTATTACGTTTGATTTAAAAACCGCTTGTGCCATTCGCTTGCGGCGCCCGCCTTGTTCAAGCGGACGCCTACAGCATGCAGCATGCGGTCATCAAGCATGGTTAATTTGCAGGCTTTGAAACCAGGGCAATACCACGCCGCACCGGCTTTACGATCACCAGTTCAGTCAGTCTTTTCAGGCCGGTCGTAACCCAAAGTATCAGTTCGACGATCTGATCGGCCTGGAGCAGATAGGCTTTCGCCAGCCGTTTTTCACGCTCGCTCATGTCGCTGTGGTCCAGCCGGTCGAAGATGGATTTCAGTTCAGTTTCTCTAACATAGTTTCTCATTTAAGATCTCCTTTCATAACCTATAGTCAATATTGATACTGCGATGCAATATATCAAGTGTTAATTTCTATATGACAGATATAATGTGATTTATTCATGCTATATAGACAACGTCTAGAACTAAATGACGCGATGCATTAAGTGATATATTGTCACATTGATGATGAGATAAACTAATCTGAATATCTCCGAAGACTTTTCGCCTGCCGCCGCTCAATGCCCTCCGCCCCTTTGAGATCATCGCCTGGCTCCTGATCTTCATGAAGGCAGCCAAGGGACTGCACGTTGCCCCCGCGGCCGGCAGCCGCTAGATCAAGGCGCTTGAGGGATATTTTCGGTGTCGCCGCGTCAACCGGGCGCTGCAGCTGACCGAGGTGGCGTAAGCCTGTTTGCCGAAGCTACGCGAAGGATTTGATTGCCTGGCTGAGACAATCGAGCGGCTGACGGCGTATGAGACGGTTGTAACGCGTCTCTGCGGAAACGCCAATTCGAGGAAATGAAAGCTCAGCGGAGATTAGTTGCGCGTGGAGCATGCCTCGTCAACTTGCGTGCTGTTAATTCGCCGGGAAAAGCGATCGGCCTGCCCCGGCTCCACGGAATAATTGTGGCAAAATGGGCATCCACGAAACAAACGCTCACGTACATGGATAATAGATTCGTCCGCTCGGCATTGCCGGCACTTGCCTGTTTGTCCCTTCTTTTGCCCGGTTGCAGTAGCGTCAATCTTTGGCCGTTCAGCGGGGAAAAGAATCAGGATCGGGCTCGTACCCCGTCCGATGCGACTGAATACCAGTGCGCCGGCGGCAAACGCTTCCATGTGCGCTATCTCGATAACGGCGGCGCGGCTTGGATCATCTTCCCCGAGCGCGAGTTTCGTCTCGACAAGGTTACTTCCGCCGCCGGCACGCGCTACAGCAACGGCATCGCCGCACTCGAGATCAATGGCAACGAGGCAACGCTGGCGGACGGTCCCGCAATCTCTTTTGCCGGGTGCAAGGCGGTAGGCAAATAGCGGCCCATAGTTGCCATACAGTAGCTACAGATGACGTCTCCCGGGAGATTCCTTGTCCACAACGTCGGCGCACGCGGCGACCGGTGATGCCCGCTCCGAATCTTGACAGATGCCGCGAGCGGGCTTAGGTTCGCCCCCGCTCCCTTCGATCCAGCGCAGGACCTAACCATTCAAGGAGAGGTGTGCCATGTCTAGATACGTTGTCCCAATATCGTTAGGCCCTGGCGTTGCTCGCGTCCGCGGTCTCGTACGCGCAGCATCCTATGCCGTTAAAGTCCACGCCAGCGAAGCAGGCGGCGCCGAAGATGACAACCGCCCAGAAGACCGCGAATGCCATGAGCGCGGCGCCAGCCGAGATCAGCAAGAAGGCCACGATCGTGGACTGGCCCGAGAAAGAAGGCGGTCAACCCAAACAACTGCGCGCCGGCACCAACGGCTGGGTCTGCTTTCCCAACTCGCCGATGCAATTCGGCGCCGCCTCGGTCGACGACCCGATGTGTCTCGACAAGCAGTGGCAGGCGTGGGGTGACGCATGGATGAGCAAGGCACAGCCGAAAGTCACCGGCACCGGCATCGCCTATATGCTCAGGGGCGACAAGGGCGCAAGCAACACCGACCCGTTCGCGACCGGTCCGACGGCGACCAACGATTGGGTCGTGTCGCCGCCGCACATCATGGTGCTCTACGCAGACCTGAAGATGCTCGATGCGTATCCGACCGATCCGAAAACCGGTGGCCCGTGGGTAATGTGGAAGGGCACGCCCTATGCGCACCTGATGGTGCCGGTGTCGCCTGCGAAGGCGGCCAAGATGGGCGCAGGCAAGAAGTGAAAGCTCGCAGATCGTTGCCAACCCGGCAGGTATTCCGCGCCGTGTTGGCAACGAAATTACCCATTTCACTACCCATTTGATCGGGTAACCCCTTCGAATCCACGCCGGAACATCACCGGAGTTTCGATCTTGAATCCGGTTTTTCGATCAAGCCCAAGTAGCGTTTTGTCACGTGTGACCAGAACATCGGTGTCGCCCCCGCGCGCGAGAACGAGAAACGGCTGGTCGTCGGCGTCGCGGCAGACAGGCAGATTGGAAGCGCCACTGACCCGCAACGCCACGACCTCGGCGCAAAGCAGGTAATCACCGAGCAATTCACGCACGCTCTCCTCGTCCAAGCCGAGCTTGGGGTAGCTCATGACCCTGACCGTCTCACGGATGCCGTGCCGATTCAGGTTCGGGGCAGGCTTTCTGTCCGGGGCGACGAAGCCTTATTTCAACAAACTGCCAGCGCGCTCGGCAACGCAAAATGTCCTCCGGCTCTCATCCCGGCCTTTCGCTCACGTTTCTGGTTTCCGCCCTGACCGCCGGCCACACCGCGGGCACCATGGCGATGTTCGTGCTGCCCGCGGTAGCGCCCGCCGTAGCGGATGACTATAGCCTCGACCCGTCGCTCATCGGCTATCAGATCAGCCTCGTCGGCGGCGGGATGTTCGTGTCGCTCAGCCTGCTTGGCAATTTGAGCCGCAAGCTTGGCGCGTGTCGCTCATACCAGATCGGGCTCGGTCTTGCGGGAACCGGCATGTTGATAATGCTGCTGCCCTGGGTGCCGTTTCTTGTCGTCGGCTCGATCGTCGTCGGCCTGGGCTACGGCATGCTGACGCCTTCCTCGTCGAAGCTGCTGGTGCGCTATACGCCGGCGGCACGCCGCAGTCTCGTGTTCTCGGTGCACCAACTCGGTATTCCGTTCGGCGGCATTCTCGCGGCGCTCGTTGGTCCGGCGGTGGCCGTGGCGGCCGGCTGGCGCTGGTCTGTCCTGCTGAGTGCCGCGCTGCTCTACGCGGTCATTGCGCTGATGCAGCGCGACCGCCGCGAGTGGGACGAAGACCGGGAACCGAACGCTCCGGCCGTCGCCGGCAACCCGTTCGCCGGCGTCACAACGATCTGGGCCGAAAGATCTCTGCGGCTGGTGTCGATCGCCGGCATCTGCTTTTCGTGGGCCCAGTTCTGCGTCGTATCGTACGTGGTCGTCGCCTGCGTGCAAACGCTCGGCATGAGCCTGGTCGTCGCGGGCACGGTACTCACCGTCGTGCAGGCAACCAGTGCCGTGAGCCGCGTGTTTGTGGGCTGGCTCGTCGACCGCGCGCAGAACGCGGCGCGAGTCCTCGCGTGGGTCGCCGGGATCCTGTTGCTCGCCTGTCTCGCGGCGCTGGGGATGTCACCGGCGCTGCCCCTGCTCGCGGTCTACCTGCTGTTCGCCGTCCTCGGCGGCACCACGGGAAGCTGGCCGGGGACCGTGCTCGCCGAAGTCGGCCGCCTCGCGCCGCAGGGCCAGGTGAGTCTCGCCACCAGCGGCGCCCTGGTCATCATCAACATCGGCAAATTCGCCGGTCCGGCCCTCTTTGCCATCGTGTATGCCGTCAGCCAGAATGCGCGCCACTTGTCGAATTCCTTCTTGACCTCTGCCGCGAACTCCTGCGGCGGGTTCCCGACAGCAGCGGTGCCTTCGGCTTGCATGCGGCGGGCAGCTTCCGGGTTCTGCACCGCGTTGCGCGCTTCGGCGTAGAGGCGCTCGACGATCGCGGACGGCACGCGGGCGGGCGCAAGCAGCCCGAACCACGCGCTCACTTCGTACCCGGGAACGCCGCTCTCGGCGATCGTCGGCAGTTCCGGCAGCGCGCTGCTTCGCGCCGCGCTCGTGACCGCGATGCCCTTGAGCCGCCCCGCCTTCATGAGCGGCAGCGCCGAGATCGGGCTGCCGAGGATCCAATTCACCTGCCCCGAGATCACCGCGGGATAGCCGTCCGCGACGCCCTTGTACGGCACGTGCGTCATCTGCGTTCCCGTGAGCGCGCAAAGCAGCTCCGCGCCGAGGCTGCCGCCCGCGCCCGGACGGTTATCGACGATGAAGGGCTGTCCCCACACCGCGTTGAAGTGCTGGCCGATGAGCCGCGCGAGGCTGTCCACGCCGCCGCCCGCGCTCACCGGCACGATGACCCGCACCGGGCGCGCCGGGTAGGGCTGCACGGCGCTTGCGATTGCGCTTGCCGTCAACAGGAATGCCGCGACGCCGGCGGCGACGGCGCGGCCGGCGTACGATCGTTCATTGGAAATGTTGCTATCCCGCGCCTCATTCAGGAGCGCATCGATCGCCATCCTGTCCTCTTTTTCGCTGGACAACGGACCGTTTCTCCCCGTCGAGGCATTGGGTGTTGATTCTACGCGCGAACGATGGAAAGTGACGAGTGATCCGTCTTTCCCGTTGGCGTTCACCGATCACTGCTTCTCATCCGGCCGGAACCGGGTCTCGGGCTTCAAGCCCTTGCGCCGCAGCTTCCCGCTCACGCGGCCGTTCTCGAGGTAGCGGCCTTCGACCGCGCGCTTCGCCGCCGCGTCCCATTGCAGCAGCCAGTCGCCGCCAACGGGCGAGCTGAACCACGGCGGCTGCGGGCGCAGCTTCGGCAGGCCGAGTTCTTCCCACACCTTCTTCGCGCGCTCCATGTACTCCTGCTTCGGCAGCGCCAAAGGCGGCAGCTCTTCCTTCATCGTCGCATCCATGAGGACGGTCGAGTCCTCGTCATCCTGTTCCTGCTCGCGTTCCGGTCCATGGCCCGCGCTGCGGTGCCGCAACACCTGCAGGTCCTCAACCGGGTTCATGCGGAAAGCGAGCGCCCAGAAGATCGCGTCCGAATTATCGGGATCGATGTCGTCGTTGACGGCGATGCAGATCTTGCCGCAGTCGGCCCTGAACGAGGTTGCGCCGTAGAGCGCGCGCCAGATCTCGGTGCGCGGCGTGCCCTTTTCCACCGTGATCACCGTCAGGCGCCGCAGCGCGGTCATCCGCTCGTGCAGCGTGACGCGCTTCACGCCGCGGATGCCGAGCGTGTTGCGCAGGTGCGTGAGAAACATCGGCTCGTACGCGACGCGCTTCATGGCGCTCGATTCGCTTGGCGTCACCTGGCTGATGTAGGAGGCGACGATCGCGTTCCTGCGATGGGTGATCGCGGTGACCCGCATCGGCATGTTGAATTCCTCGAGCGCGATGTGGCCGTGCGACTCGCCGAACGGGCCTTCGGGCTCGAGATATTCGGTGTCGATGAAGCCCTCGATCACGATCTCGGCTTCGGCCGGGATCAGGAGATCGACCGTGCGCCCGCGCACCACGTTGATCGGCTCGCCGGCAAGCCCGCCGGCGACCCCGATCTCATCGACGTCGATCGGCAGCTTCTGCGGCGCGACAAATGCGACGCAAGGCGGGCCGCCGAGGACGATGGCGCACGGCATCTCCTTGTTGCCGCGCTGCTGATGCTTGAGGTAATGGCGGTAGCCGCCGGCGCCGCCGAGGCGTGTGGCCATGCGGACGACCAGCCGGTCCGGGGCCTTGAGACCGCCGCGGTAGGTGCCGTGGTTCTGCACACCGGTTTCCGGGTCGCGGGTGATGACGTTGGTGGCGGTCAGCGTCGGCGCGCTGTCGAAGCCCGGGGTTGAGATCGGAATCGGAAGACTGTCGAGGCCGTTGCCCTCGCCCTGGAGCGCGGCGCCCTCGATGACGACTTCTTGGCAGAGCCCTTGCTCGACGACGCGGGGCGGAATCGGGTTGGCGATCGCGTTATCCCATCGCGCCTGAATTTCCTCGACCGGCGCGCGCATGCCGACGCTGTAGATTGCGCGGTTGGCGGCGAGCGCGCCCACGACCACGGGAAATTCATACTTGCGCCCACGCCCATCGATGACGTGGGTGAAGAGGAACGCTTTGCGCTCATGCTCCTCGATGCCGCCGACGAACTGCCAGCGCACCAGCGGGTGCAGCTCGGCGTCCTTGTCGATCGGCCGGTCGATGGTCAGCAGCAACCCCTCTTTCCTGAGCGCTTCCAGGTGTTCGTGCAGGTCGGGGTAGCCGCGCTTGGCGTCCGTCATGGCCTGAAGTCCATTTCACTCGTTTTAGTCACTGCGGCTGGATCCCCGCCGCGGCCATGATCTTCTTGTATCTCGGGATGTCGCGCTTGAGCCGGGCGGCGAATTCCTCGGGCGAATTGGCGATGATCTCGTTGCCGCGCGTAATGACGATATCCCTGATCTCCTTGCTCTGCAGGATGCGCACGGCTTCCCGATGAAGCGTGCGCACGATCTTGTCCGGTGTTCCGGTGGGCGCCAACAGCCCGTGCCAGTTTCCGAACTCGTATCCTTCCAAACCCTGCTCCTGGATCGTCGGCACATCGGGAAGCATGGACGAGCGCCTGGCGGTGGTGACGCCATAAATCTTCATCCTGCCGGCTTTGACGTGCGGGGTAGCGACCGGAATGGACAGCAGCACCACCTCGACTTCGCCCGACATCACGGCCACTTCCGAGGGCGAGCTTCCCTTGTAGGGAACATTGTTCAGGTTGATGCCAGCCGCGAACTTCAGAACTTCGGTGGCGACCGCACCGGTCGCGCCGGCCACCGCGATGTTGATTTTCCCGGGCTCCTTCTTCGCCGCGGCCACGAATTCCTTGAACGTCTTCGGCGCGAACTTCGGGTTGGCGATCAGCGCCGTGCCGGCGGACACGAGCTGGCTGATCGGCACAAAGTCCTTCAGCGGATCATAGGGCAACTTCTTGTAGAGGCCGACGTTCATGACCATGGTGCCGTTGTTGCCGATGACCACGGTAGCGCCGTCGGGCAAGGACTTTGCAGCGATCTCCGTCGCGATGATGCCGTTGACGCTCTGGCGATTATCCACGACCACGTTCTGCCCCAGCGCTTCGCTGAGCTTCGGCGCGATGAGGCGGGCCGCAAAGTCCGACGGGCCTCCCGGCGGAGAAGGGACGAGAAGGCGCAGCGGTCGCTTCGATTGATCCTGCGCCACCGCCGGCCCGGCGCAGCCGCCGGCAACCAGGGCGCACCATGCGAGAGCGCAAGGGATGGCCCTCAACGAAATCTTCATAGCTCCTCCTGGTCATCGGCAAACGCCGTTCTTCGCTGAGTGCCGAATCTCTTTCCCTCCCCCTGGAATGGAAAGGGCCAGAGCCTGCCCCGGACTTGATCCGGGGGCGGGGGTCACAATGTCAATCATTAATGGAAGTCTCAACAGTATACAATCCCCGAAAACCGGTTGCCTGATTAAGGAACCACCTCACGCATTTACAAATAAGGGGAACCATCTTGGATCGAGGACTTTGGATCACCTGGTACGACCTGCCGGCCGCCGGCCGTGATGCCTATCTTTCCTGGCTGCACGGCGCCTATGTACCGAAGGTCCTGGCACGGCCCGGCGTGCTGTGGGCGGCGCATTATGCTTCCGAAGAAAAAGAAACGGTCGTTCTGTCCGGCGAGAAAGGCCGATTGAAGCACGTGGAGAGCGGCGTGGTCCCCGCGGGGGATCGTTTCATCCTGCTGTTTGGCGGCGAAGAGGCGCATGTGTTCGCTAATCCGACCCCGGCTGCGTTTCACGCGGAGCTGCCGGAAAAAGACAGGAACATGCTTGCGATGAGAATCGGCGAGCGCGCGAACATCATGACCGAATACTCACGGGTACTCGGCCCGGCAGCCGGGAAGCCCGCACCCGATATGGCGTTAAGTCCCGGTATCCAGCTCGGCAGCTTCAACGCCGGCAGTCATGAAGACGAGGATGAATTAGCGGCCTGGTATGCCCAATGGCGCATGCCCTGCATGGAGAAATTGCCGGGGTGCGTGCGGGTGCGCAATCTGGCTTCCGTTTCCGGGTGGGCAAAGCACGGCATTCTCTATGAGTTTACGTCGGTGGCGGCGCGGAACGAGCACTTCGTCCATCACGAAAGCTCGAATCCGGAGATGGAGGCCTGGACTGACCGCGTCGTGCGGAAACTGGTTCACGCGCCCGGGTCCCCCTCGCTGGCTCACCGGATCTGGCCGCCGATAAAGACCTGACAGCGGGCTTCAGACGGTCACGGTTTCTTGGCGAGGCCGATCGAATCGATGAACTCCTTCTGCGCCGCGCGCTGCTCGGCGATATATTTGCCGAACTCCGCGCTGCCCATCCAGCGGTCCTCGTACATGTTCTTCTGCGAGTAGTCCTTCCACAGCGCGCTCTTGTGCACTTTCTCCAGGATCGCTTCCATGGCGGCCACCGCCTCCTTCGGCACGCCGGCCGGCATGCCGAAGCCGCGGCCGGTGCCGATCTGGACGTTGTAGCCGAGCTCGATCAGCGTCGGCACGTCGGGCAGGGCGGGCATGCGTTTCTCCGTCGTCACCGCGAGTACCCGCATCTTCTTGCCCTCGATGTGCGCCCATGCCTCGCTCACGTTCTCGGTGGTGAACGGCACGTGCCCGCCCAGCACCGACAGCACGGCTTCGGAGCCGGCTTTGAACGTGACGAACTTGAACTTGGCGCCGGTCGCACGCTCGATGCGCCAGAGCGTCTGCCGGCCGGTGCCGGTGGCGGAGGTGACGGCGCAGACGATGGCCTCGGCCTGTCCCTTCGCGTCGTCCACCAGGTCCTTGAAGGTCTTGTATTTCGAGTCGGCGGGGACTATCACGCCCTGCGGATCGCGCGCGAAAAACGCGAGCGGCGTGAAATGCTCCGGACCGAGGTCCAGGTCGGGGCGCGAAATCGCCGTGAAGAACGAACCGGTTGCGATCGTCAGCACC
The DNA here is from genome assembly GCA_001772005.1 of Betaproteobacteria bacterium RIFCSPLOWO2_12_FULL_62_58. GTDB lineage: Bacteria > Pseudomonadota > Gammaproteobacteria > Burkholderiales > SG8-41 > DSOT01. The sequence continues at coordinate 38,203 of MERI01000162.1, read as the reverse complement.
GTGTGCGGTTCGCCGCGCTTGCTCTTGACGTAGTTGAACGCGACCACGCCGGCTCCTCCCGTGCGGCTCGAAACGATCATCGGCTGCGAGATCAGCTTCTCCCTGCCGATGATCTCCATGATCAGCCGCGCGAAGACGTCGGTGCCTCCGCCCGGGTTCACGTGGACAACGAACTCGATCGGCTTCGAGGGGAAAGCCTGCCCTGAGCCTGCCGAAGGGGTCTGCGCCGACGCCGTAGCTGCGACCAAGGCGAGCGCCGCCGATACGAGCGCGATTGCCACGCGATTGCCTAGGTTTCCTGCACGCATCACTATGTCTCCTCCATTCGTCGAGTCATCGCTCAAAGGCCGGCGCCTCGCCACTCATTTTAACTCCGGAATGGCGAACAGTAGCTGGGTCTTGGCGGCAACCTGCTAGCAGCCTGTCGGACTTAACAGTCCGTGCAGGCTGCTAAAAGCAAAACCGGCTGGCAATTCAGAACAAATCCAGCCAAAGCGGTCGAATTTGAGAAAAAGCGCGGGTAAATTCGCATATCTGTTATCCTCTTCTGCAATTCTCCTGGCGCCGGTTTTGCATCAGGAGTTTGTCGGGGCTAAGTCCGACAAACTCCTAGGCCGGCTTGCGCTTGAGCAGGAAAGCCTGGATGCCTTCCTGCACCACTTCCCCGCGCTGGTTCAGAACCTGCAACTGACGTTTCATCACCCCGCGGTCCGGGCGGGAGGTCTCGCGCTTTTCCAGCACCTTGATCCGGGCATGGATGGTATCGCCCGGTTTGACGGGGTTGGTGAACTTGAGATTCTCGAATCCGAGAAATGCGATCAGCGTGTCGTCGTAGAGATGAAGCTGGAACAGGAGACCCGCCGCGATGGCGTAGACCAGCGGCCCGTGGGCGATGCGTCCGCCGAAGATCGTCTGTTTGCAGTACTCCTCGTTGACGTGCAGCGGGTTGTAGTCTCCCGACAATCCCGCAAACGTGACGATGTCGGCCTCGGTGACGGTTCGGGCCGGGCTCTCGTATTCCGCGCCGGTCTCCCACTCTTCCCAATATAAGCCTCTCACGGTTGCACACCCTCCTGATCAGATCTCATCTCGAACACCAAAACATTTAGCCGCAGATGAACGCCGACATAGTAAGCGGTCAACGGTAAGCGGAGTAAACCTCCAACCGCGACGCGTTTTTTGCTCACCGCTCACCGCCTACTGCTCACCGCTCACTGTTCACCGCTCACCGGTCCTAGCCGATCGCGCCTTGCCGGCGCAGGCTCGCGATCTCGTCCGCCGACAACGACAGCACCTGACTCAGGATCGCATCGGTGTGCTCCCCGAGTCGCGGCGCCGGGTTAGAAATGGTGCCCGACACGCCCGACATCTTGATGGGATTCCCCGGGAGCCGCACTTTTCCGACCTCGGGGTGATCGTACTCGACGATCATTTCGCGCTCGGCGACCGGCGGTTCCGCAAAGGCGCCGTCCAGATTGTTCACCGGCGCAGCCGGCACCTCGGCGGCGCGCAGCTTCTCGAGCCACTCAGCGACCGTGTGCATGCGTACGATGTTCTCGATCATGGGTACCAGCACCGCGCGGTTTTCCAGCCGCTTCGGGTTGGTGGCGAAGCGTGGATCGCCGGCGAGCCCGGATTCGCCCAGCACCACGCACAGTTTGCGCCAGAAATTCTCCTGCCGGGTCGCAATCACGACATAACCGTCTTTGGCCTGAAACGCCTGCCACGGCACCGTGAATTCGTGCGCCGAGCCCTGGGGTGTGGGCACTTCGCCGGTGCTCAGATAGTGCGTGCCCATGTAGCTCAGCAAATTGAGCATGCCATCGAACATGGAAGTCTCGACCCGGCAACCCCGCCCCGTGCGCTCGCGTGCGTAGAGCGCAGCGAGTATCCCCTCGCACGAGAAAATCCCGCCGCACAGATCGCCGAGCGGGATGCCCACGCGCGCCGGCGGGCGGCCCGGCTCACCGGTGATCGCCAGATAGCCGCTGATCGCCTGAATGATGATGTCGAGCGCCGGATAATCCTTGTAGGCGCCGTCGCCGCCGAATCCGGTGACCGAGCACTGGATGAGGCGCGGGTTGATCGCCGACAGCGTGGGGTAATCGACCTTCAGGCGCTCGAGCACGCCGGCACGAAAGTTGTCGATCACCACATCCGACACCTTGACGAGATCGTAGAACAGCGCGCGTCCGGCATCGGTTTTGAGATTGATGACGACGCTCTTCTTGTTGCGGTTGAACGTGAGAAACAGCGTGCTGATACCTTTGTACGGCGCCACCGACGGGATGCGGCCGAGATCGCCTTCCGGCGCTTCCACCTTGATCACCTCCGCGCCGAGGTCGGAGAGCACCTGCGAGCCGTAAGTGCCGGCAATGATCTGGCCCAGCTCGAGTATGCGCACGCCTTCCAGCGGATGGGACATCAGTTAAAGGCTCCTAAAATTCATATCAGAAAGACCTGACACCGATGTAACCGCCGATGAACGCAGATGGACGCAGATAAGATCAACCTCGGAATTCAGCCACAGCGAGTACGGGGAAAACCGAGACTTGAAAAACACCAACGGCTTGTATTCTCGCTTTGTCTTTCTCTGTGAACTCTGTGTTCTATGTGGCTTGTTTCCCGATTTTGATCGGCGTTCATCGGCGTTCATCTGCGGCTAGTATCTCCTGATCTTGTCCCGCACTTCTACAGCCCGAGGCCGCGGGCGATGATGTTGCGCTGGATTTCGGAGGTGCCGGCGCCGATGGTGGCGAGGCGCGAGTCGCGGAAAAACCGCTGCATCGGAAACTCCATGCAATAACCGTAGCCGCCCAGGATTTGCAGCCCGAGGTCGGATACCGTTTTGTAGGTTTCGCCGGTGTAGAGCTTGACGACCGCCGCATCGTGCCGCGTAGCCTTGCCTTGAGACATCAGCCAGGCAAAGCGGTAGACCAGCATGCGCGAGACATCCAGCATCACCTTCATGTCCGCGAGCTTGTGGGAGATCGCCTGGAACTGCCCGATGGGCCGGCCGAACTGCTTGCGCGTCTTGGCATAGTCCAGTGCGTATTCGAAAGCAGCGGCAGCCGCGCCGGTACGCGCCGCCGACAGACACAGCCGCTCGTACCACAGATACGAATCGACCGCGTCCCATCCGTAGTCCACCTGTCCGAGCACCGCGGAAGCCGGCACCTTCACGTCGGTGTAAAAGACCTGCGTAGTGCCGATCGCCCGCTGACCCAGCGTCTCGATCTTCCGGATTTCGATCCCCGGCAACTTGGTATCGACCAGGAAGTTGGTGATGCCCTGCTGCTTCTTCTCTCCTGTCGATGTGCGCGTCACCAGCAGGCAGTAATCGCTGATATCCATGCCGGACGTAAAGACCTTCTGCCCGTTGATCACGTACCCGCGGTCAACCGCCGCGGCCGTGGTCGCCAGTGCCGCGGCGTCGGATCCGGCCTGCGGTTCGGTCAGGCCAAAGCAGAACGAGAGTTCCCCGCGCACGACCTTGGGTAGGAGCGCCTCCTTCTGTTCGCGGCTCCCGTGCAGCATCACGGCATAGCCGCCGTAGGTCAGCGTGCGGAAAAGCCACATGGCCAGCTCTTCAAAGTGCCGGCCCGCCTCCTCCAGCAGTATCGCCAGCTCGATGGGAGAACCACCGGTGCCGCCATACTCGACCGGAAGAATCAGGCCGAACCAGCCATGCTTCGCCAGAGCGTCGTACGCCTCGCGCGGCGGGTGCGCCTCGCGGTCGCAACGCTCGGCGTACTGCGCGGGGCACACCTCGTCCAGGAGTGCCTGGAGATGCGCGCGCAGGGTTTCCTGCTCGGAAGTGAAGGAAAAATCCATCATCGATCCAGTTTCGCCAGATCGAGCACCCGCTTCGCCCGCTGGTACATCGCATAGTCCACCAACTTGCCGTTCACCGTGATCGCGGCAGCCGCGCCCGTTTTTTCGACTGCCTCGAATTCAGTGACGACTTGCTGGTAGTAGGCCACATCGGCCTCGGGCACCGCGTAGGCCCGCCGCACCGGCGCGATCTGCTTGGGATGGATCACCGTGCGGCCGACATAGCCGAGCCGGGCGGAAAGCGTCGAGTCCTTGATGAGGCCTTCCTCATCGCCGAGATCGCTGAAGACGCCGTCGAGAGGCCACGCCTTCCCGGCCGCGCGCGTATCGAGGAGCACCTTGGAGCGCGCATACAACAATTCGGTGCCCTCGATAGACCAACTGCAGCCAAGATCGGTTTGCAAATCCCCATCCCTGGCGACACCGATGCAGGTGCTCGCCACGCGCGGCGAGGCCTTGATGAGATCAAAGCAGCGGTAGACGCCCAACGCGCTCTCGATCATCAGGACGATCTCCACGGCGCCGGGTTTCATGCCCCTCGCGGATTCAAGCCGTTCCAGGGTGGAGTCCGCATTCCGCACTTCCGATACGCTTTCCACCTTCGGCAGAAATACGGCATCCAGGCCCGGCCGCACGATCGCCGCCAGGTCCTCGTCCAGCAGCCCGGTCGCGGTTGCGTTCACCCGCACGAAAATCGCCGGCCCGGAGCGCGTCACTCCCGCAGCAGCCGCGTCATCGATCACCTTCGCGACCAATGAACGCGCCTCCGCCTTGGCGGCGATCGCTACCGAATCTTCAAGATCGAGGAGGACGGCATCGGCGCCGCTCTCCAGCGCTTTGGCCATCACCCGCTCCTTGCTGCCGGGCGCAAACAAGGCAACTCGTACTGGTCTCACTCGACTCGCTCCTTCAAGTCTTCGGCATCGTCACGGCTTCAGTTGCGGGCCTGAGCGGAAACCGTACGTCTGCATCCAGTCGTCCAGTGCGCGGCGATTCGGCCGTTGATAGAGCAGCCGCTGGCTCGCCCGCAGGCCGATGCTGCGTGACAGTTCCGCCATTCCCTCGGCCGTCTTGAGCAGCACCGCGTTACAGTCCAGGATCAGCGTGCCATCGACCTCGTAGATTTTCTCCCTGCGGATGATGGCGTTGACCGTGGCGCACGCGGCAAGAATCACCTCGGCGCCCTGGGCGGACAAACGGCGCGCCTCCTTGATGAAGTTCTCGGTCATCTGACCGGGGCTCGCGAAGGCTTTCTGCACCTCGTTGAAGTCGATACCCAGCTCGCCGAACGGTATATGCCGGGAAGCCAACCCGTACTCAAAAGCCTTGCGATCGTAATACTGCGCCTGCTTGGAATGGAATGCCACGCCCGAGAACTTGTGCCCGTACATGCAGGCCATCAGCATGCAGGTTTCGCCCAGACCGAATACCGGGATCGGCACCACCTCCCGGGCCTCCTGCATGGCCGGGTCCAGGAAACAACCGATTGCCACCGCATCGTAGCCCTGGTCCGCCGCCTGAATGATCTTGTTCAGAACCCCGCCCGGACCGTAGCTGTTGATGGCCACCACTGCGTTGTAATGCAGGTCCATCGAACCGTCGTCGACGCCGTTAACATGAATCTCAGTCTCCGGCCGTTTCACGCTGTTCAGATGCTCGGTCAGCGTGGTGCGATAGTCGTGCAAGCGATGAATCGGAGTGCTGCTCTGCCACCAGAGTTTCATGATCTGCTCCCCTTGGATTGCCGGCCGGGAACCGGCTCGATTTCAGTCATTCTACAGAGAATAAGCCCAACGCTTCACCGGCCGCGGTTCACGTCATCCTCGCGGCAGGCGAATTACCGGCCGGGTGACTTCGCCGGGATCACGATCTGGGTCTGGGTCACGATCGCAGCGACACCCCCGTCCACATTCTTGATCGTCGTCTGCCACACGGACGTGGTGCGGCCGATGTGCAGCGGGATCGACACCGCCTTGAGCACCGGACCTTTTCCCGCCGCGAAAAAATTCGACTTCGATTCTATCGTTCCGCTGCGATGCCCGGGCGGCAGGTTGAAGACCGCTCCGGCGGCGCCCACCGCGTCGGCAAACGCCATGATGGCGCCGCCGTTCACGCGGCCGGCGCGGTTGAGGTGCATCGGCTTGATGGGCATCTCGGCGACGACCTTCTTCTTGGTGAGGGAAATCAAACGCACGCCGAGCGAGCGCGCCATCCCGCCCTGCATCACCGGGGATTCCGCCGCCGCGGCCGCTCCCGGGGCCTTGCGCCTATGTGTGCTGCGTTCAGCCATGGACCACCTCATACCACAAGCTCATCATCATTCATCTCCTTGCTTAATCCTCAATCCTCAATCCTCGATCCTCAACCCTCGATCCTCAATCCTGAATCCTTCCCGGACACTGACTTCCCAGAATGTGGGCACCGCTCCCCCTTTCTTATACCCCTACATTACCATCTTGCGCGCCAACCGGGCGCATCCGGGGTCTGCGCCGCGCCGGGCGAACGAACAGCCCCGGAAACTTCAACTGCGGCCCGGTTCAGGAATAGAATCGCACTCCTGCGTGTTAACGCAAGGCTCCCAAGGCAGTCCGGGGGGGTTGATCCGTTTCGTGAAAAGGCATACATGAACAAACTTCAAGTTGCATTGTGTTTCGGCGCGCTCGTGCTCGCAAGCGCTGCTGCCGGCGCGCAGACCAATGTGCGAGTCCGCGGCACCATTACCGCTTTCGACGGAACCGTGCTGTTGGTGAAATCCGGCGAGGGAAAGAACGTGGACATCCAGCTTGCCGAAAAAACCGTCATCGTTTTCACCCAGCCGATCGCGCTCGCCGACATCAAGCCGGGCGACTTCTTGGGCGTCACCTCGGTGAAGCGCAACGACAGCACGCTCACCGCCTTCGAGGTGCGCCGGATGCCCAAGCCACTCAATCCGGGCCACCGGCCCTTCGATGGCCGGGACGATCAGACGATGACCAATGCCACGGTGTCCGCGACGGTCCAGTCCGGCAGCGGCCGCGAGCTGACCCTTACCTACGAGGGCGGCTCGCAAAAGATCGCGGTTCCGGAAAACGCTTCGATCTCGACGCTCGTCCCCGGTGAGCGCGCGCATCTGGTGCCCGGCGCGACCGTGAACCTTACCGCCGCGCCCGGCGACGGCGGCAAGCTGACCGCGCGGCGCATCCAAGTGAGCCCGGTCAGGTAGTCGCAGTGGAAAGGATCGTGCCGGAATTCCTGCACCGCGGCACCGGCGGGACAGGCAAAGCAGCCCGGCCTGCCGCCCGGGCCGTGCGGCGGTTACGGCAGCGTTTCGTCCTTGCGCGGGCCAGCCTGCTGCTGCTCCCAATCAAAGCGCTGCAACTGTTGCTCGCTTTGTTGTCGTGCGCGCTGCTGCTCGATCTGCGCCTTGGCGCGGCGCGTTCCCTCGTCATCCGATGGCAGCGCAGGTTGAACGTCCACGTTCTGCCGGTAATGCAGCTCCTGCTGCCGCTGCCGCTGGTCGATCTCCAGTTGGCGGATCGCCTGCTGCTCGCGTGGATCGGCGGGCGGCGTCTGGATGCTGCGCTGATACTGCTGCATGCGAAGCTGAAATTCGTCCTGCTGCTGTTGCCGCAACTGCTGGATGCGCTGCAGCTCGCGCTGGGCCGGGTCGTCGCCCCACGCCGGAGCCGTCAGCGCCAGTTCCGCGAGGACGATGAGGACCCGCCATTTCCGGCAATTGTCGCGAAAACTCATCGGCCTCACGCCGCTTTCACCGACGGCAGTCCGGCGAGCGCCATCGCGAGCTCGGCTTCGTCGTAGCTCTGATCGGTGAGCTTGCCGGCGAAGTAGTCGATGTAGGCCTGCATGTCGAAGTGGCCGTGGCCGCACAGGTTGAAAAGAATCGCGCGCGAGACACCCTCCTCCTTGCACTTCAACGCCTCGTCGATCGCGCCGCGCACCGCGTGGTTGGCTTCCGGCGCCGGCAGTATCCCTTCGGCGCGCGCAAACTGCACCCCCGCCTCGAAGCACTTGATCTGGTGATATGCGCGCGCTTCGATCAGGCCCAATTCCTTGATGTGGCTCACCAGCGGCGCCATGCCGTGGTAGCGCAGCCCCCCGGCGTGAAATCCGGGCGGGGTGAACGTCGAGCCCAGCGTATGCATCTTGGCGAGCGGCGTGAGGTGCGCGGTGTCGCCGAAGTCGTAGGCATACTGGCCGCGCGTGAGACTCGGGCACGCCGCGGGCTCGACCGCGACAAAGCGCACTTTCCTGCCGCCGCGCAGTTGCGCCCCGAGGAACGGGAACGCGATGCCGGAGAAGTTGGAGCCGCCGCCGGTGCAACCAACGATCACGTCGGGATAGTCGTTCGCGAGATCGAACTGCGCGATCGTTTCCTGCCCGATCACCGTCTGGTGCAGCAGGACGTGGTTGAGCACCGAGCCCAGCGCATACTTGGTGTCGTCGCGGCTTGCGGCAACCTCGACCGCTTCCGAGATCGCGATGCCGAGGCTGCCGGGATGCATGGCATTCTTCGCCAGTATCGCGCGGCCCGATGCGGTTTCGTTCGACGGCGAAGGCACACAGCTTGCGCCGTAGGTTTCAATCAGCGCGCGGCGGTAGGGCTTCTGATCGTAAGAAACACGCACCATGAATACCTGCACCTCGATTCCGAACAGCGCCCCCGCGAACGCCAGCGCGGAGCCCCACTGCCCGGCGCCGGTTTCGGTGCTGATGCGCTTTATCCCCGCTTGCTTGTTGTAGAACGCCTGCGCGACCGCGGTGTTGGGCTTGTGGCTGCCGGCGGGGCTCACGCCCTCGTACTTGTAGTAGATGCGCGCCGGCGTATCGAGCGCCCGCTCCAGGCGCCGCGCGCGAAACAGCGCCGTCGGACGCCATTGCTTGTAGATCTCGCGCACCGGCTCGGGGATCTCGACTTCGCGTTCGGTCGTCACCTCCTGCGCGATGAGCGACATCGGGAACAGCGGCGCGAGATCGTCGGGCCCGACCGGCTTCATCGTCCCCGGATGCAGCACCGGAGGCGGCGGCGACGGCAGGTCGGCCATGATGTTGTACCAGACCTTCGGGATGCGGGTCTCGTCGAGCAGGTATTTGATCGTCTCGGCCATGGGGGCTCTCCATTGACACGGCGGGTAGGAAAGCGCCCAGTATACGGCAGGGGCTTCGCGGAGATTTGCGCCAGATCAAGTTCCGGCGCAAGCAAGCGCCGTCGACTCAATCCCACAGGGAGCGAGGCAAAGAGGTTCTTCTCGCCTCTCGCCTCTCGCCTCTCCCCTCTCCCCTCTCGCCTCTCACCTCTCGCCTCTCACCTCTCGCCTCTCGCTTCAGATGTTCTCGCTTATCCAGTCCGCGATGTAATCGATGCCGACCTGCCGGTTGTCGGCCTGAGCGTGGTAGAAGCCGCCCTCCGCAGCGGAGAAGATTTTCAGGTGCTTGCGCTTCGAGCCGACCGCTTCATGGAGCTTGCGGGCCGAAGCGACCGGCACGACGCGGTCCTCCCCGGCATGCACGATGAGGAACGGACATGCAATCCGCGGCGCCACGTCGACCAGTGAGAAACGCTCGGCCTTCCTGATCGCGGCATCGCCGTCATCGAGGCAGCCCATGATCCAGCGGAAGTGAAAAGCCGATTGCGGCGTCGCCTTGGGATCGGCTTCCTGCCGGCGCTTGATCTCGCGTTGCCACCCGGCCAGGTCCCAGTGCAGCGCGCTCATCGCCACGCCGGCCGCATAGCGCTTCTCAAATGCGGCGATGCGCGAAGCGTAATAACCGCCGAAGCTGTAACCCATAACCACCACCTTCTTTGGATCCACATCGGGGCGCGCGGCGACGTAATCGTAAGCCGCCGCGCCCGGTACCTCGTAATCGTGGCGCGCGTAAAGTCCGCGCAGCCGCAGCGATTCGCCCTGCCCGGGCCCGTCGATGGCGAGCGTGTGAAAACCGCGTGCCGCGAATTCGAGTCCTGCGAAGAGCACGCTCATCTCCTTGCAGTTGTCCATGCCGTCGAACACCACGACGGTCGGCGCGCGCCCCGATGCGCCCGGCGCCTTCATGAACAGCGCCGACAGCGCGCCTTTCCGGTCCCATCCCCCGGATTCGGGGGCCCCTGCTCCGCGCTCCGGCGCGCTGCCCTCGTACGGCACTTCCACTTTCTCGATGTTGGGGTAACGCCGCAGCAACCCCTTGGTCTGGCACTCGATCGCTTTGCGGCCGGTCTCGCGTTTCTGCTCGCCGGGATAAATGAAGCGCTCTCCGGTGAAGTAATACATGCCGGCGCGCAGATAATAGTCGCCCGCGGTCATCTGGTGACCCTCGGCGGCGGCTTTATCCGCGGCCTGTTCGAGCCGGCTTCCCATCGCGCACCACTCTTCGCGCCACGCATCGGGTTCGTTCTGGCGATTCCTGAGCCGCTCGCACACTTCGTCGATTTCTCCCAGCGCAACTGCGCCGTACGGCGCCATGCCCTTGGTGACAAGCGTCGCGTTCGACCAGATGAGATTGCCCGGAAAATGCTCGATCCACGGACCGTTCGATGACATCGCTACTCCTCTACGAGATGAAGCGTGACTGGTGACTGGGCGAGTCGGCAGATCGGGAGTCGTTGTAGTCGAAGCCGGCGGCGATCATGCGGTGGCCCCAGTTCGCCACCATCTGTTCGGGTGAGGGCGCGCGCGCCGAAGATGCCCATGCTGTGGAACTCCTGAATCGGTCGGTGAGAGGATTTGTAATCTATCCGAACGCTGCTGCCGCGTCCATCGGACACGCTTATGCTATAAGGGTGTGGCGCCCGCCCGGCGCGAGAAACCGCAGCGCGCGTTCTTCAATCTAAAATGAGCATGACGGCCACTTGCGCAGGATCGGGCTTCGACGAATTCGAGACGCGCACATGATCGGACTGCTGCAGCGGGTGAGCTCGGCCAGCGTCATCGTTGACGATCGGGTCATCGCCGCGATCGATCGCGGAATCCTCGTGCTGGTGGGAGTGGAGCGCGATGACGCCGATGCCCAGGCCGAGCGACTCGTGGAGCGCTTGCTCGGCTACCGCGTGTTCGCCGACGCCGATGGCAAGATGAATCTGTCGGTGCGCGACGTCGGTGGCAGTGTGCTGCTGGTCCCGCAATTCACCTTGGCGGCCGACACACAAAAGGGCATGCGTGCAAGCTTCACTTCCGCCGCGCCGCCGCAGGAGGGCGAGCGTCTTTTTGATCGGGTCGTGGCGATCGCACGGGCCAGCTACGGCCTGGTGCAGACGGGTCGCTTCGGCGCCGAGATGAAAGTGACCCTGATCAACGACGGACCCGTGACGTTCTGGTTGCGCTGCGCGCCGAGGGAACCATAGGAAAATCAATCCCGGCGCAATTCCGGTTCGCCGAGCCGACGCGCCGGGAACAGGTGTGGAACGTGTCCCGGACTGCGCATAATAGATAGGCCTTATGTTCATGCTTGCTTCCTCCTGCCCAGGAGAAAACCGCGATCCGGGCAGGTCGTGAGCGGGATTAGCGGTCAATTACCGAGCAGCCAGGTGGGGTCATGGTTGTGCTGTCGCTGACAGCAGCGTGAAAGTGTAGCTGCCGACATTCTGCAAAGTGACGTCGTATGTCGAGCCGCCCACCTTCACGGACGGCAGCGTCAGGATTCCGGTGTCGGCGTCATAGGTGGCGAGCGCCGGAACCGGTGGCGCCTGCGCAGTCGCGGTCTGCAGCGCGAACGCGTAGCTACCGATGTTGTTAAGCGTGTGACGTTGATATACGTCGCGGTGCCAACCTTGACCGAAGGAATGGTCAGCACGCCCGTGACTATATCGTAGGTGATCGGCGGCACCTCGGTACCGATGTACAACTGCAGCCCTTCGGATTCCTGCGTGCTTCGCGCCTTCAGGATGACCTTGCGCGTCTCGGGCGGCAGCTCGAACGTCGTCAGGCCAGTCTGGTTGTAGAAACCACCCGCGTCGTGGGTGAGGTCGACGTAAAGAACGCCGCCGATAAGCACGGAATTTGCATCGGCGATCAATCCGCTTCCGATATAGGTGATGTTGTACTGCGCGGACGGCAGACCATCAAACCATCAGGAGTGAGCCCGCCGAGCGCCCGCCAGCGCTCCCGCGGCTGAGAGCGCAGTATCCGAATTGTTCGGACGACGAGCGATTGCTGCGATACATGTTCGCCGGCAATCAGGTGGACGAGATGCTGGCCGCAGGCCCGATGCCGACGCAATACGAGTTTCAGACGCCCGTGGCGAAGCTCCTGAGCGAGCTTGGAAAATGTCCCAAGCGGGCGCGAGTCTATGTCGAGAAGGGCGACACGCGGCTCGAGCTCGCGGGCTGAGGCTCACTCCTGCTTGATGCCCGCTTCCTGAATTACCTTGCGCCACTTGCGCACTTCGGAGGCGATGAATGCGGCGAACGCCTGCTGGGTGCCGCCAGCCGCCTCGACTCCGACGCGGCCGAGACGCTCGCGTGCGTCCGCACTGGCAAGCGCTTCGTTCAGCTTCTGGTTGAGACTGGCGAGGATGTGCTTCGGCGTTGCTGCGGGCGCGACTATGCCCGACCACTGGACGACTTCGTAGCCCGGCACGCCCGCTTCCGCAACCGTCGGCACGTCGGGCAACAGGGATGAGCGTTTGGCGGTCGTAACGCCGAGCGCGCGAAGCTTGCCTGATCTGATGTGCGGCATGACCGAATTCGCGCTGAAGGTCGCGAGCTGTATCTCTCCGGCCAATATCGCAACTGCGGCGGGGGCGCTGCCCTTGTACGGCACGTGCACGATGTTGATGGCCGCCATGGATTTGAAGTACTCCATCGCGAGGTGGCTCGCGCCACCGGTTCCCGCCGACCCGAAGTTGAGCTTGCCCGGATTCGCTTTGGCATACGTCAGCAGATCGCGCAGCGTCGACGGCAGGGATGGATGGACCACGAGCATCAGCGGCTGAGTACCAACCTGGATGATTGGCGCAAATTCCTTGATTGGATCGAACGGTGGGTTCTTGTACAAATTCGGGACGGTGCCGAATGCTGCGTTCGCAAACAGCAGCGTATAGCCGTCCGGGGTCGATTTGGCGACGATCTGCGTGCCGATCGCGCTGCCTGCGCCGGGCCTGCCGTCGATGACGACGGGCTGCCCCCATGCCAAGTTGAGCTTTTCTGCAAGCACGCGGGCCTGAGCCTCCGTGCTGCCGCCGGGCGCATACGGATCGATCATGCGTATGGGCTTGCTCGGATAGTGCTCGGTGCTGGCGGGCGAGGCAAAAGACGGCAGCAAGGCCAGGATTGCAAGCGCGGCGATGATCGAAAGCGATTTCATTCTTCCTCCTGTTTTTGTCGAGCCGTGTCATCGGCATTGGCTCGCGCGCGAGCTGTGCACGCGTTGCAGCGCCAATGACGAGACCGAACCCGTTGTTGATGCTCTGCCGCCGTAACGCCGTCGTGGGACGGTGTACTATGACCCGGCGAGGAAAGGTTACACGCGGCGTGCGCCGATGTGCATGAACCATAGGAAAATCAATCCCGGCGCAATTCCGGTTCGCCGAGCCGACGCGCCGGGAACAGGTGTGGAACGTGTCCCGGACTGCGCATAATAGATAGGCCTTATGTTCATGCTTGTTTCCTCCGCCCAAGAAGAACACCGCAATCCAAGCTGGTGTTAAAGTGGCATTGACTGATAGCTGCGTTCGAGCGAAACGCGCAGCTTGCTGCAGCAAATCACAATCCTTATGGATTAGGCAGCGCGCTCTGACACGCCGCGAACAGAATAAAGTGTCTCCGGTGCAATATCTGCACCATTTGGCCAACACACTGATCCGCCAGCGATGAAAAATCTGCGGAACTCTGCGCGATTTCTAAGAGGTTCAAATACTGGCCCCTTAAGCCAATGAGTAAAGTCAACGGTCTTTCGAAGACCGGTATTGAAGAAAAGCTCGATACAGTAACCAGAAACGTATTTGGCTTCGATAACCTGCGGCAAAGTTGTCATGGTCTCTCACTCCAACGGTGCGATCTGGCGAAGTGGCTGAAGCGCCTTCAGTTTCTTCCAGTTCGCTCGAAGTTCATGTTCGTGAAGCCGTGCCCATTCCCGCACGAGACGTTTCGCCCTCGCGGACCGGATCGTCCCGGCAAGTAGTTTCCCAGGGAAATCGAACGTTGCCAATTGACCTTGGTACTCGACATGAAAATGCGGTGGTTCGTGATCGTCGAAGAACATTCGAACGATGATCCCAAAAAATGCTGAGACTACGAGCATCAATGTATGCTACCACCGGTTCCAGGCACTGCATAGACGATTAGAAATCGCTCATACGTTATGATCCTGCACGCAGCGAGCATCGTAAATCGAGCCCTTCCTGATCGATCTCCTGCACCACGGACTCGCCCACAAGACGCTCTCCCGCCACCGCGACCGCATCTGGATGCTCGGTGGCGAGATCGTCCGCCGTCGCCACGACGATCCCGATCTCGCCATGCGACCCGTCCAAGACGTCCTCTGCGATCTCATCGAAGAAGACGGCGGGCCGCTCGTCTGGCCCCGTATCGCAGAATCCGAACAGAACGCCTTCGATGCCACTTGCCGCAAGCTATACCGCTTCCTCAGCCAGCAAAACATCCGCAACTGAGCGACAATCTACCCACGAATACCGCCAACGAGCCGATTCTTGAGGCGGGCCCACTGTAAGAGACACGATGGACTCGAATGAGCGTGTTGTTCAACGGCCTCGAATTCGCCGGGCGCGGCTGGCACACGCTCGCGATCGACGGGCCGGGACAGGGCGAATCGATCCGGCTGCGGGACATCAAGACGCGCTACGACTACGAAGCCGCGGGCACCGCGGCCTACGAATACGTCGCCGCGCGGCCGGAAGTCGACCCAAAGCGAGTGGCGGTGATGGGCTACAGCTTCGGCGGCTACTACGCGCCGCGCATCGTCGCCTTCGAGAAACGCTACGCCGGCTGCATCGCGTTCGGGGCCATGCACTGGAGCATGGAGGAATGGGTCGATGGCATCCGGCAGGCGGTGAAAAGCGACGCGAAGAAAAGCGCGCAGTCGCACTTCCAGGTGCCGTGGGTATTCGGCGCGAAGGACCTCGACGAAGCAGTGCCGATGGCGAAACGCTTCAGCCTTGCCGGCGTCGCGGGGAACATCGAGTGCCCGTTCCTCGTCCTGCACGGCGAGAACGACCGGATCGTGCCGCTGGACTCCGCCAGGAAACTCTACGAAGCAGTCGGCTCCAAACGCAAGACCCTGAAGGTCTTCACTACCGGCGAGGGTGGCGCGGAGCACGTGCAAGTGGACAACCGGCAGGTAGGCGTCGATTACATCGCGGACTGGATAAGCGGGAACATCTGAAAGGGGTGACTCGTGACTGGTGATTCGTGACTGGTGATTCGTGACCGGCCACGTTTTTAGTCACGCTTCATCAATCACGCCCTATCAGTCACGCCTTACCAGCTATTCGATCCGTATCCCCGCCGCCTTGATCACTTTCGACCAGGTGTCGCGCTCGTGCCTGATATGCTCCGCGAACTCCTCGGGCGTGCTGCCCACCGCCTGCGCGCCGACGGACGCGAAGCGCTGGTTGATGTCGGGCGCCTTCAGGATTTTCACGAGATCCTGATTGAGTCGCGTGACGATTGCCGCAGGCGTTCCCGCGCGCACGACGACGCCCTGCCACTCCGCCGCCTGATATCCGGGCACGCCGGCTTCGGCAACGGTGGGGACATCGGGAATCGCGGGATCGCGCTTCATGGTGGTTACGCCGAGCGCCCGCAGCCGGCCGGACTTCATATGCGGCAGGAGCGCGGGGATGCTGCCGAGATAGACCGAGACCTCGCCGCTCAACACCGACACGAGAGCGGGACCGCCACCGGTAAACGGGACATGCACCATGTCGGTGCCCATCAGCAGCTTGAAGAGTTCGGTCGCCATTTGCGTCGCGCTCGCCTGCCCCGAAGACGAATAGTTGAGCGCGCCGGGCCTCGCCTTCGCCAACGCGATCAACTCCTTCACCGACCTCACCGGCACCGACGGATGCACCGACAGCACGAACGGCACGATCGCGCGTATCGGCCTGGTCGGATAATTTTGTGCCGCGGCAGAGCCCGCATACACGAACGATATGGCCAACAATGCCAGAAAAAAGCGCCGCAACGTGCCATTCATATTCCCCTCCCTAAAACACTCTGCACTTTGCACTTTGCACTTTACACTCTACACTCCGCACTTTGCACTTTGCACTCCCGTCAGTGTCCGCCCGGCGTGGGGGCCGGCGGAGGGAAATACTCGGCAACGGGAATTTCAATGACGGCGGGGCCGCCCGCAGCGAGCGCCGTGGCAACGGCATCGGCAATCTCATCGGGGCGTGTCACGTAAAACCCGCGCGCGCCATACACTTCCGCCAGCCGGTCGAAGCGCGGGTTGACGAGATCCACGCCGATATAACGCCCGTCATAAAAACGCTGCTGCTGGTACTTTTCGGCGCCATGGCAGCGGTTGTTCAATACGATGCTGACCAGCGGGATGCCCCAGCGCACGGCGGTGTTGATCTCCTGCGAGGTGTATAGGAAACCGCCATCGCCTTGTATGCTCACCGCGGGGCGGTCGGGCCGCCCGAGCTTGGTGCCGAGGCCGACAGAGTACCCCATGCCCAGCCCGCCGTGACCGGCGTAGTTGAACAGGGTGCGCGGCAGGTCAAAATGGAGGCGGTCGTAGCTCAGGCCGGGCGCGACGCCGGCGTCGATGGTCACCATGCAATCGCGTGGCAACGCCTTGCGCAGCTCCGGGTAGACCCGCTGCGGCATCATAGGGTCGCCGGTGAGCGCCAGTTCCGCCTGCAGCCGCGCGTGACGGCGCGCCGCCAGGGTTTCTATTTCGGCGCGCCATGCCGGGTTGGGCCGTCCTTTCGGAAACTCCTGACGCAGCGCCTGGAGCAATTGCTGCGCCACCGCCTTGGCGTCTCCCGCGATGCCCACCGCCACCGGGTAGTTGCGCCCGATCTCCTGCAAGTCGATGTCCACCTGCACGATGCGTGTGCGTGGATTGATGACGCTGTCGTTCCAGTACGTCGTGGACTGACTGAGGCGCGTCCCCAGAGCGAGGATGACGTCGGCGTGGTGTATGGCTTCTGCGACTTCGCCCGACCCTCTGCGGCCCGGCGCGCCGATATAGAGGCGATGACTGTTGGGCACGGCGTCGTTGTGCCCGTATGAAGGAACGAGCGCCATGTCCAGCAACTCGGCGAGCGCCACCGCCTCGGCGCCGGCCTCCGCGTCGATAACGCCGCCGCCCGCAAGCAGCAGCGGCCGTTGCGCCTGTGCCAGCAGCGTCGCTGCCCGCTGGATGGCCTGCGGATCACCCGGGATGCGGCCGTCGACGGCACGGTAGGTCTCCGGCGCCATGACATCGGTTTCGATGGTCTGATCGTCCAGGAGATCCCGTGGAATTCCCAGGAATACCGGCCCCCGCTTGCCCGACAGCGCGGTGCGAAAGGCGTCATGGAGCAACTCCGGGATGCGCTCGGTCTTGTTCACCTGCCGGGCTGAATAGGTCACAGGCTTGAACAGGCCAACCAGGTCGAACGCCTGGCTGCCATCGCGTTCGATGTAATCGCGCGCCACGTCCCCGGCGATGACCATGACCGGTGCGCGCCCCTTGTACGCCAGAGCGATGCCGGTGAGCAGATTGGTCGACCCCGGCCCGGAGGTCGTAATGCACGCGGTCGGCTTCCCCGAGGCGCGGGCGTAGCCGTAGGCCATGAACGCCGCGCCCTCCTCGTGCCGCGTGTCAACGAAGCGGATATCGCTTCTGCCGTACATCTCGGTGACGATGCTGTTGGTGGTCGTGCCCACCACGCCGAAGGTGTACTCGACCCCTTCCGCCCGTAACGCTTCGATGACCGCTCGACCGGCTTTCATCCGTGCCATGACGTTCTCTTTCGCCTCCCTGTATCGGTCGAGCCGCCTCGCTCAGCGCTCTTCGAGCACCCGCAATTCGGTGTCCGCCGCGCGCAGGCGCTTCGACAGCGCAAACGCGAGTTGCTCGAAGACCCTTCCACCGAGGGCGGGGTTCGTTTTCACCAGTGCGTCGAAGCGCTCGCGCGAGAGCACGTAGAGGTCAGTCGCCGTGGCCGCTTCGACGTCCGCCGAGCGCCGCTCACGATCGAGAAACGCCATCTCGCCGAAGAAGTCGCCCCGGCAGAAGGTAGCGAGATGATGGCGCTTGCCGCCTTCGAGCGGCAGCAGCGCGCGGACGCGTCCGCGCCGCACCAGGAAAATCTCGTCGCCTTGGTCGCCGCGGGAGCAGATTCGGCCGCCCGCCGTTACCGAAATCTCCTTTACCGCGCCGGTGAGCTCGCCGATTGTCGCGGCGTCGAATTCGCTTAAGATCTCGATCTCGCCGAGGCCGAGCGGCGGTCCCTCTTCCTCCGGCGTCCAGCCCGCCGCTTCCAGGATCCTGTCTTCCATCCATTCAATCGCGCCGTCGCGCGTGTCGAAGACGCGGATACCTCCGCCGCTGCGCACCAGGTCGAGCTGCTCCATGTAGTGCTCGATGTCCTGGCGAGTGGGAAGACTGGACGGCATGCCGCTGAAGAGCAGCTCGCCGCCACGCTCTTGCAGCCGTTCCTTCATCTGCTCGAACAGGTGCGCGGCGGTGAAATCCATCGACTGCACGCGGCGCAGGTCGATGAGCAGGAAGCGCCGGCTCGCGAGATCCCGCTCCAGTTCGGAAAAGAGCTGATCGGTCGTGCCGAAGAACAGGTTCCCCTGGAGCTGCACCACGGCGGCTTCATCGCCGCCGGCATCGAGAATCTCGCCTTCGGCGACGAGGCGCCGGCGCTTGGAGCGCACCCCGCGCAGATCGAGCTTGTTCACGATCACCGAGCCGCGGATCTGGTCGCGGATGAAGAGCAGGATCGCGAGGCAGATGCCCACCACGGAGGCTGCGATCAGCCCCACCTGCGCGACGAGCACCACGGTGGCAATGACGCCGAAATCGATGCGCGTGGAGCGCTGCAGCGCCAGCCGGAACATGCCGCGGTCGAACATGCGCCAGGCAACTACCAGCAGCAGGCCAGCGAGCGCCCCGATCGGCACCCAGGCGATCAGCCCGCCGACCAGCACGAAAGCAAGCACCACGAACACGCCTTCAGCGACGCCCGACCACGGTGTTCGGCCGCCGCTGGTAAAGTTCACCAGCGTCGCGCCCATCGTCCCGGCGCCGGGCATGCCCCCGATGAAGAACGCGGCGGCGTTCGCCGCGCCCTGCCCCATCAGTTCGCGATTGGATTCGTGGCGGCGGCGCGCGAGCGCGTCGAGCACCACGCCGGTCTTGAGCGTGTCGATCGAGAGCAGCACCGAGAGCGTGAGCGCGGAGATGAAGATCAAGCCGATGTCGTCCATCCGCACCTGCAGCAGCGACAGGGTCCGCGAACCGACCGCATCGATGAACGAGCCGGAGGCTTCGATCGGCCCGATCAGCAATGGATTACCCTGAAGCCGGAGCAGATCGCTGTTGATCAGCGCGAACGCGAAGTACGCGGCGATCCCGGCCAGCAGCCCGAGAATCGCGGCCGGGATTTTCTGCGTGAGCCGCGGCGCGAGCACCATCGCGGCAACGGTCGCGAGGCCGACCGCGATCCCGGTCCAGTTCCATAGCTGCGGCGAGACGAGTCCATGGGCCAGCGAAACTTCCTTTGGCAGGCCGAGCAGCTTCGGCAACTGACCCAGCGCGATGATCACCGCCACTCCGGACAGGTAGCCGCTCACGACCTGGTACGGGATGAACTTGATGAGCCGCCCCGCGCGCACCACGCCGTAGAGGATCTGAAACAGCGCGGAGAGCAGCGCGGTGACGGCGAGGAGCATCATGATCCGGTCGCTGGTGAGTTCGCCGCTTGCGGCAAGCTCGGCGGCAAGGGCCGACATGACCGCCGCGGCAGGCGCGCACGGCGCGGTGATGAAACCGCCGTTGCGGCCGACGAGCGGCGCCACGATCCCGAGAGCCGCCGCGCCGAGAATGCCGGCAAGCGCGCCTTCGCCCGCATAGTCTGGCCCGATCGCCGTATAGATCAAAACCCCGAAGGCGATCGACGAAGGCAGCGCGACCAGCATCGCGGCAAGACCGCCCCACAGGTCGCCGGACAGACCGGCGCCGCTTACGCGCTCCGCGCTCGTCATATTCTCGCCTCGTTCCGTACGGCAGGATTCGCCACAGCTTCCCCCACCCCTATTTTGGAGTCAAGCAACCTAAATTCCGTGAACGAGTGAACGGGTGAAGGGTGAATGCGAGCGCTAGACAAACAAGAAACAAAGACCATTTTATGTCTCCCCGCCTTCAGTTTATATTAGAAGCTATGTCAAGAAACATACAAAGGCGATGAAACCGCCGATCGGGGGGGTGAATGAGTGAACCCCCTCACCCCCGGATCAAGTCCGGGGCAGGCTCTGGCCCGGACCCCTCGCCTGCTGCGCAGGCTCTCCCCAAGTCACGGGGAGGGAGAATCCTTTACTCATTCAACCGTTCATCGGTTGTTACCGGTGTGTATCCGCGGTTAATTATCGTCTCTCCAATTTATTGACGGCTGACCATGGCGAAATGGCAGTACACGAGGGGCCTGCACGATCTGGGGAACGGTTGTTACGCCTGGCTGCAGCCGGACGGCAGTTGGGGCTACAGCAACTCGGGCCTGATCGTCGACCAGGGCGAGACGCTGCTCGTCGACACGCTGATGGACCTCAAGCACACACGCGAGATGCTCGACGGGTACCGCGCCGCGGTTCCGGCTGCGAGCCGCATCGGCACGCTGGTCAACACCCACTCCAACGGCGACCACACCTATGGCAACCAACTCGTCAGCGGCGCGCGCATCATCGCGAGCCGCGCCTGCGCCGAGGAGATGGCGCAACGGCGGCCCGAAGAGCGCGCGGCCATGATGCGCAACTGGCGGCAGCACGGCGCAGCCGGCGCGGCGTGGCATGAGCTGTATGACGGGCGGTTCGATTTCGAGGGCATCGTCTACACCCCGCCCACGGAGGTGTTCGACCGCGAACTGACGCTGCACGTCGGCGCCAAGGAAGTGCGGCTCACCAACGTCGGACCGGCCCACACGCGCGGCGACGTGCTCGCCTACGTGCCCGGGGACCGCACCGTGTTCACGGGCGACATTCTGTTCATCGGCGGGCACCCGGCGGTGTGGGCCGGCCCGGTTTCGAACTGGATCAAGGCGTGCGACATGATCCTCGGTTGGGATGTGGAAACCATCGTGCCGGGGCACGGCCCGATCACCGACAAGCAGGGCGTGCTCGCCCTCAAGGGCTATTTCGAGTACGTCACGGCGGCAACACGCAAGCGCTTCGACGCCAGCATGAGCGCAGACGAGGCTGCGCGCGATATCCCGCTCGACGCATACCGCGACTGGATCGACGACGAGCGCATCGTGGTCAATGTCCACGCGCTCTACCGCGAGTTCGCCGGCGGCGGCGCGAAGCCGAATGCAATGGACATGCACGCACGCATGGCGCGCTACCGCAAGGAGCGTGGCGGGGGGCGGAGTGTTTGGAAATGAAGCCGCAGCAGATGCACGCCGACATGAACGCTGAAACCGGCACCTTTGACGTGGTAGTTGTGGGCGGAGGAAACGCCGCGCTTTGTGCAGCGCTTTCCGCACGCGAGCAAGGCGCAACAGTGCTCTTGCTCGAGCGCGCGCCGGAATCCGAGCGCGGCGGGAACAGCAGTTACACCGAAGGTCTCATGCGATTCGTTTATAACGGCGTCGATGACATACGCGCCCTGTGCCCCGATCTGACCGATGAAGAGGTTTCCTGCAGCGACTTTGGCATCTACACCGAGGAGCAGTTCTTCGACGACATGGCGAGAATTACTCAAAACAAAACGGACCCGGATTTATGCGAGATCCTGGTCAAGGGCAGCAATTCGGCTATGCACTGGCTGCGACAATACGGCGTGCGCTTCATGCCGCAATTCGGGCGGCAGGCATTCAAGGTTGACGGCAAGTTCAAGTTCTGGGGAGGCGCGGCGCTTGCCGCATGGGGAGGGGGACCGGGTTTGGTCAGCACGCTCTACAAGGCAGCAGAACAACGAGGCATCGACATCGTCTACGGCGCGTGGGTGCAGGACCTGATGCACGCCGATGCCGGCGTGTCCGGGGTGGTGGCGAGAGTCCACGGAACCACGCGGACCTGCCTCGCGGGAACAGTCGTCCTGGCATGCGGCGGGTTCGAGGCAAACGCGGAGTGGCGCAGCCGTTACCTGGGCCGGGGGTGGGATCTTGCGAAGGTGAGAGGTACGAAATACAACACCGGCGACGGGCTGGCGATGGCGCTGCGTATCGGGGCGCAACCCTACGGGCACTGGTCGGGGTGCCACACGATCGGATGGGAGCGCTATGCGCCCGAGTTCGGCGATCTGAGCGTAACGGACGATCTTGAGCGCGGGAGCTATCCTTTCGGCATATTCGTAAACGCGGATGGCAGGCGATTTCTCGACGAGGGTGCGGACTTCAGGAGCTACACTTATGCAAAGTATGGCGGCATCGTTCTGGAGCAGCCGGGACAGTTCGCGTGGGAGATATATGATGCAAAAGTGCTGCATCTGCTGCGATCCGAGTATCGGACCAGGCACGTCACCAGGGTTCGAGCGGACACTATCGAGGATCTGGCTGCCAGGCTGGGGGACGTCAACAGCGAACAATTGCTGAAGACCATCACGGAATTCAATGCCGCCGTTCAAACCGGGATTCCCTTCAACCCCAATGTCAAAGACGGCAGGTGCACTCGTGGATTGGCCATGCCGAAGTCGAACTGGGCCAATACCATAGACACGTCTCCATTCGAGGCGTACGCGGTTACCTGCGGCGTCACCTTTACTTTCGGCGGCGTTCGGATCACGAATGAGGCTCAAGTCGTCAACACCAACCACGAGCCTATCGGCGGCCTATTTGCAGCGGGGGAAATGGTGGGAGGGCTCTTCTATTTCAACTACCCGTCAGCAAGCGGCCTCACGAGCGGCACGGTATTCGGGCGGATCGCGGGGCGCAGTGCCGCGCGCGTTGCAAGGGAAAAGCGCGCAGCGTAAGGCATAGCCAGGCACCGAGCGACATCAAATCAGAAGTGGGTGAAGGTGGTGAAGGCCGGCGGCGCGAGAGCGGACTGACGGCACGGCGAGTAGCCTGGATTATTCACATCCACTCCATCGAGCAAGACAGGCTGTGTGGGAGGGGGCTTGCCCCCGATAACTCTGTTTCATCGGCTTGCCAATCGCCAGCAAGCTGGCTCCCACAAGGAAGCTCGCTCCCACAAAAATGAAAAATCCGGATTAGCGGACGCGTAACGCTCCGCCCCTCACGCCTCCCGCCTCTCGCCTCTCGCAGTTATTGGACAAGGCTCTCCGCCAGGAGCTTCAGCGCCGCCGCTGCAAATGCATGCATGTTGGCGACCCGGTCAGCGCTGCCGGTCTCGAGCGTGATCGCGCGCTCAACGCTGCCGGCCAGGCCGATGCACGCGTGCCCCGCAGGGTCGCCGTAGCGGTTGCCGGTGGGGCCGGTCGCGCCGCTCTCGCTGATGCCCCAATCGGTCCCGAGCTGCTCGCGAATGACGCGCGCCTTGAACAACACGTAGGCCTCGGTCGACGCGCGGAATCCCGACAGCATTTCTTCGCGGACTTCCATGAGTCCCAGCAACGCTTTGCGCGTGTAGATCACGGCGCCGCCGACGAAGTAGGCGGAGGCGCCCGGCACGGCGAGCAGGGCCGCCGAAATCAGACCACCGGCGGAGGATTCAGCGACTGCAATCGTCTGGTTACGCGCCTTCAGGAGCGCAGCCACTTTTTCGGCATGAGGCAAAAGTTCGCGCATGTTTACTCCTTTCACTGGGTACTAAACGACCTTCGGCTATAAGCCGATGGGTTTAATAGATGTCGGCTTGAAGCCGACTACAAAGTGTCCCTGACTGTCATTCCCGAGAAAGCGGGAATCCAATTTCAGTACACCACAGATTGGATGGATGCCCGCCTCCGATTAAGGCACTCGAGTGCAGGCTCCAGCGGGGACCCATACTGCACTGCCACGCGCGTTGATGCGCCGCATAGATTCCCGTTTCCACGGGAATGACATCGACCTATTACGACTGTTAGCCAATTATACAAAGCTCAATAGGCACCGGTCGCTCACGCGTCGACCGGTTCAATGATCTCCGGCCCGTCGTTCTTCACGTTATTTACCCGCAGGCTGATCGGGTATGCACGCATCTCCTCGGCTGGATAGGGCCTGAGCATATCCCTGAGCGCGTCGGTCTTCTCGTTTCCGGGATCCAGCCACGCCTCGTAAGCGCTCTGCGGCAGAAGGACCGGCATCCGGTCGTGCAGCGTTTGCATCAACTCGTTGGCTGCGGTGGTGATGATAGTGTAACTCTCGACGGGCTCCGCGCCATCCTTGCCGGGCCAACATTCGTAGAGCCCCGCCGCGGCAAATACTTCCGAATGCAGCGGACGAATGAAATACGGCACTTTTCCACCAGGCGCTTTCTTCCACTCGTAGAATCCCGACATCGGCACGAGGCAGCGCCGGCGCTTGAAGGCCGTTCGAAACGCCGGCTTCTCGGCCACGGTTTCCGCGCGGGCATTGATCATGCGCGCCCCGATGGCAAGATCGCTTGCCCACGACGGGATCAGTCCCCAACGCAGCAGCGTGAGTTCTCTGCCGCGCTCGGAACTGGCACGAAATACGGGAAGCTTTTGTGTCGGTGCCGCATTGTAGCTCGGCGCAAAATCGATCTCCTGCTCCAAAAACTCGATCGCATGCCGGTTCGTTCTCGAGACGGGCCCATAGAGAGCGTAACGGCCGCACATTTGTCAAGGATTGAGGATTGAGGATCGAGGATTCAGGATTCAGGATTCAGCAAACCAATCACTGGTCACGCCATCAAACGCGCTCGCCTTCCGCGATGAACTGGAGCCGCGCGAGATGAGCGTAGAGGCCGTTTTCTCGCAGCAGTTCCTGGTGCGTGCCGACCGCATGAATCCGGCCGCGGTCCATGACGATGATGCGATCGGCGTGGCGCACTGTGGCCAGCCGATGCGCGATGACGAGCGTGGTACGCCCGCGCGCGAGCCGCTCCAGGGCAGCCGCGACCTGCCGCTCGCTTTCGGCGTCGAGCGAGCTCGTCGCCTCGTCGAGCAGCAGGATCGGGCGGTCGGCGAGCAGTGCCCGCGCGATGGAAAGGCGCTGGCGCTGGCCGCCGGAAAGCTTGACGCCGCGCTCGCCCAGGTCGGTATTGAACCCCTGCGGCAGCCGCTCTATGAACTCGAGCGCGTGCGCCGCGGCGCATGCGTCCCGCACTGCTTCGTTCGACGCGTCCGGGCGGCCGAAACGCACGTTCTCGGCAACGCTGGTGGCGAAGATCACCGGGTCCTGCGGCACGAGCGCGACGGCGCGGCGCAGGTCGTGCGGATCGCAATACCGAATGTCGGCGCCGTCCACAAGGGTGCGGCCGGACTGCGGATCGTAGAACCGCAGGATCAGCGCGAACACCGTGGACTTGCCCGCGCCGGAAGGACCGACCAGCGCCACCCGCTCCCCGGGATCGATCGCGAACGATAGGGGACCCAGCGCGATGGTCTCTGGCCGGCTGGGGTAGGCGAATCTGACTTCATCAAACCGGATCGCGCCCGCCACGCGCGGCGGCAGCTTGATTTGCGGCGCCGCCGCCGCGAGCGCGGACGGCGTATCCAGCAGCTCCATCAGCCGTTCGGTCGCGCCCGCCGCACGCTGGATCTCGCCCCACACCTCCGATATCGTGCCCGCGCCGCTGGCGACTATGGCGGCGTAGAACACGAACGCCGACAATTGCCCGGCTGTCAGGCGCCCGGCGAACACATCGTGTCCGCCGATCCAGAGAATCACGCCGACGGCGCAAAAACCGATCAGCATCACCAGCGAGATGAGCCACGCCTTGACGCGGACGCGATGCACCCCCGCGGCGTAGGCCGCTTCGGTCGCTGCGTTGAACTGCTCGCGCGTGCGGTCCTCGTGCCGGTAGGCCTGCACCGTGCGGATTTCGTGCAGCGACTCGTCGATGTGGGCCGATACGTCCGCGACCCGGTCCTGATTGACGCGCGACAGACCCCGCACGCGCCGGCCCATGAGCAGGATCGGCACCACCGTTGCCGGCACGCCGAGCACAATCAGCGCCGCGAGCTTGGGACTGGTGGCGAAGAGCAGCGCCAACGCGCCCGCCATCATCAGCGCGTTCCTCAGGAACATCGAAAAGCCGAAGCCGACCACCTGCCGCAGCTGCTCGGTATCATTGGTGAGCCGCGAGGCGATTTCCCCGGTGCGCGCCGAGTCGAAGAACGCGGGCGAGAGCGTCAGCACGTGGCCGAAGCCTGCCTGGCGCAGATCGGCGATGACCCGCTCGCCGACGCTCATCATCAGGTAGAAGCGCGCCCAGGTTGCGCATGCGAGCACCACGGACACCGCCACCACCGCGACGAGCGCAGCATTGAGCAGGTTTGGATCGCCGCTGCCGAATCCGGCATCGATCACGTGGCGCAGGCCCTGCCCCAGCGCGAGCACGCAGCCTGCGGCGACCACGAGCGCGGCAAGCGCGCCGGCGAGGCGCCCACGATACGGGGCAAGAAAGCCTCCGAGGCGCAGCAGTTGGGCGACGTCGCCCTTGGGCGGGGATATGAAGGACGCGGGACGAGGCACGCGGCTATCGTCTCAGTTCTATTTAGGTGGAATGATCGGCAGCAGCAAATAAGACTGCTTGTCGCCGCCGGCGTGGATCGTGCTCTCGGCGCCCGCGTTGTAATCCGCGTGGAAGTGCGTGAAGTGCTGCGTGCCCACGCCGTCGGCGGGCGAGATGTCGAGGCGCAGCTTGTGGCCTTTCCTGAACACCATGGAAGTGGGCCAAATCTCGACCTGGCACTCGACGACCTCGCCGGGCTTCAGCCACCACCGCTCGTCGTGCGCGTGATACGGCCGGTACGGAAATGATTTTTCCGGATCAAGCTTGCGGTGCGAAGCGCGGAGCCAACCCTTGGTCACGCACTGCAACGGCTCGTCCTGCTGGCCCACTTCGTACAGGTCTTTGCCGTCGGGACCGATGTTGCGGAGCGTGGCGAAGATGTCCATGTCCTCGCCCGTGCTCGAGACCCAGAGATTGAGCACGATCGGGCCCGTGACTTCGGTGTCCTCAGTCATCGGCGGCGTCTCGAAGGACACGCCGCGCGGCATCGTTCCGGGCCGGCTCGGCGCGCTCTGCCGATAGGAAACCTTTTCCAGCTTCTGCGGCGCGGTCCTCGTCAGCTCGCCCTCCACCGCCTTCGGATCCTCGGAGCCGGCGCGGTCGATCCTGAGAAAGAACTTCGTCCATTGCGTGCGCGGGATCGGCCAGTCGTCCTCGAAGCGGACCGGGTACGGTTTCCTGCTGCCGCCGGTCCGGATCTCGAGCTTCACCGGCGGCTCGTCCATGATGCCGGTGGCCATGCCCTTCAGCCAGTGATCGAACCAGCGCAACTGGTCGATGCGCCCCTCCTCCGAATGGAACGGGTGATAATGCGTGCCGCTGTGGATGCGCAGCTTCTTGTTCTGCGACGCCGCGCACAGATAGGCCTCGGTATTGCCGCGCAGGTGCATCGAGGAGCCGCCCCAGTTGCCGACGCTGTAGACCGGCACCGTGATCCGGTCCCAGCGCGCGCTGTTCTTCCGCCAGTACTCGGAATCGAGGCTGTTCCTCATGTAGTTCCAGAGCAGGTTGTTGTCGAAGGAGTCCGGGTTGTAGGCGCGCGGCTTGCCGAGCAAATGGAGCGCGGTGTTGTTGTTGGCCCAGCGCGCGATGAAGCCGATGGCGAAGATGCCGCCGTGGTAGGCCTGGTCGCGGTACTGGTCCGCCCGGCCTTCCCACGGCATGATCGCCTTGAGCGAGGGCGGTTGCAGGCCCGCGACGCGCCACTGGAAGGCGGCGTGATACGAGATGCCGCACGTTCCGACGTTGCCGTTGCACCAGGGCCGCTTCGCGACCCACTCGATGCAATCGTAGGCATCGAGCGCTTCCTGGTACGAGCTTGGGTCCGATTTCCCGGGCGACTTGCCGGAGCCGCGAGTATCGACGCGCAGCAGCGCGTAGCCGCGCGGGCACCACCACAGCGGATTGACGGTTTCCCAGTTCATGTAAGGGTTGGGCTTTTCCTCGAGATCGGGCGGCGGCACCCACAGCTTGTCCTTCATGTACGGCCCGATATTCATGATCACGGGAAAGCGCTCCTCGCCCCCGTCGGGACGGAACACGTCGCCGTAGAGCAGCGTCCCGTCGCGTAACGGGATCTGGACGTCTTTCTCGACGATCAGTTTGTAGTCGCGAGGCTGGGATACGTTGGTGGATTTATCGGCCATTTTTGTTGCTCCGGATGACGTTATTCAATTTTAGCATTCCCCCGCGACCACCTCTTTCGCCGGACGCAAAGTTCGACATGGAAGGCTTCGGGAACACGCTGGCGGTGCGCGCGGAGATCGAGGCGAAGCCGGGTTCATGCCGGCCGATCCGCACAAGCACATCGGCACGCTGTTACTACCAGCGTGCCATGGCAGCACTCCGCCGCTAGTACTGCGGCTGCAGGGACAAGCTGCCGAGACGAACGTCGGCTTTCACGTCATCGATGTCGTAGCCCAGGACTTTCGCGCAACGCTTGAGCAGGAGCCAGGCGGCGCGTTCATGCGTGGCCGATTCATATTGAAAGACAAGCGGCTCTCCCGGGATGACGACCGTGCAAAGGTATTCCGTCTCGGAGCTCGGGTCATCGCCGAAGTGCACATATACGGCCCTGTCCTTGACGGTGTTCAAGCGCTCCAGGCGTTCATCGCAAACGAATGTTCTACGATCGCCTTTGCGCGCTTCAAGTTGGCTCATCATTTCCAGGACGTGGCGATGTCCGGCTGCCGCGTCGGCTTCAACGTAGGCGAACTCGGATTCCAGGCGCTTTACCACGACGAGAGGGCTGGATAAATGATGATCGTTGCGGGCCACGAGACGGTGACCTGCCGCGGCGCCCGCTTCAACACAGACTGCGGACTCACCGGCCGCGAACGGCTGAAGGTTCAGAAACCCTCTTCCCTCCGTCGCAGAGCGCCGGTCCAGGCCGCTTCTGCGCTCGGGACCGAAGTAACTGGGATCGTCGAACGTCCTGCGTTCACGCCCACATCTTCTGTCTGCTGCCAAGCCGATATGCATCCCCATCACGGTCACTCCTGCCGGCCATGAATTTCGCCAGCGTCACCGGGATAATTAGAACAGCAGTCAGGGAGTTACAGTAAGGAAAAATGTCACACTAGACTTGTGCAATGAGGACAAATGTCACACTAGACCTGTGCAATGAGGACAAATGTCACACTAGACCTGTGCAATGAGGACAAATGTCACACGCGAAACAGTAATGATTATCAAAGAGCCCGCGCTGGTTCTGACAACGCATGGACCTTGGCGCGAACGGGTGGGGTCAGGTTGTCCGCTGACACTGCCTCCAAAAAACAAGGTCACCGCTGAGGCTGCAGTACGTTTGCTATCCAGTCCCACATGTAAGCGGTCCCGATACTGACATTATCGACCTGGCAGTGATGATATCCGCCTTCCTCGCGGGTAAAGACCTTGAGTTCCTTCTGTTTCGAGCCGGCAGCGGCCATGGTTTTCCTGGCGTGCTCGAAGGGCGCCTGCTGGTCGCCTTCACCATACACGAGGAGGTACGGGCATTTCATCTTCTGCACGACGCCGTCGAGCTTGAACCCCTCGAGCTTCTTGAACGCCTCTTCCTTGGTCTTCACTCCGAACACCCACAGCAGATGCTGCCAGGGGACAGACAACGAGAGCGTCTCCCCACGCTCGATGCGGGCGAGGCGCTCTTGCCACTTCGTGTGGTAATCCCACTCGGGCCCCCAGGAGATGCAACACGCAAACCGCTGATCCATCGACGCGGCGCGCGGCGCGTAGTACCCGCCCAGACTCAGCGCCATGACGCCGATGCGCGCCGGATCGAATTCGGACCGGCCGGCGAGGTAATCATAGGCCGCGCCGGCATGCCGTTCCGTCTGGTGGTGCAGCGGAAGATTTCGGAAACGAATGGCTTCGCCGTTACCCGGCCCGTCGAGTATGAGACAGGAGACGCCGCGCGCGGCAAGATCGGGAACGCCCCTGAAATATTGAATCTCCTTAGTCACATCGAAGCCGTCAAGGAACAGCATGACCGGACGTTTGCCGCTGCGGCCTGCGACCGGATCCGCACGCACGAGGATGCCGGGCAGACTCGTGCCCTCATAGGGCACTTCGACATGCTCGATGCGCGGCCGCGGCACGAGGCTTGCCGCTTTCTTGAAAGCTTCCACGCCACGCCGGTAAGCAGCCTGGCTCTCCTCGGTCTTCGGCTGCAGGAATCGTTCACCGACGTGGTAATAATGTGACGCACGAAAAAGATAGGCCGCCGCGGTTAACGCGTGACCCCTGGCCGCCTCTGCATGGCCGATGTTCTCGATCCGCTCCGCCTCGCCCGCCCACTCGTGGAACCAGGCCACGTCATCACCGACTCGATCCTTCAGCCGCAGCCCGATGCGGTTGATCTCGTCGATCTCGCCTCCCCCCCAGGGTGCACCACCCAGCGCGATGAGCAGCCCGTGTGACCATCTATAGTTTCCCGGAAAGTACGTGAAGGCGAGTTCGCCCTCAGGCAGCTTTGAGCTGGCCATTGATAGTTCCCCTTTTGTCAGTGACGACCCATCTCGATTTCATGATTTTTCCCCTCACCCCAACCCTCTCCCCGAGCGCGGGGAGAGGGAGTTCTCCTCTCTCCTCTCTCCTCTCTCCTCTCGCCTCTCTCCTTTCTCCTTTCTCCTTTCTCCTCTCGCCTCTCTCCTTTCCGCGCGACGCGCGCATCAGAGGCGCGGAATGCCGGACGCGATGATTATTTTCCGAAATTTCTCAACATCACGTTTCACCACCGCGGAAAATTCTTCAGGGCGATTGCCAACGATCACCAGGCCGAGGGCGATGAAGCGCTTCGTCACTTCCGGATCCTGCAGCGCCTGCACGACACCTTTGTGCATCGCGCGCACCACGCGGTCCGGCGTCTTGGCGGGAGCGAACAACCCGTTCCAGAACTGGAAGTCGTAGCCCTGCACGCCCTGCTCGGCCATCGTCGGAATATCGGGCAGCATCGGCGAGCGTTCCGTACTCGTGATGCCATAGGCTTTCAGCTTGCCGGCCTTGATGTAGGTCAGCGTCGCCAACGGCGTAAGCAGCGACAGGTCTGTCTCCCCCGTCAATAAGGCGAGTGTTGCAGGCGAGCTGCCTTTGTAGTGCACGTTGGTTATCTGTATCTGCACCTGGAACCACAGGGCATCGCCGGCGAGTTCTCCGGTCGCTCCTGCTACGGACACGTTGAGCTTCCCAGGCTGTTTCCTGGCCAGCGCGACGAGATCATGGATCGAGTTGCCCGGCAACCGCGGATTCGCGGCCACAACCATGCCGGTCGTCGAGAACTGGCTGATGGCCACAAAATCCCGCACGGGGTCGTAGGGAAGCTTGCGGTAGAGCGTTGCGTTGACCGCGTGCGTGCCGCTGTTGCCGACAATGAAGGTGTGGCCATCGGGCGCGGCTTGCGACGCGATCTCCGCTGCCACGACGCCATTGTTGCTGGGGCGGTTGTCCACAATCAAAGTCTGTTCCAGTACTTCGCTCATCTTGGGCACCAGCAGGCGTATCTGGGTGTCGGATGGTCCTCCCGGCGGCGACGCCACCAGCACGCGCACCGTCCTCTTGCTCGAGTCCTGGGCGAAAGCAACGGTGGATAACAGCGCCAGGACGATCGACGCTACGACAACCCGCATTGGTCTATTCATGCTCTGTTCTCCTCCTTGGTGAGCGGTGAACCGCGATATGCGCTTCGCAGCTTGGAAGATGCTCCGCTCGCCAATCTTCCCTCCTGACGGCTTATCCTGCAAGTTAACCCCGTCTGGAGCGTTGACCGTGATTGGCATGGACACACAGCCGAACGACGAAACCGGGAGATTCGCCGGAAACCCGCGCCGGTTTTCGCGATCCAGCCTGCATGCAGCCGCGTCGATGACCCTGCGGGCTGCATGAAAGCGTTGGCAGGCAAATACTGTTCGGTCTTACGCAGTGCTTGCATGCAAGGCGGCGACCGGTTATTCTGATACCACATTTTATTTTTGGTATCACACTGATGAGCCGTGTTTCACGCAGCATTCGCCTCGATGCCGCGCTCTGGCGCGCGCTCGACCGTGCCGCGCTGGAAATCTCCTCCCGCTCGGGTCGCTATTGCAGCGCCAATGCGCTGATCGAGGAAATCCTGCGCACGCGCCTTCCGGCCGTGGCCGCACCGGATCAGGAACCGGCGTCGATCGCGCAGGCGCGCGCGGCGCGCGCGCGCAAACGAGCGAACGATACCCGCCGCGTCGCCTGGCACAAGCGCCTGGCCGGCCATCTCGAGCGTGCCGCCGCGGCCGAGCAGCGCAGCACACTCGAACGGGCTGCTGCCGAGATACGACGCTGGAAACGCGCGCGGCTCGCAAGCCCCATCTACATCGAGGCGTGGTCACGCCTGATCGCGGAGGGTCCCCGGGCAATCGCCCGCGCCATGGGCGAGGGCTACCATGGCCTGAGCCCGGCCGCGCTCGCCGCCAACTCGCCGTTCTCCAGCGCCGGCGCCACTCGTGAAGCGGCTTGAACTGGCGCGCCTTCTCGCCGCGGCAAAGCGGCTGATTCGCCATCACGACTTCGTGATCGTCGGCAGCCTTTCGATTCTCGGTGCGACGCTCGATCCACCCGAGGAAATGGTCGGTTCGATCGACGTCGATCTTTATCCCAAGTCCGATCCTGGCCGCATCGACGAGATCGCCCGCACGCTCGGCGAAGGCAGCGCCTTTCACCGCCGTCACGGCATTTATGCCGATCCGGTGTCGCCTTTCCTCCCGAGCCTGCCCGCGGGTTGGGAAGAGCGCCTGATCGCACTGCCGCTCGCCACCGGGGTCACCGCATGGTGCCTGGAGCCGCATGACGCCGCAGTGTCGAAGTACGTGCGCGGCGAGGAGCGCGATCGGCTTTGGTGCCGCGCCGGGCTGGCGCACCGGATTCTCAAGGCGAACACGCTCCGCGAGCGGCTGCGCAATACGCACGCGGTGGAGCCGGGCGAGATCGACCGTGCCCGCGCCGCCATCGCGGCGGACGTGCGGGCCTTGCGTTCAACCCGCACCCGCGAGATCACGAAGCGGCGCGCGCGAAATTAAGTAGTCACGCCGGTTCTGGCGGCAGAGCGTACCGGCGACTCGGAAGCTGTTGTTGTTGTTCCGGTTGCCGGTGTTGTTCCTGTTGCGGTTGGCGTAGGTAGGCGTGTCCCTTCGACAAACTCCGAGCCTCCTGAGCCCTTGTCGAAGGACGAAGCGCTCTGCGCAAGCGCCATCGCGAACGCGCACCGCTCCAGGAAACCGTCCTTCATGGCAAGACTGCTATCGCGGTGCCGCGCGGTCGGCATGGAATGCGCCGGATTGTTAGAACTTGAACAAGTGTTGTGGATTGTCGACCAGAATTCTGTGCCGAATCGCTGCATCCGGCGCCCATTGGCCCAGCAGGTTGAACAGCTCGACCGAACCCACCTTGTCGGCGAAGGACAGATGCGGATAGTCGCTGCCCCAGATGATCCGGTGGGGCGCCGCCTCGATCAGCGCGCGCGCCATCGGCGCCGCATCGGTGAATCCGGCGGCGACCGACATGCGGTATACACCCGTGAGCTTGACCCAGCAACGTCCCTCGCCGTGGCGCAGCAAGTCGAGCAATTGCTGGAATCCCGGCTGACTCACGCCGTCGCGCGCGAGAAACATGCCCATATGGGCGATCGTAAAGTCGATTTTCAACTTCCTCAGCGTGGACATCAGCTCGCTCGTCAACCAGCCTGGCGTGAGGAAGTCCAACTGCCAGCCGATCTCGGCGCCGCGCGCGTGCAGGCGCTCGATACGCGGCAGCAACGTCGCCGCGAAACCCGCTGCGGGAGGCTTGACCGGAGACACGTTGACTCGCACGCCGCGCGCGCCCGCCGCGTGCAGGCGCGCCAACTCCGCGTCGGGAATGTTCTCGTCGATATCGACGATCCCGCGGCACTTCGCCCCGACCGTGCGCATGGCGGCAAGCATGCAGCTATTGTCACGGCCATACGCGCTCGGCTGAACGAACACGAAGCGCTCGATGCCGAAACGCCGTGCAAGCGCGAGGTAATTCTCGAGCGGCGCCAGAGGCGGCGGATAACGCAGGTCGGTTCCGTAAGGATAGCGCTCGGCCGCGCCGAACACATGAAAGTGGCAATCGCAGCCCAGAGACGGCGCCCTGAAATCGGGCTCGCCCTCATCGTGTAGGGACAATGTGTTCTCCTTGTGGATAAGTGAACGAGTGAATCCCCTCCTACTCGACTCTCCCCCAGTGGACGGGGGAGAGGAGGTTTCCCCTTCACCCCTTCACCCCTTCACCCCTTCACCTCTTCACTCATTCACTCATTCCATCTTGATGCCGGCCTCGCGCGCGAGCTTGGCTTTCTTTTCGAACTCGGCCTTAATGTACGCGGTGAAATCGTCGGGAGACGCGCTGGCAGTGAGTTCGACGCCCATTTCGAGATAGCGGTTACGCAGCTCCGGAATGCGTACCGCCTTCGCGACCTCCGCGTGCACGCGGGTCAGCGCCTCGCGGGGGGTTCCCGCCGGGGCGGCCAATCCATTGAACGTGATGTCTTCAAAACCCGGCGCCCCCGACTCGTCGATGGTCGGCAACTGCGGGAAGAGCGGAGAGCGTTTGCGGCTGGTGACGGCAAGTCCTCTGAGCTTGCCTGCCTTGATATGGGGCGCCGATGTGCTGACCTGGTCGAACATCATCGTGACCTGTCCGCTGATGACGTCGATGATCGCCTGAGCGTTGCCCTTGTAGGGCACGTGGAGCATTTTCACTCCCACATGCCGGTTGAAGAGCTCGGCCGCCATGTGCCCGGTACCGCCGGTGCCCGCCGACGCGTAGGACATCTCGCCCGGCCGCGCCTTGGCGAGCGCAACCAGCTCCTTCACCGAACGCACCGGGAGCGCGGTGTTGACCACCAGCACCTGCGGCACCAGGCAGGTCAGTGTGACGCCCATAAAGTCCTTCAGCGGATCGTAGCCGGGATTAGCCATGATCGACGGCACCACCGCAAACGTGTTCGCCATCGCCAGCAGCGTGTAGCCGTCAGGCGCGGATTTTGCGACGAGGTGGGTGCCGACCAGGCCGCTTGCTCCGGGACGGTTGTCGACAATGACCTGTTGCCCGAGGCCCTCGGGGAGCCGTTGGGCGAGAGCGCGCGCAACGAGATCCACGTTTCCTCCCGGCGCAAAGGGCACCACAATGCGAACCGGCCGCGCGGGGTATCCGCCCGCACTCTGACTCTGGACTCCGGTCGCATGAATCGCGGCGATTGCCGCCGCCACAACGAGACTCGCTTTTTTCATTGCAGGCTCCTCAGCAACGCGCACCGCTCAGTGTGTATCGATGGTCAATTCAGGTGGATCAATACGAGCAGCTGTCATTGGACCCAATCCGAGATCATTTCCGCGACGAAACTGGTGCAGGGACGGCCACGGGAACAAACACAAATTGCCAATCTGCATAGGATATCAACTCCGCTGAACTGCATTTCAAGCCTTGGGTGGTTATCGTCCTGGATGTCTGCATCAGGTATTTGAATCCGTTGAGCGCAGTGATGTCAGTCGGGGTGCACCACAGGACATCGCCGTTCCAAAACTCAGGCTGGTTAGTGCTTGGTGTGCCGCCGCTGCGTATTTCGGCCACTACATCCAACCGCTTGACCTCCCACTCCCCACTGAACCCCGGCAGGCGCTTTTTGCCGGTGAGCAATTCCTGCATGGCGCCTTGTTTGATGTCGCGCTTCTTCGCAATGAGTTGCTTCAGGGATTCCATGAGGGCATCCGTATCGCTCAACGCCTCGGCGATGGCTTCTTGTTCCGCCTTTGTGGGTGGAAGCGGGATTCGTACCCGTTTCAGGATGGCAATCGAGAGTTCCATTCTCGTCGTGCCAACCACTGCGGTGGCCATTCGCCTTTGCGCGATATCTGACTGAAGCATCTGAAAACAGAATCTCGGCACTGCCCCCTCTCCCAGGCGCAGCCGAGCCAAGTCCCGGCTGATGTTGCCGTGAAATCCATCAGGCACTATCCCGATGCGTCCTGTCGTCCCCTTTACGGAAATAAGAACATCGCCGGGCCCAATACGGCTGCGCGTGTAAGGCCGTTCTACATCTGCGGATGCCCTGTGAATGTTAGTGGCGTAATCGGAATTCAAATTCTTGATCGCAAGAACCGGAATGCCGTTTCTGGTGTTTGAGCCCACCTGAACGATTCCGTAACAAATCGGCGAATCACCTCTGGCAATTTCGGTGAGCTGCGGATCACTCCAATCCTCCGGAATCACTCCGACCTCGGTCTGTTTGTAACCGACCATCACTTCCATGAGAATCCCATCTTCTCCAGGTGAGCGTTCACGGCCTGCTCCAACGTGGCGACCTGGCGCGCGGCGTGGGGCAGCGGAGTTTCGTAGCGTTCGGCCAGTTCCTTCACGCGCTGGGTCAGGGCCTGGCTGATGCGGTCCATCTCGCCGTGGATGGCGGCGGCGATGGCGGCCAGCCATTTGTCCTCCACCACCAGCGTCTTGATCTCGGCCTCGGTGAGCTTCGGATATTTGGCAATGGCCAGCGCGTCGAGTTCGGCTTCGGCATCCCTGAGCGCTTTCTTGAGGTCGGACTCCTCGTTACAAAGTCTTAGCCACGCATTCAGCACCGCAGCTTCTCCCTTGGATTCCTTATCGCCTTTGATCTCCTTCAGCCGGGCGACGACGTTGGCCTTGTTCACCTTGTCCAGCTCCGAGAACGCGCCTTCCTCGCCGCCGTGCTCCTCCTCCAGCTCGGTCATCTGGGCCGTGAGGCGCTCCAGCGCGGCCTCCTGCTCGCGGATGGCCTCCTGCTGCGCGGCGAAATAGCGGTCGATCACAAGCTGGCGCGGAACGAGGTCGCAGGTCCAGCCCTTGTCCACCTCCTTGCCTTTCTTGTTGGTTTCGATGACGCGGTAGGTCTCGGCCTTCCAGCCGTCGGCGGCGATCAGGTAACAATCGTCCTGCATGGTGGCGGCCCAGTAGTCCATGAGATGCTGATAGACGTCGTATTTATCGATGAGCGGCTTGCCCGTGTAGTGAGCCAGCAGGTCTTCCGCGAGGTCGTGGATGACGGCCTTGGGGCGGCAGCCGGTGGACAGGGCTTTGAGCGTGGTGGCACTACACTGCCGCCAGTCGGTGAACAGGTCGTTCATGCTCTTGATGAAGGTCAAGAACTCCGGGTGCTCATAGATCGTTGGCTTAATCGCCGCCTTTTCGACCGCCAGATCGAGATAGCCTAGGCGGTTTTGCTTGAACAGTTTCTGCCGGAGCTGCGGGCAAACGGCCCAGTATTTGGCTAGCGCATCGACATCGCGGGCGGGGATGCCGCCATTCAGGTGACCTTCGATGTCCTGAATGTCCTCGGCCTGCTGGCTATCGATGTAGCGCGGGAGGTTGAGGGTGAACGCGTTCTCCTCGATCTCCTCAAACCCGACCATGCGAGAATATTTGGGGATCTCCAGCCGCTTGTTGAAGACATCGACGATCTGGTGGAGGTCCATGTCGCGCAGGCGGTTCTTGTTGCCGTCCTTGAGGTAACCCGCGCTGGCGTCCACCATGAAGATGCCCTTGCGAGTGTGGGCGTTTTCCTTGTCGATAACGATAATGCAGGCAGGGATGCCAGTGCCATAGAAGAGATTCGCCGGCAGGCCAATGATGCCCTTGATGTAGCCCTTGCGGATGAGATTGCGCCGAATGTCGGCCTCGGCATTGCCGCGAAACAAAACGCCGTGCGGCAGAATGCAGGCGCCTTTGCCGGTGCTCTTGAGTGAGCGCACGATGTGCAGGAGGTAGGCGTAGTCGCCCTGTTTGGCGGGCGGCGCGCCGAAGTGCTTGAAACGCTCGTACGGATCGTTTTGCACATCCACGCCGTTGCTCCAGCGTTTGTCGCTGAAGGGGATATTGGCGACCACGTAGTCGAAGGTCTTGAGCGTGTCGCCGTCTTTGAATTTTGGATCGGCGAGGGTATTGCCCTGCACGATCAACGCCGTGGGATTGTTGTGCAGGATCATGTTCATGTGGGCGAGGCCCGCAGTGGCGGCGTCCTTTTCCTGCCCGTAAAGCGTGACCTTCGCGCTGGCTTCATCGCCCACTTTCAGCAGCAGCGAACCGGAGCCGCCGGTGGGGTCATAC
>MERI01000161.1 GCA_001772005.1 Betaproteobacteria bacterium RIFCSPLOWO2_12_FULL_62_58 | reverse complement strand
CATGTCCTCCGAAACGCACGATCTCACGTTGAGGACTACATCAGTGCGCGTTGCACTCGCTCCCCCGGCGTAGCCGGGCTCGTGCAACGTTCGCAGTGAGATGCGCGTGCGAGCGGTAACGCTCGCGGAGCGTCATTCTCGACTGCACGGTTAGGGCACGCCATGTCCCGCGAGCTACTTGATCGGTGAGAAGTCGATCGGATTGACGTACATCGACTCCACCTTGAGATTGATAGGCCCATCTTTCTCGGTTGCTGCCCACACTTTCAGTCGCTCAGGGTCAGCCCGAAAGGCGTCCCAGCTTTTCTTCGCTGCTTCGCGGCTGGGATACGCAAGCACATAGGTCAGAGTGTTCTCGGACTTCGGCGCGTCGGCCGCAGTCCAGAAGCCGATCACCGTCATGCCGTGTTTGGCAAATAGCGGAATGATGTGATCTCTGAAGCGTGCTTTCATCGCCTCGAATTTTCCAGGATGTGCCGTGTAGATCCTCAGTTCGAACACTCTATCCGACGTTTGAGCGAATACCGGTGGAATCAACACGCATAGTGCGATTGCAAGTGCTGCCAGGAGCGAATTGCGCTTGCCCATGACGCCTCCCTTTAAAAGTGATGCCTCACATTGTTACGAACCCGCCTCGACGGGCGCGTGCTTCAGTGCCCTAACGTTTCAATCATAAGCAAAAGTGCTGGTTAACATGGTCGCCCCCGGTCTTCGTTCCGTCAACCTGCCTCTGAAACAGCGCGTTACATGACTGTATGTTTCAACAGTATCCATGATGAACGGCTATTTATGGGACAAGCTCCTGATTCCTTGAGGGATTCTTCAAACGCATCCAATGCGCCCCGCTTGATCGAGCGCTTTCGCGCGGCGATCCGCTCGCGTCACTATAGCCGGCGCACCGAAAAAACCTACTGGTTCTGGATCCGCTACTTCATTTTCCATAACAACAAGCGCCACCCCGCTGAGATGGGCGCACCCGAAGTGACGGCGTTCCTCAGCTGGCTCGCCACCGATCGCAACGTCGCGGCTGCGACCCAGAACCAGGCGCTTGCCGCATTGCTTTTCCTTTACAAGGCGGTTCTCGAGCGCGACTTGCCCTGGTTCGACGATCTCGTGCGCGCGAAGCGTCCGGTACGCCTGCCGGTCGTGCTCAGCGAGGCCGAAGTCAGGAACTGCTCGGGCATTCGGACGTATCTACCACGATGATCTACACGCACGTTCTGAACAAGGGCGGACGCGGGGTAGTCAGCCCGCTCGACCGTGTCGAGCAGCCTCGCGCACATTATCGCGCTGCATAAAAAAACACTAGAGCATGAATGCCGCGCAACCGCTTGCGTCGCAGCGCAAGTAGCCGCCGCGCTCGTACCAGTCGTTCAATACCCAGCGCTCGCAGCGATGGCCATCAACCACATGTTGGTGACGCGCCGGGCGGTGGGTGTGGCCATGGATCAGGCGCGGGTAGCCGAAGTCGCGCAGGGTCTGTTCCATGGTCGCAGGCGTCACATCCATGATCTGCTCGGTTTTGCCGTGCTTCGCGCTCTCGCTGTCGGCTCGCAAGCCCAGGATCTGTTCCTTGCGTTTGGCGATCGGCTGGGCGAGAAACTTTGCCTGGTTTTCGGGATTGCGGGCGTAGGTCCGGAATTTCTGGTATTCCACATCGTCAGTGCACAGCGTGTCGCCGTGCATGATGAGCGTGCGCGTGCCGTAGAGTTCGAGCAGCACGGGATCAGCGATCGCTTCCGCCCTGCTACGCCGTGTGAATTCCTCCCCGAGCAGCAGATCGCGGTTGCCGTGCATCAGATAGAGGGCAACGCTTTTGTCACGCAGCCGCCGCAGCGCGGCTGCGACTGCCGCGTTGAGCGGATCGGTGAGATCATCGTCACCCACCCAGTATTCGAAGAGATCCCCCAGGATGTAGAGCGCCTCGGCCTGCGGTGCGGTGCGCGAGAGGAAATCGAAGAACTGCTGGTTGATGTGCGGACGGTCGGCGCAGAGATGAAGGTCGGAGATAAACAGGGTGTGGCTCATAGGATCGAGGATCGAGGTGTGTTTCATGGTTTGGTTTACTCAATCCTTAATCCTGAATCCTCAATCCTGCCTTCACATCGCTTCCGCCCGCTCAATCACGACGTCCTCGATCGGCACATCCTGGTGCATGCCACGGTTGCCGGTCTTCATCTTCCTGATCTTGTCGACGACTTCCGTGCCTTCAACCACGCGACCAAACACGCAATAACCCCAGCCCTCTTGCGTAGCTGCGGTGAAATTCAGGGATTTGTTGTCAGAGACGTTGATGAAAAACTGCGCCGTTGCCGAGTGCGGATCGGACGTGCGCGCCATGGCAATGGTGTAAGCGTCGTTTTTGAGGGCGTTGTCGGCCTCGTTCTTGACCGGTTCGCGCGTGGATCTCTGCTTCATGCCGGCATCGAAGCCGCCCCCCTGGATCATGAAACCGTCGATGACACGATGAAACACAGTGTTGGCGTAATGGCCGTCGCTTATGTATTGGAGAAAACTGGCGACCGTGGCCGGTGCTTTATCAGCATCGAGTTCCAGCACGATCGTGCCGAGGTTGGTATGCAGTTTGACCATGAGTGTTCTTTACTTGGCTGGTTTTTTGACGGATGCGCCGACGCTGCGCGCGCTCTCGATGAC
This sequence comes from Betaproteobacteria bacterium RIFCSPLOWO2_12_FULL_62_58, assembly GCA_001772005.1. Lineage (GTDB taxonomy): Bacteria > Pseudomonadota > Gammaproteobacteria > Burkholderiales > SG8-41 > DSOT01. Next base: position 14,914 of record MERI01000161.1, on the reverse strand, counting down.
GACCGGTTTCAACGGCACGTTCTGATGTGGAGGCTTGGGCGCAGTGGCGACTTTGGCGATCTTATCCACGACTTCCATTCCCTTGATGACTTTCCCGAATACCGCGTAACCGTAGCCATCCCGGCCGGGATAGTTAAGGGATTCATTGTTGTTGACGTTTATGAAAAATTGCGCCGTCGCGGAGTGCGGGTCACTCGTACGTGCCATGGCGATAGTCCCCACCTCATTCTTGAGACCGTTGCTTGCCTCGTTCTTGATCGGCGCGCGGCCGGGTTTGTGTGTCAGGTCCTCCGTGAACCCGCCGCCCTGGATCATGAAGCCGTCGATGACGCGGTGAAAGACGGTGCCGTTGTAGAACCCGTCCTGCGCGTATTGCAGGAAGTTCTTGACGGTCTCGGGGGCTTTGTCCGGATACAGTTCCACCGTGATCGCGCCCATGTTGGTCTTGATCTCGACTTGAGGGCTGGCGGCGCTGAGGCTGAAGGACGCGAGCAGGCCGAAAACGGCAATAAAAGTTTTTAGCATGATGGTCCGTATAAGAAAGCCGGCAAACCACCGGCATTGTCAATAATAATCAATCTTCTTTCCTGAATCCGGCATGTGAGACATGGTCGCCACGACAGCCTGTATTACCTGACGCCGGATTTTGAAAACAGTTCCCTGACCAGATTCAACTTGAGCGGCGCCGTCTTGTTATTGCGATCGAGCTTCGCCGCTTTGTCGTAGGCCTGGCCTGCCATTTGGGCGTAGATATCGCCCAGGTTTTCGTGAGCCGCAGCATAGCTTGGGTGCACGCGGATCGCTGTTTCCAGCGCGCTACGGGCTTTATCGTATTCGCCCCGGGCGGCGTAGACCACGGCGAGATTATTGTACGGTTCGGGCAGTTCCGGGTAGTCGAACGTAAGTTCGGTGAAGACTTTGATCGCCTCGCCCGGCTTCTTCTGTTCTGTGAGAATGATTCCCTTCAAAAAGCGGCCGCGCGCGTCCTTGGGCCGGCCATTGAGGTACGCGTTGACGCGATCCAGCGCACGTTCGAGCTGACCTTGTTTGAGCAGCAGATCAGCTTGTGCGAAGTCGTCGCTTTGGGAAGATACCGAACCACCAAACCCCAGAACCAGGGAGATGGCCGTGACCACGTGAGCGAGGCGACCGAAAACCATTGTGCTATACTTTTTCGAGTTCGTAAGGGTTCCTAAGCCCTTGAAATTCTACCAAGAACGCTCGGAAATTCATACCCCGCGCGGCTGATAAGAAATGAGTGATTGACCCTCGGGAGCCGGCGGCAGCGCTTCGCCTCAGGAGCGTTTCTATCTGATATCCATGCTTAAAATCTATAACACGCTGACTCGCGAGAAGCAGGAGTTTGTCCCGATTACGCCGGGCAAGGTGCGGATGTACGTCTGCGGCATGACCGTTTACGATTACTGCCACCTGGGGCATGCACGGGTGATGGTGGTTTTTGACGTGGTACAACGCTGGCTGCACGCGCTCGGATTCGCGGTCACCTACGTCCGCAACATCACCGACATCGACGACAAAATCATCAAGCGCGCGCAGGAAAACGACGAGCCGATGGACGCTTTAACCGCCCGCTTCATCCAGGCGATGGATGAGGACGCCGCGGCGCTGGGCATCGAAAAGCCCGACTTCGAGCCGCGCGCGACACAATACGTCGAGGGCATGCTCGACATGATCCGGGTGTTGCAGGAGCGGGGGCTTGCCTATCAGGCGGACGACGGCGACGTCAATTACTCGGTGCGCAAGTTTGCAGGTTACGGCAAGCTCTCAGGCAAGTCGCTCGACGAGTTGCGCGCCGGCAAGCGCGTCGAGGTCGATCGCGCCAAGCAGGATCCTCTCGATTTCGTGCTGTGGAAGCGTGCCAAGGACGGCGAGCCATTCTGGGAGTCGCCGTGGGGCAAGGGCCGGCCCGGCTGGCACATCGAGTGCTCGGTGATGAGCAGCACGCTGCTGGGAGAACACTTCGACATCCACGGCGGCGGCCAGGACCTGCAGTTTCCGCACCACGAGAACGAAATCGCCCAGTCTGAAGGCGCGCGCCAGCACACGTTCGTCAATTACTGGATGCACAACGGCTTCGTGCGCGTGCAGAAGGGTGAAATGAGCGAGAAGATGTCGAAGTCGCTCGGCAACTTCTTCACCGTGCGCGAAGTGCGCGCGAAATATGATCCCGAGGTCATCCGGTTCTTTATCGTTCGCGCGCACTATAGGAGTCCACTCAACTATTCCGATCAGCATCTCGATGATGCGAAGCAGGGTTTGACGCGGTTATACACGGCGTTAAAGGATTTTGATGTCGCGCCGGCTGCTATCGACTGGAGCAATCCCCACGCAGCGAAATTTCGCGACGCGATGGACGACGATTTCAACACGCCGGAAGCGGTGGCGGTGTTGTTTGAAGTGGCCAGCGAGGTGAACAGGACACGTTCGCAGGCGGATGCAAGACTGTTGAAGTCGCTCGCCGGGACGCTGGGATTGCTTCAGGAGGATCCCACGAAGTTTCTTCAAGGGCGCCCCGGCCCGCTTGAGATCAGTGTCGCAGACACAATCTCAGTGACAGACGCGGCCGTGGCTAGCACTGAGCCGACGCCAGCGGAGATCGATGCCCGGATCGCGGCACGCGCGGCCGCACGTAAGTCAAAGAACTTCGCCGAGGCCGACCGCATCCGCAAGGAACTGCTGGACCAAGGTATTGTGCTAGAGGACCGGCCGGACGGCACGACGGACTGGCGGCGGCGTTGAAATTCGCCGGGGGCAGCCCGGCGGCTGGTTTCTTTCTTTTGCTCGCCCAAAAGAAAGAAACCAAAGAAAAGGGCGCCCTGCTCGTCGCCCCTGACGGGGTGCCCTGCGTTTCTCGCCGAGCCGGGCGGCTGCGCAACTCGCGTTAAAGCGCTCAGACAGTGCTCGCCGACTACCCCCGGCTCGGCTGCGATACTCGGCGACTCACAAGGGGCCTTGAGGAAAGCGCGTGAGTAATAATATCGGTCTTGCGATTCAAAGCGCACTGGGGCTGTTTGCGCTGCTGTCCATCGCCTGGCTGATCAGCGAGAACCGGCGTGCGGTGCCGTGGCGCATCGTCATTTCCGGCGTCATCCTGCAAGTCTCACTGGCGGCGTTGCTGCTCAAGGCGCCGCTGTTAAAGGATTTCTTCCTGGCGTTGAACGACGCGCTGCTTGCCTTGGAACGTGCGACCCAGGCCGGCACTTCCTTCGTATTCGGTTACCTTGGGGGCGCCCCGCTGCCTTTCGCCGAGTCACACGCCGGTTCGAGTTTCGTACTGGCGTTTCGAGTGCTGCCGTTGATTCTCGTGGTAAGCGCGCTGTCTTCGCTCCTGTTCTATTGGCGGGTGCTGCCGCTCATCGTGAGGGCGATTTCAGCGGTGCTGGAAAAGACCATGGGCATCGGCGGCGCGGTGGGCCTATCGACCGCGGCGAATATCTTTGTCGGCATGGTCGAGGCGCCGCTTTTCGTACGGCCCTACCTTTCGCGCATGAACAGGGGAGAACTTTTCATCGTCATGACCTGCGGCATGGCCGGCATTGCCGGTACCGTAATGGTCATTTACGCAACCCTACTGGGGCCGGTGGTGCCGGATGCCATGGGGCATATCCTGTCCGCCTCGATCATCAGTGCGCCGGCGGCGATCGTGATCGCGGCACTGATGGTGCCGCCGGAAGGCGAGCCGACTCCCGGCACGATTGCATTCGACCAGCCGGCCAAAGGCGCGACGGACGCCATCACACGCGGCACGCTGGACGGGTTGGTGCTGCTGCTCAATATCGTGGCCCTGCTTATCGTGTTGATCGCGCTGGTGACGCTGGCCAACTTCATGCTTGGCGCCCTGCCTGAATTCGGTGGCAATCCGGTCACCCTGCAGCGCATGCTGGGCGTCCTGATGGCGCCGCTGGTGTGGCTTGCGGGAGTCCCGTGGTCGGAAGCGTTCACCGCCGGCGCGCTGATGGGCACGAAAACCGTCCTCAACGAATTCATCGCCTACATCGACCTGTCGCGCCTTTCGCCGGACTCACTTTCGCTGCGCAGCCGGCTCATCATGACCTATGCGCTGTGCGGCTTCGCCAACTTCGGCAGTCTCGGCATCATGATCGGCGGGCTTGCCACCATGGTGCCTGAGCGGCGCGACGAGGTGGTGGCACTGGGACTGCGCTCGATTGTTTCCGGCACGCTGGCGACGCTCGCGACCGGCGCGGCGGTCGGTATGTTTATCGGAACAGAATAGACGGGAGCTGCGGATGAACTGGCGAGCTTCGTCGCCGCCGGCTACCGCGCCGTCAAGGTCAGGGCCAGCGCGGAAAGCGTTGGTGAGGAAGCGGAACGAGTGCGTGCAGCGATAAAGGAGACAGCCATGCTCATCAACTGCGTCGCCTATCAGGATGGCAAGAAACTTGCCGACATCGCCAAGGAAGACATCCACCGCTATCTCAACGAACCCGGGTGCTTCGTCTGGGTGGCGCTGAAGGACGGGACGCCGCAAGAGCTGACGGAAATGCAGCGGGAGTTCGGCCTGCACGAGCTGGCCGTAGAAGACGCGAGCCACGGCCATCAGCGCCCCAAGTTGGAGGAGTACGGCGACTCATTGTATGCGGTGGTGCATACGATTGAGCACACCGGCAAGGATCTGAACGTCGGCGAGATGAACATCTTCGTCGGCAAGAATTACGTGCTGTCGGTGCGCAATCGCACCCGCGAGGGATTCGTCAATGTGCGTGCCCGTTGCGAGCGCGAACCGCACCTGCTCAAGCTCGGGTCGGGATTCGTGCTCTATGCGCTGATCGACGCCATCGTCGACCGTTACTTCCCGGTGCTGGAAGACCTGGAGGACGAACTGGAACAGGTGGAGCGGCGCATCTTCTCCGGCGCGCCGGCGCGCGAGAATATCGAGCAGCTCTACGCCCTCAAGCAGAAACTCATGGAACTCAAGCACGCGGCGGGCCCCTTGCAGGAGACCGCCGGTAAGCTCCACGGTGGGCGGGTGCCGGAGGTGTGCGCCGGAACCCAGGACTATTTCCGTGACGTCTATGACCATCTGTTCCGGATCAACCAGTCCATAGACGCCCTGCGCGACATGGTGACCACCGCGATTTCCGTGAACCTGTCGCTGATTACGCTGGGTGAGAACGAGACCACCAAGCGGCTGGCGGCCTATGCCGCGCTGGTTGCGGTGCCGACCATGATCGCCGGCGTCTACGGCATGAACTTCGAGCACATGCCGGAGCTGAAATGGGCGTTCGGCTACCCGTTATCGGTTGCCATGATGGTAGGCATCGACGCCTACCTTTTCTATCGCTTCCGCAAAGCAAATTGGCTGTAACCGGCACGCGCTGCAATTTGCTTCATCGATGCTCCTTCTTGTCCCGGTTGTTTCGCTACTTCAGAACACCCAAGCGCGGCGAGATCAGTCGATCGACCCAATGTCGCCGCTGAATTCCAGCGCGCAGAATTCCCCGCCGTGGAACGCGATTGCCGGATCACCGCTGTGTGACGCCGAGGCGGGCAGTTCGGCGGCGTAGTCCTCGGCGTTATCGAGCGGCGCGTAGCCGACGAGTGCCGCATGAGGGTTGCGCCAGCGTGAACGCGTATTATTCAAAACGCCGTAGAGCACGAGAAAGCGGTAGTGGGGCGCGTCAATGCAGCGGCGCACAAGTTGCGTCAGATCCCGCGGGCTTACCCAGGTGGCGAGCTGGCGCGCGTTTTGCGGGCGCTCGCGGAACGAGCCTATCCTCAGGCATGCGACGCTCATGCCGTGCTTGTCGACATAGAGCCGTCCCAGCGCTTCCCCGAATACTTTGGACACACCGTAGCGGCTGTCCGGCCGCTGCGGATCGTCGATGCCGACCGTTTTCCCCACGCGGTAGTAGCCGATCACGTGATTGGAGCTGGCGAAAATCACACGCTCGACACCGCACTGCCGCGCGGCTTCAAACACATTGTAGGCGCCGGCGATGTTGTGGTTGAGAATGGCATCCCATGGTCCTTCTTTCGGCACGCCGCCCAAATGCACCGCGCAGTCTATGCCTGACATGAAGGCTTTGACTGCCGCAAAGTCGATGAGGTCGGCCGTTACGCATTCTTCACCTGCCGTGTGGTCCGTGATCGGCCGGATGTCCGTAAGGCGGAGCAGTGGATAGACGCCAGTAAGGCCCGCGCGCAGCGCTCGGCCGATACCGCCGGCGGCGCCGGTGATCAGGATGCTTTTCATTTCGTGCTTCCTTTGGATGCTTTCCATGCGCAGCCGATAGTCTGGTGTGGTGAGTCATTATTTCGATGCAGAATTCCTCAAGCCGCTCGCATTGAGAAAGTGTAGGTCAGGTTGCCGCATCGGTGGCTACCTGACTGACGCTCAGCGGATGTCGGGGAACGCTGCGCGTACCCCAACCTACGCCCAAGATTGTGCAACGAATTAACGACTCGGGACACTGGCTGCCGCAGAGGTGTTCCCGTCGAAGAATCGCGCGTGCGGTGCCATAATACCGGCGACAGATTCCGGGATGCCTGGATTCAGGAGAGATTCATGCGCGCAGCATGGTATGAGAAAAACGGGCCGGCGCCCGAAGTCCTGATGGTGGGAGAACTGCCCGACCCGGCCCCAGGGCCGGGCGAGGTGCGGGTGCGGCTCCATGCGTCCGCAGTCAATCCGTCGGACGTCAAGGCGCGCGCCGGCAGCCGCAAGATCGTGTGGGACCGCATCGTGCCCGACAGCGACGGCGCCGGCATCATCGACCGCGTGGGGCCGGGCGTCGAGCCTTCCCGCATCGGCCAGCGTGTCTGGGTTTACAACGGACAATGGGAGCGGCCGTACGGTACCAGCGCGCAATATATTGCAATTCCCTCGGAACTAGCGGTGCCGCTCGCGGACAGTTTGTCGTTCGAACAGGGCGCGTGTCTCGGTATTCCGGTGATGACCGCGCATCGGTGTATTTTCGCGGACGGACCGGTGACAGGCAAGACCGTGCTGGTGACAGGCGGCGCCGGCGTGGTCGCGCACTACGCGATACAGCTCGCGAAATGGGCGGGCGCCAAAGTGGTCACGACTGTAAGCTCGGACGCGAAGGCGGTCCATGCCCGCACAGCGGGTGCCGATGTCGTCGTCAATTACCGCAACGAGAATGTGGTGGAGCGGATACGCGCCGAGGCCGGCGGGGTCGATCGCATCGTGGACGTCGATTTCGGCAAGAACCTGCCGGTCTCGGCGGCAGTATTGAAACCGCATGGCGCCATCACCTGCTATGCCTCCACCAGCGTGCGTGAGCCGGTGTTCCCTTACAACGACCTGCTGCGGCTCAATATCTCGGTGCGGCCGGTGTTCGTCTATACCATGCCCGATGCGGCAAAAGCCCTGGCGCACGCCGATATCGCGCGCTGGGTCAGGGAGGCGAAGCCGATATTCGCGATTGCCGAACGTTTTTCGCTGGCGGAGGTGGTGCAAGCGCACCTCGCCGTCGAACGCGGCGAGAAAATCGGTCACGTGCTGCTCGCACCGCTGTAGCTTCACTCTGCTTTAGTGAGGGCGCGGTGAATCGCAGGATACGATGTGGGAGGGGGCTTGCCCCCGATCAATCGCCAATTATAGGGTGGCACTGCCCACCGATTGCGCTTCAATGAGGCCGCGGCGTGACGCCGCGGAAAACCGCCTCGATCGGATTCGAGCGCTCGAGGTAGCACAGGCTTCAATGAGGCCGCGGCCTGACCTTCCGCGCCGAGAAGCTCGGCAAGGTTGCCCGCCCGTTGCGCGTGCCGCATATCCTGCGAGAAGGCCTCCAGCAGATCGTCGGGCTTGTCCTCGCCCTTCCTGGCGACCTTCGCGCTGCGCGCCTGGACGTAAACCGGCAACGCCTCGTCGCGTACGACCGCGAGTGGGCGCGGCGGTGTCTGCTCCCGTTTGAGAAAGTTCACCTCGTCGGGAAGGCAGATGCCCACCAGCGAGCAACGCGGGGACTTCGGGCTGTCCTCCAGCGGCGAAGGAATCCTGCCGCCGGCGGCAATGAAGCGCAGCCCGTCGATCGCGTTCTTCGTCAGCGCGCGCAGCTCGTCGTCGAAGGCGATGCGCACGCGCTCCCGGCTCTCGGCGAAATACAGCACGCCTTCTTCACAGCGATAGCCGTGCTCTTCCAGGATCAGCCCCTGCATGCAAAGCTGCACGCGCTCCGGGTCGTAGGCGCCTTGGGGAATGTGCGGGCGCTTGCCCCGCTTGTAATCGACCGGCGAACTGACGCCGCGTTGCGGGTGACCCCGCAATCCCGGTCGCTTCGGTTTACGCATTCATGGCGTGGACGAACAGGTCGAGGCCTTACGCCTTTACTGCCGTTACGTGTTTTTCCGGGCGTCTAGGCGAGTTTCACGCCGGCCGCCTTAAGCGCGGCCTTCAGCGGGCGATCACCGCAGGCGACCGGCAGACGTAATTCGAGCGCAAGCGCGAGATAACTCGCGTCATAAGCAGTGAGTCCAAAACGGTTCGCCAGATTGCGAAGCTCCGATATCCCAAGGCTCGTCGGGTGCACGATAGGGTTAAGCCGTCTGAGCACATCGGCGGCGGCCTCCGCGCCGCGCTCGCTCAGGATTCCGCGTCGCTCCAGTGTGACCAGCACGTTCGTCACTTCCGCCGCAAAGATCGCGGGTATACGGTTCACGCCTGGCCAGAAGCCGGATGCGCCTGGTGTAGGGCGTCGCCTGGCTGGGCACTACCCAGGCGATCGCAATGGACGCGTCAAGCACGAAGGCCACTACAAACGCCCTTCCGCGATCAATTCGGCAATCTTGAATCGGCGTTTTACCTTGAGTTTCTTGCGCAGCGCCTCAGCCTCATCGAGCACCGCCGAGCGATCCCATACCGGTTCCTTCGCCGGCACGATCTTGGCCACCACGCGCCCGCGCTTGGTGATCACGGTTGCGTGACCCGATTGCGCGCGCTCGATCAGCTCCGAGAAATGCGCCTTTGCGTCGTACACGCTCAGCTTGTCCATGGTGACCTCCTGACTAGTCAGATAGAGCCAGTCTACATCGCAGGTGTCTGCTTGCGCAACGTCCCTGCCTGCATGTCCGGTTCATCCGCCCGCGCCAGTATTCAGAACTCGTAACCCATGGCGACCCAGTACCGCCAGTCTTGCACGGCTTCATGGGTTTCCGGACCGGCCTCCAGCACTTCCAGTTGAGACAGCGGCACGCCGAGTCGTCGTCCGGCAAAGCGGGTGAGCACGAACATCTCGCGCATGCAGTCGTCTTCGCGCGCCATCGCGAGCACCTCGACTTCTTCGCCCTTTTTCAGGAGCGAGACCGAACGGATATCGACACACCGCGCCTTGAATGGAAACTCGAGCTTCTCTTCGAGGTAGTAATACCAGCCCATTGCTTGCTCTTCCGGACCGCAGGCGTCAACGATGATTTCATCGGCGATGCGCGTCTCGCGGGCGCGATTCAGTTTCGGCTTACGCATCTATAACTGGGACGAACAGGCCGAGGCCGAAGTGGCAGGCGAAGCCCAGCGCGAGCGGGCCTTGCACCGGCTCAGCGAAACGAATCTCCAAGAGGCGGCTGAGCGTGTCCGGTTGCGTGAGGCCGCGCTTGTGGTGGAAGCGACGGATTGCAGCTTTCCGCTTCACGCAGGCACGCCCCAAGTGAAGTTTCGGAACTTGCCTACGGTCAGACGCTGACTGCGAAATACCTCTACGACTCCGCGCACAGACAAGCTATTGCGGTCCGGACTTTCGGCTTGGAGATCGTTCAGTGCTAGAAGCGAACGAACGCTGTCTTAACTCAGTAGGCGTTTCCCAAATGAGCCAAGTCCAGAATGTTCCCCGGCTGCCTGATGTGCGAAATCCGGTTGTTTCAAGTTGCCGCATCCTAGTGTCCGGAGTCGTTAATTCGTTGCACAATCTTGGGCGTAGGTTGGGGTACGCGCAGCGTTCCCCGACATCCGCTGAGCGTCAGGTAGCCACCGATGCGGCAACCTGACCTACACTTTCTCAATGCGAGCGGCTTGAAGAATTCTGCATCGAAATAATGACTCACCACACTAGGCGTAACCGGTAGCAGGGGCAATCCTTCAATCGCAAGACGGTTCGCGCCCCACATCGTACCACCTCGTTGGCGTTCCGGCTGGCCGGATACGCCCCGGATCAGCCTTGGCCAACGCCGCTTCCAGCGGCAGTTCCGCCGCCGCATTGCGCACCCAGGTCGAAAAACAGCAAGCGCTCCGTGGAGAGCAGGCTTTTGCGGGCGCTCCCGGGGCAGCGACCAATCATATTGTGGACTTTATAATTCTCCGATTATTACAAAGTAAACAGATAGATTTGCTCGTTTAAGGCTTGCGGATTCCCTGGCCTGCCGCCTCTTCCATTGCAACGCGGTCCAGCCGCTTTATGAAGTTCCGCTTCGCCTTGTGCCGGGTGCGCAGGGCGCTGAGCCAGGGAGCGAAGTCGGCGCTGCGCCCGGCGCTCGCCAGCAGGTCGCGGACGCGCTGGACAAGTTTCGTGGCCTCATCGTAAGCATGGTCATGGGTCCGGGCGACGACCGCGTCGATCTGCTCCTGATAGATGGCGATGGCGTCGGCCGCACTTTCCTTTTCCAGGGCCCGCGCGATTTCGAGCCACAGGTGTAGCGGGCAGCCGGTGGCACGGGCCTCTACAAGGGCTGCTTTGGGCGCGCCTTCCCAGAGGAAAATCTGGATGAGGACTGCGCTTTTCGGTTCGGCCCAGTCTCCGAGGCGACGCGGCTTGGCCGCCTGAACCTGGGCCGGGCGCAGTGCGGAGAGCGCTTTCTCGCGCCAGTCTTTCCAAGCTTTCGCCTTGTCGGCTGCCTGTTTGAGTTGCTGGTAGTCCCGCAAGCTGGGGTGCTTCGAGAATCGCGCCCAGCGTAGCGCGATCGCATCATCGTGGCGCTTGCGGCGGTGGTACTCGGCGACGAGAAAATCCTCCAGCGGGAAGTTCAAATCGTTGGGGAACGCCCTGCGCCCTTCCTCCGCCCACTTGAGTGCTTCGTCGTGGCGCCTGGCCTTCGACAGCGTTTGGGCGATTTCGACATAGGCATACGGTTGCGAGAGATCGCGCTGGAGCACCTCGACCATGGCGTCCACATCGCCGTCGATGCGCGCAAGCGTTTTCATGATTCCGGCGATCTCGTAGCGCCGGCCGGCATCGCCGGAGGCGCGAGCGCCGGGCTCCAATGCCGGGATGTTTTTCCACACGGCCGTGGCGAGCTTGCGATAGGCCGCGAGTCCCTCCTTGCCGAGCGCCGGCAGGTAGGGCTCCAGAGAGAAAAAGCCGAAGCTGTCCTCGGCCTGGAGATCGAACAGGCTGCGCGCCAAGTCGGCGGGCAGAAGCCCGCCCTTTTTGGCGGCGGCGAGGTGGACGGCGGCGATGTCCGAGAGGACACTGCCCAGCAGACCGTCGGAATCATCGCTGTGTTCGAGCGCTTTCACGCCGCGTTTCATGGCCTCGGCGGACAGTTGCGCGGCGGTCCGCGCGTCACCCTGTTTGAGGCATTCCTGCAGCAGTTCGGGGATCGGTGTCGCGCGCGCGGCGAAGCTGCGCATCTCGCCGTAATCCACGAAGCCAGAGACGGAAAACGCCTTGCGGATCGTTTCCTTGAGCGCGCCCGGGGCAGCGTGGCCCGTGCGCTGTGCGGAGAGCAGGAGTTGGCCGGCGAAATCATCGTCTTCTGACGCGCGTTCAACCAGAAGATCCACGAGCGTTTGCTTGTCGGCGGCGTCGAGGTACGCGCGGATGGTCTGAAGCTCGCTCGGCCCCCGATCGGCGTCGTCCTCTCCGCCTGCGAGCCAGGCGAGTCCGGTTGCAACCAGATGCTTGCAGAATTCGCCATCGCGTCCCAGCGGACAGGTGCAGTCCCAGCGCAGTTCCCTCCGGTCCAGCCAAAGCCGCACGGCATAGGGCCGGGTGCCTCTGACGCGCGCCGAAATTTCCTTCTCGCCGGCGCGCAGCCGGCTTACGGCGCTGTGACGGAAGTAGGCGAGTCCGCGCTCAAAGTACCGATCTCCGGCCAGTTCTTCGAGGGCCGATTCGGTGACAAGGTCGGCGAGGGCATGGCTTGCCATTGTTTTCCGTGGTTAAAGCCCGGGGTAATGCGCCAGCGCCAGCCGCAGGCATTCGGCTACCGTTCCGCGCAGCGCGTCGGGGGAGATGACTTCCACATCCGGGCCGTACTTGAGGATGTCCATCACCAGTTCACGTGGGTCGCGGTAGGGGATGCGAAGCTCGTAGCGGCCATCGGTCAGATATTGGCCGATCTGCTGGGGGTGCCAGCGCTCGTCGGCCACCCACTGCGCGCGCTCGCGGGAAAAGCGCAGCAAGGCGGTCTTGTTGGCCTTGCCGGAGAAAATGCCGTAGCTGCTGGCGAAGTACTCGTCGAGCTCTTTGTCCGGAATGGTGTCCGCCGCCTCTTCGATCTCACGTGCGCTGCGGACGCGGTCAACCGAAAAGGTCCGCAGGCCCCGTCTAAGATGGCAATAGCCGTCCACTGAAGAAGTTCGCGATCAGCGAGTGTGCTTGCGAACTTCTTTAGCCTACATCGACGCTATACATTGGGGCAACAAGTATCTCGGTGCGATCCGTATTGACGCGCGCCTATTGAGCTTCACAAGACTTCATGACAAGCCTCAATCCCTCAACCGATATTCGCGGTGCGGCTCTTCCACCGACCAGCGGAGCTTTTCCGCAATCCGGTTGCCGATGCCCGCGACCGATTGCAATTCCTCGGACCGGGCATTGACGATGGCCGCAACGCTGCCGAAACGCTCGAGCAGCCGGCGCGCCTTCGCGGGACCGATTCCCGGGAAACCCTGGAGGATGAAAAGCTGCCGCGCGCGTTTTCCGCGGGGGCGGTAGCCGTGCCGGGGCAGGGCGCCCGTGACAAACGTCCGGCCCTGGCGGGCCGCATACAGCATCGTGCGCACCGTTTCCCCCGGTGTGCGCGCACGCAGCAGCGGCACGCCGCAGAACAGCGACACCGTCACCAGCGCTCCCTGGATCGCCTCCCAGCGCATGCCGCATCCAGCGAAATCCTGCGCCGTACCTTCGAGAATCAACGCTGGCTGCAATTTCGTTTCAGACAGCTTCAGCGCTTGCTGGAATAACCGGCCGTCGATGATCGCCGCCACGAGATCCGTCAGGGTCTTGCGCTCAAACAGAAATCGCCCGTCCACCAGGTAATCGCCCAATTTCAGGCGCCTGACCGTCACCTGGAAATCAGGCGACTGCGCGAGCAGTTCCGCTACCGGACCGCGGGATTCGCGATCGTCGACGTGAATCGGAAATGTCCTGCTACGCCGTTGTTCATCGGGGAGTCCGGCGACCATGCTGTCCTAACGCCGAAGAAGGGGATCAGGTGGACAGGATGCGGATTCCCTTGGCCCCCGACAAACAGCAGCCTGTTGTGACCGCTAGGTCCAGCAGGCTGCTAGACCGATCAATCTTTGATCTGGGTCAAAGACTTCCGGCGGGATAGGGATAAGGATAAGAACGGTAAACCGGAAGGAGGAACTCATGAGTATGCTTACCGTGTTCGTCATGGTGGCCATGCTTGCCACCATTACTTCACTCGTGGCCGGGATTTCCTCGATGGCGCATGACGGTGAGGTCGGCCATCTGAGCAGCGCGGAGTGGATGGTCAGGCGTGTCGGGTTTCAGGCGGCAGCTTTCCTCCTGATCCTGATCTCGTTTCTCGACTGACGTCTCGAATTCGCCCCCTGCAAGGGGGACCGGAGACTCCGCTGGCGAGGCCCCGCTCGGAAGGAGAGGGGGGTCGTTTGCGATGACGGGATTCCGGGTTCCGGCCTGATCCGTTCGCTTCGCTTGCGTTGTTACCCTGAAGCCGAAGCTCGTGCGTTGTTCGCCTACTCGGCGAAGAACTCTTTGACCTTGTCCATCCACGACTTTGCGCGCGGATTATGCCGGCCGGCATCGTTGCGGTTGATGGCTTCGAGTTCCTGCAGCAACTCCTTCTGACGCGCAGTGAGGTTGACCGGCGTCTCGACCACCACGTGGCATAGGAGATCGCCGTGCGCGCTCGAGCGCACGCCTTTGATGCCCTTGCCGCGCAAACGGAAAACCTTGCCGGTCTGGCTTTCCGGCGGAATCCTGATCTTGGCGTAGCCGTCGAGCGTCGGAATCTCGATCTCGCCGCCGAGCGCCGCCGTGGTGAAGCTCACCGGCATCTCGCAGTGCAGATCGTTGTGATCGCGCTGAAATACGGTATGCGGCTTGATGTGGATCACCACATAAAGATCGCCGGCCGGACCGCCGTTGACGCCCGCCTCGCCTTCGCCCGAGAGCCGGATGCGATCGCCCTCGTCCACGCCTGCGGGAATCTTCACCGACAGCGTCTTGTGCTGCTTGATGCGCCCCGTGCCGCCGCAGTTGGAGCAGGGGGTGGGAATGATCTTGCCGGTGCCGTGGCAGCGGGGACAGGTCTGCTGGATCGAGAAAAAGCCCTGTTGCATGCGGACCTGGCCGTGGCCGCCGCAGGTCGGGCAGGTGGCGGCCTGCGTGCCGGGTTTGGCGCCGCTGCCGTGGCAGGTTGCGCATGCCTCCATTGCGGGTATGCGGATGCGGGTTTCAGTGCCGCGTGCCGCGTCTTCGAGAGCGACCTCGAGGTTGTATCTGAGATCGGCGCCGCGATAGACGTTGGAACGCGTGCGGCCGGCGCCGAAGATGTCGCCGAAGATGTCGCCGAAGGCATCGGCGAAGTTGCCGAAGCCGGCGCCCGCGCCAGCCGCGGCCGATGCGTCGACGCCGGCGTGGCCGTACTGGTCATAGGCCGCGCGCTTCTGGGCGTCCGACAGGATCTCGTAAGCTTCCTTCGCTTCCTTGAACTGCCCCTCGGACTTGGGATTGTCCGGGTTTCGGTCCGGATGGTGCTTCATCGCGAG
>MERI01000160.1 GCA_001772005.1 Betaproteobacteria bacterium RIFCSPLOWO2_12_FULL_62_58 | reverse complement strand
CATCGGCGTACCCCTCAAGGGGGTATTGAGAAGAATCCATCTGCGGCTAGATATTCTGCCTTTCAATCAGCATCGCATCGCCGTAGCTGAAGAACCGGTAGCGGCGCTCGATCGCATGGCGGTAAGCGCGGCGGATATTATCCATGCCGCCGAACGCCGAAACCAGCATCAGCAGCGTCGACTTCGGCAGATGAAAGTTGGTGACGAGCCGCTCGACGATCCTGAACTCGTAACCGGGCATGATGAAAAGCCTGGTTTCGCCGTAGCCCGCCTTGAGTTCGCCGCCCGCCGCCGCGGTCTCAAGTGCGCGCAAGCTGGTGGTGCCCACCGCAACGACGCGCCCGCCCTCTGACCGCGCGCGTTTCACCGCTTCGACCGTGGCATCCGGTACGTGGTACCACTCGCCGTGCATTTCATGTTCAGCCAAGTCTTGCACCCGCACCGGCTGGAACGTGCCGGCGCCGACGTGCAGCGTAAGGTAAGCGATCTCGACGCCGCGGGTGCGCAGTTCCGCAAGCAGCGTCTCGTCGAAATGCAATCCCGCCGTCGGCGCAGCCACCGCGCCGGGCTCGCGCGCATAAACCGTCTGGTAACGCTCCTCGTCGCGGGCGTCGGGCGCGTGCCCGATGTAGGGCGGCAGCGGCACCGCGCCATAACGCTCGATCAAGGCAAACACGTCGTCGCATTTCTCGAAGCGGAGTTTGAAGAACTCGCCGCGCCGCCCGACTACCGTGGCCTCGACTGCGTCCGCCAGGATCAGCACGCTGCCTTCGCGCGGCGAATGGCTTGCCCGCACCTGCGCGAAGGCCTGATCGCCGGCCAGCACGCGCTCGATCAACACTTCGATCCTCCCGCCGCTCTGCTTGCGCCCGGTGAACCGCGCCTTGATGACGCGCGTGTTGTTGAAAACCATCACATCGCCGGGCGACATCAGCTCCACGAGATCGCGGAACTGCCGGTCGATGACCACGCCGGTCCTGCCGTCGAGATGCAGCAGGCGACTCGCCGCGCGCTCCGGTGCCGGCGCCTGCGCGATCAATTCCTGCGGCAGATCGAAATCAAAATCGTCGAGTTTCACGTCAAGAGCTTAAGCCACAGAGGTCACAGAGAACACAGAGAAGCGTGAGTTGTGAATAATGAACTATTGAGAGTGCTCACGGGCCGGTATTTTCTATTCACTGTTCACTGTTCACCGCTCACAGATTTCCCTGTGTTCTCCGTGGCTAGCGCAGTCTCGCCTTGAGTGGCACAGGTAATTGCGGGATAATTCGCCGCGCTGAGGGTCTTCGACATGGGTCACGACGCTCGGCCCTCACCCCCGCCCCTCTCCCAGAGGGCGAGGGGAGTTTCGAGGTGCGGATGGCCTTTCAACCATCCGCACGAGGCTCACATTGGCCGGGATGGCGGAATTGGTAGACGCACGGGACTCAAAATCCCGCGGTGGCGACACCATGAGAGTTCGATTCTCTCTCCCGGCACCACAAGCAACGATGAAGGCGGAACGCAGAACGCGGAACAAAAACCCAGGTTCCGTTCATCGTTCATCATTCATCGTTCATCGTTCCAGGAAGACTTCGACGTTGTCGATCAGCCGTGTCTTGCCGATACGCGCGGCAGCGAGCACAACGAGATCGCGGTCCGCTGCGGTTGGCGCCTGCAAATCGGCCTGGCGGCGCACCGCGACATAGTCCGGCCTCCAGCCATGGTTCGCCAGCTCTGACATGATGTGCAGCTCGATACGCTGGAAGTCGCGCGCACCAGCGATGATCTCGCCGTGCGCCTGGCGCAGGGTCTTATACAGCCGCGGCGCCTCGCGCCGCTCTTTGGGCGAGAGATAGGCGTTACGCGAAGACAAGGCGAGACCGTCCGGCGCGCGCACCGTCTCGGCGGGGATGATCTCGATCGGCAGCGCGAACTGCCGCACCATGTCGCGCAGCACGATGTACTGCTGGTAGTCCTTCTTGCCGAAGATCGCCGAATGCGGCGACACCATGTTGAAAAGTTTCAGCACTACCGTTGCCACGCCACGGAAGTGGCCGGGACGCGCCGCGCCGTCGAGGATGTGCTGCAGATCGGACGGCTCGACCACGAACGTCTGCGGCTCGGGATAGATTTCCTTCTCGTCGGGCGCGAATACGACGTCGACGCCCGCCTTCCGCAGTCTCCTGCAGTCGGCCTCGAAGGTGCGCGGATAGCGGTCGAAATCCTCCTGCGGCCCGAACTGCAGGCGGTTGACGAAAATGCTCACCACGGTGCAGGCCGCGCGCGGCTTGGCGATGTCGATCAATTGTATGTGCCCCTCGTGCAGATTGCCCATCGTCGGCACGAACACGTTGTTGGGGACACCTTGCAGGCGGGCGCGCAGGTCGGCGACTGAGTGAATGATGTCCATGGTTAAAGCAGGATTGAGGATTCAGGATTGAGGATTCAGGATTCAGGATTCAGGATTCAGGATTCAGGATTCAGGAATTTGACGTTGAGGCGTGCCTCGGAGTGCGGATTCCTTATGCCAGGGTTTACGCCTCCCTCCTTAATCCTCCCTCCTTGATCCTCAATCCTTGATCCTCAATCCTTGATCCTCGATCCTAGAACGAATGCTCGGGGCCCGGAAAGGTCTTGGCCTTCACTTCCTTCACGTACATTTCGACCGCGCCCTGCGTGGAGCCCGCAGCGCGCATGTAGTTCTTGACAAACTTTGCCTTCTTGCCCGGATAGATGTCGAGCATGTCGTGCAGCACCAGCACCTGGCCGGAACAGTCGACGCCGGCGCCTATGCCGATGGTGGGCGCCTGCACGGCCGCGGTAATGTCGCGCGCGAGGGTCGACGGAATTGCTTCGAGCACGATCATGCCGGCGCCCGCCTGTTCGAGCAGCTTCGCCTCTTCCAGTATGCGCTGTGCCGCGGTATCGCCCTTGCCCTGCACGCGGTAGCCGCCGAGCTGGTGCACCGATTGGGGGGTGAGTCCCAGGTGGCCGCATACCGGGATGCCGCGCTGGGTGAGAAATTCAATGGTGTCCAGCATCGGTTTGCCGCCTTCGATTTTTACCATGTGCGCGCCAACGGCCATGATTTCCGCAGCGTTGCGGAACGCTTCCTGCGGAGAAATCTGGAAAGTCGCGAACGGCATGTCGCCGATGATGAAAGCGCGTTTCGCGCCACGCGCAACACACGCCGTATGATAGACCACGTCGCGCAGCGTGACCGGCAACGTCGATTCGTGACCCTGCAGCACCATGCCGAGCGAATCGCCGATCAGCAGCGACTCGACCCCCGCTTCTTCGAGCAGGACGGCAAAGCTCGCATCGTAGCAGGTCAGCATCGCGATCTTGTTGCCTTCCTGCGCCATCTTCTGCAGGGTATTTAGTGTGATACGCATGTTAACCGCCTTTTGGCCACAGAGGACACAGAGAACACAGAGGAAAGACAGCTTCCCCAACTGTGACAAACGCCGAAACAGCATTACCAAGCATCAGCATTCTTCCTGCCGCGTGACCCGTTCTTGCCTTCGCGTCCTTGGCATCGTTCGCGTCGATGCTTTTCTGACGATTTTCTCTGTGAACTCTGTGCTCTCTGTGGCACAACATTCTAGTGTCCCGAGTCGTTAATTCGTTGCACAATCTTGGGCGTAGGTTGGGGTACGCGCAGCGTTCCCCGACATCCGCTGAGCGTCAGGTAGCCACCGATGCGGCAACCTGACCTACACTTTCTCAATGCGAGCGGCTTGAGGAATTCTGCATCGAAATAATGACTCACCACACTAGTTCCCCAAGGAAAAAAACTCGCGCGGGCCGCGCATGGCGCTGACGCGCTCCAACAATAAATCAAAATCGCCCGGCGAATCAACAAAATTGAGGTTCTCGGAGTTGACGATCAACAGCGGCGCCGCCGTGTACTGGTAGAAATACCGCATATAGGTTTCCGACAGCCGCACCAGATACTCGTCGGGAATGCCCTTCTCATAGCTCGCCCCGCGGCGGCGCACACGCTCGATCAGCGTCTCCGGGGCCGCTTGCAGGTAGATCACGAGATCGGGCGTGGGCGCCTGGGGTTTCAGGTGGCCGTAGACCTGCTGATACAGCTTGAGCTCGTCGTCGTTCAGCGTCAGCCGCGCGAACAGCGGGTCCTTGTCGAGCATGAAATCGGCGACGGTCAGCCGTCGGAACAGGTCGGACTGGTTGAGTTCGCGTACCTGGTTGACGCGCTGGAAGAGAAAGTATAGCTGTGTCGGCAGCGCATAGCGCGCGGCATTCTGGTAGAAACCCGGCAGAAAGGGGTTCGCTTCGGGATCTTCGAACATCGACGCGGCCCTGCAGCGCTCGGTCATGATACGCGCCAGACTCGTCTTACCGACACCGATCGGCCCTTCGACCACGATGTAGCGGTACTTGTCCGGCAGCCGCGCCGGGGTCATGTCGAAACACCCGCCAATTTGATTACGCCTGCGGCGTCGACGTTCCGCAGCACATCCCCGACCGAGCCACGACCGGGGATCGACGTCCCTGGAGCGATCTCGGCGAGCGGCACGATCACGAAAGCGCGCTCGTGCATGCGCGGGTGGGGAATCGTGAGCCCGGGTTCACGCAGCGTGAGACCGCCGTAGAGCACGATGTCGAGATCGAGCGTGCGCGGCGCATTGGGGAATTCGCGCATGCGGCCGTGGCGGCGCTCGATCGCGAGCAGATGATCGAGCAGCGCGCGCGGCTTCAACTTCGTCTCGATACACGCTACGGCGTTCACGAAATCGGGCTGATCGCGATAGCCGACCGGCGCGCTGCGATAGAGCGAAGACGCACTGACGAGGCGCGTTTCCGGCATCGCGGCGAGTTCGCGCAGGCCGTTTCTGATCTGCTGCTGCGGGTCGTCCAGGTTGCTGCCCAGCGCAATAAAGGCAGTGATGACTGATGAATGATGAGTGATGAGTGTCAAAGCTCGCTGCCCGCTACTCGTTCATCGTTCCGCGTTCTGGGTTCAAGACTCCCGTAGGTCGGGTTGCCGTGAGGCTACCCGACACACCGCGGCGTCAGACACACCGCGGCGTCAGGTAGTGCTTGGCGCAACCTGCCCTACAAAATTCTTCCAAGTTTCCGCCTTCCGCATTCATCACTCCTCTTTCTCCTTCCTCCCTCCGCCTTCCTCCTTCATCCTTCCGCCTTCATCCTTCCGCCTTCGTCTCCTGCGGCGGCGTTTCTTCGGCTCGCTGTCACGCACGAGCATTTGCTGGCGCTCCGCCTCACCGACGCGCTGAAAGCGTGTCCACCATTCGGCAATCGCGGGTTCGACCTCCCCGCTCTCGCACCGCAGCAGCAGGAAATCGTAGCCGGCGCGAAAGCGCACGTGCTCGAGCAGCCGGTAGGGGCGGTGGCCGGCCCGCTGCAGCAAGCGTGGTTGCAGCGCCCAGATTTCCTTCATGTCGCTGCCGAAGCGGCGCGGGATGGCGAGTTTCTCCGCTTGCACCTGCGTCACCTGCTCCATCGCCTGATATAGCGCGGGGATCGTCGGGATACCGCTTGCCTCGATGTTTTTCCACGCGGCGAGCACCTCGTGCCACAGCAATGCCGCGAACAGAAAGGCCGGCGACACCGACTTGTCGGCCTGGATGCGCTCGTCGGTGGTCTTGAGCGCGAGCATCACGAAGCGCTCGCCGAGCGGTTGCTCGAGGATCACGTCGAGCAGCGGCAGCACACCGTGGTGCAGGCCTTCCTTGCGCAGTTTGGTCACGCATTCCACGGCGTGGCCCGACAGCAGCAGCTTCAGCATCTCGTCGAACAGCCGCGACGGCGGCACGCTGGCGAGCAGGTGTGCGAGCGAGCGGATCGGCTTGCGGCTGCGCGCCTCGATTTCCAGGCCGCGGCTGGCCGCGAGCCGCACCGCGCGCAGCAGGCGCACCGGGTCTTCGCGATAGCGCTTCTCGGGATCGCCGATCATCCTCAGCCGCCGCTTCCGCAGATCGCTCACCCCGTCGTGGTAGTCCCAGATTTCCTGCGACGCGGGATCGTAAAACAGCGCGTTGAGCGTGAAATCGCGGCGTGTCGCGTCCTGTTCCTGGTTGCCGAATACGTTGTCGCGGAGAATGCGGCCATGCTCGTCGGACTTGCGCGCCTCGTCGTCCTCAGCCGCATCGCCGCCGCGGAACGTCGATACCTCGACTGTTTCCGGTCCGCACATCACGTGGACGATCCGGAACCGCCGCCCGATGATGCGCGAGCGACGGAAGATCCGCCGCACCTCCTCCGGCGTGGCGTCAGTCGCAACGTCGTAGTCCTTGGGTTTGCGCCCGAGCAGCAGATCGCGCACCGCGCCGCCCACCACGAACGCCGCGAACTCGTGCCGCTGCAGCGTTTGCGTGACGGTGAGCGCGCACCGGCTGACGCGCTCGCGCGCGACGCCGTGCACTCCGAACGGAATGGTTTTCGGCTGCCTGGCCTTGAAAATCCGGCCGGAAAAAACGTGACCGAGGAATTTGGTGATCATCTATGAGCGGTAAGCGGTCAGCCGTAAGCAGTTAGCGGCAGTTTGCTTGCCCTTTGTCAGTTCACTGCTCACCGCTCACTGCTCACCGTTTTTGGAGCGGCGCGTTCGCTCGAATTTGTAGCGGGGGAAATTATACATGGGGCACGAAATACCCGCCCTCATCGTGCGCCACCTCATCCAGACCGCAACCGTAGAGCCGCTCCAGGTTGCCCCGCGTCAGCACCTCCCGCGCCGGCCCGGCGAGCGCATCGTCCCCGTCATACATGAGCAACGCATGGGTGCAGAAGCGGCCCGGCCACAGCGCATCGTGCAGCACCATCGCTATCGCCCGCCCCTCCTCACGCGCGAGGCGCCGAAACAGCCCGAGGGCTCGCACCTGGTGCTTCAGATCGAGATGCTGCAGCGGCTCATCGAGCAACAAGACACGGGGTTCCTGCGCGAGCATCTGTGCGATGCGCGCGCGCTGGCGCTCGCCGCCGGAGAGCGTCGCAAAGCGCCGCTGCGCGAACGCCGCGAGTTCCACCGTCTCCAGCGCCGCCAGCGCGCTTGCTTCATCCTCGCGCCGCCAGCCGAACCATGAGCGGGCGTGAGGAAAACGGCCGAGCAGCACGTAGTCGAGCACGCTGCCCCAGAATTCCGTGTCTTCCAGCTGCAGCAGCACGCCGATGTCGCGCGCGCGCTGCCGGCTCGCGCGGGCCACAAGCGCATCTCCGTTCAGGCGGATCGTGCCGCCCGCGGCGGGCTGCAACCCGGCGAGCGTGTGAACCAGCGTGGTCTTGCCGCTGCCGTTTCTGCCCAGCACCGCCCACAACTGCCCGCCCTCGAGCGCGCAGCTAATCCCCCGACACAGCACCCGTCCCGGCACGCTCAGCGTGAGATTTTGGCAGCGAAGCATCAGCGCCGCCGGCCCAGCAACAGCAGCATCGCCGGCACGCCGATGAGCGCCGTCAGCACGCCGACCGGCAATTGCTGTGGCGCCCACAGCGTGCGCGCAGCCGTATCGGCGAACGTGAGAAAGCTGCCACCCAGCAGCGCCGCGAGGGGCAACAGTGCGCGGTGCTCCGCCACCCCCAGCAGACGAATCGCGTGTGGCGCCATCAATCCGACGAAACCGATGGCGCCGCCGAGCATGACCGCCGCGACGGTGGCAACCGCCGCCGCGAAGAAAACGGCGGCCTGCAGCGATGTGACGGCGACCCCCAGAGAACGCGCCTTGAATTGCCCGAGGCCGAGCAGATCGAGCTCGGTTGCGCGCGCAATGCCGTAGAGCGCCACCGCCACCAGCACCCCCCATGCCGGAATCGGGCTGCCGGCATACGCCAGATCGCCCATCAGCCAGAACAACATGCCCTTCACCTGCGCCTGCGGCGCCATCACCAGCAGCAGGCTCACCAGCGCCGACAACCCGGTCGCCAGCACCACGCCAGTCAGGAGCAAACGATAGACGTTCCAGTCGCCGCTGCGGAAGCCCAACCCGAACACGATGACGAGCGCCGCCAGCGCGCCGGCAAGCGACGCCGCATTTATGAGCAACGCTCCCGCACCCAGCGTCAGCGCGAGCAGTGCGCCCAACGAAGCACCGCTGGAGACGCCGAGAATGTAAGGATCGGCGAGCGCGTTGCGCAGCAGCACCTGCAATAACGCGCCGGCGAGCGCGAGCAGCGCGCCGCAGGCGAATGCGGCAGCCGCGCGCGGCGCCCTCAGTTCCCAGATCACATCGTGCACCACGCCGGGAATCGGATGAAAGATGCTGTCGAGCGCCTGCGCCGCGGAAACAGGAAACGTGCCGAGCAGCAGCGCCGAAAATACGCTGCACACGGCGGCAACCGACATCACGGCGAGCAGCAGGGGACGGGACATGGGGGAACGATGAATGATGAATAATGAATGATGAACGGTAAACGATGAACGATGAATGATGAGTGACTGGTCGGGTATACGCGTAGACCGGGGTGCGCGCAGCGTTCCCCGGAATCCATTTTAACGTCAGGTAGCCGCTGATGCGGCAACCTGACCTACGTCTCGCTCATCACTCGTCATTCAACCTCAATTGAGGCTGATCAGCGGCCAGCCGTGCCTTTCAGCGTGCGCCCGCAGCGTGTCGTCAGGATCAACCGCCACCGGGTGGGTGACGCGCGCAAGCAACGCCAGGTCGTTCAGTGAGTCGCTGTAGAACCACGACTCATCGAAAGAATCGAGCGCATGGCCCTGTTCCGCAAGCCATTGGTCGAGCCGCTTGACCTTGCCATCGCGGAAACACGGGATGCCCAGCACGTTGCCGGTGAACTCGCCGGCGCGCTGCTCGGGCTCGGTGGCGATCAGGTTCTCGATGCCGAACTCGCGCGCGATCGGCGCCGTCACGAAACTGTTGGTGGCGGTGATCACGACGCGCAGATCGCCGTTGTGTCGTGCCACCAGCGCGCGCGCGCTGTCACGGATGATGGGTTTGATCTTGCGCGCCATGAACTCGCGGTGCCACGCATCGAGCACCGGGCGCGGATGACGCGACAGCGGCTTTAACTGGAAATTGAGAAACTCGACGATGTCCAGGGTGCCCGCCTTGTACTGGTCGAAGAACGCCTGATTGCGCGCTTCGTAGACCTCGCGGTCGAGCACGCCCTGCTCGATCAGGAACTGCGCCCACTCAAAATCGCTGTCGCCGGCGAGCAACGTGTTATCCAGGTCAAACAGCGCCAATCTCACAAACCCCGCCCCTCAAGAAAATCCAAAGACCTGGCCACGGAGGTCATGGAGAACACAGAGAATCCATTCTTTCGGACGCTCTAAGCACGTAGGGTGCGCCGTGCGCACCGTTTAATGGTGCGTGTGACGCACCCTGCAACCCGATCCTGAATCCTCGATCCTCAATCCTGAACCCTCAATCCTCGATCCTCGATCCTGAATGCTGTTCTTTGGTTGCCTGCAGCAATTCGCGCGCGAGCGCCACCGTTATCGGGCGCTTGGCTTCGAGCGAATGGCGGTCGAGCGCATCAAGCATCGCCAGCAACGACGGCATGTCGCGCCGCACGCGGGTGAGCAAGTAAGCGCAGACCTCATCCGCAAGCCGAAAGCCGCGCGCCGCGGCATGGCCCCTGAGCGCCAGCGTTTTCTCTTCGTCCGACAGCGCGTGCACCTGGTAGACGAGTCCCCAGCCAAGCCGCGTGACCAGGTCCTGCCGCATTCTGAGCTGCACCGGCGGTGCAGCGCCGCTCGCGACGAGCGCTCCGCGCCGCTCGCGCAGCGCATTATAGAGATGAAACAACGCAACCTGCGCGTCCTCACCCAGAAGCTCCACGTCGTCGACGGCGACGCAATCCACCCGTGCGACGCCCTCCGCAAACCGGGTATCGCCGGCGCATGCGATGTAGGCAGCGCTTGCCCCGGCGCCGCGCACCGCCGCCGTCAAGCCCTGCAACAAGTGGCTGCGGCCGCTGCCGGGCGCGCCCCAGAGGTAGATGAAGCGCTCGCCGGCGTCCCGTGCCGCGAGCTTCCTCAGGTTCTGCGTGAGTTCCGCATTCCGGCCGCTCACGAAATTATCGAGCGTCGGCGGCGGCGCTGGCGCGAAATCGAGCGCGAGCTGTTTCATCGCTCAGCAGGTTACGGTAAGATTCTCATTGGCCACAGAGAGCCGACAGAGGCTCGCTTCAGGCAGCCTTTCTGCGCGCGCATATCTTAGCCCAAATCGTCTCTTTGCCCACGAACTTTTCTCTGTGTCCTGCGTGGCGGATTAACTCTTGTTTTGGGGTGCATGACTTGCCTAAATCAAACCGACCAGGGTCCCTCACTTACCGCGACGCCGGCGTGGACATTGACGCGGGTGACAAGCTGGTGGAAAAGATCAAACCTTTCGCCAGGCGCACGCTGCGCGAAGGCGTGCTCGCCGGCATCGGCGGCTTCGGCGCGCTGTTCGAGATTTCGCGCAATTACCGCGAGCCGGTGCTGGTTTCGGGCACCGACGGCGTGGGCACCAAACTGAAGCTCGCCTGCGAGTTGAACCGTCACGACACGATCGGCGTCGATCTGGTGGCGATGAGCGTCAACGATATTCTCACGCAGGGCGCCGAGCCGCTGTTCTTCCTCGACTACTACGCGTGCGGCAGGCTCGACGTGGCGACCGCAACCAAGGTGATCAAGGGCATCGCCGCCGGCTGCGAGCAGGCCGGCTGCGCGCTGATCGGGGGCGAAACCGCGGAAATGCCCGGCATGTATCCGAAGGATGAATACGACCTCGCCGGCTTCGCCGTCGGTATCGTCGAAAAGAGCGAAATCATCGACGGTTCGTTGATCGCCGAAGGCGACATCCTGCTGGGACTGGCGAGCAACGGGGCGCATTCCAACGGCTACTCGCTGATCCGCAAGATCATCGAAATGAAGCGCGTGGATCTGTCCGCGCAACTGGCGGGCAAAACGTTAAGCGATCTGATCCTCGCGCCCACGCGCATATATGTGAAACCGGTGCTGAAACTGATCAAGAGCGTGAATGTCAAAGGGCTTGCACACATCACGGGCGGCGGACTGACCGAGAACGTGCCGCGCGTGCTGCCGAAGGGGCTTGCCGCCCATATCGAACGCGGCGCGTGGACGACGCCACCGCTTTTCACGTGGCTCAAGGAGCAGGGCAACGTCGCCGAGCGCGAGATGCATCGCGTGTTCAATTGCGGCATCGGCATGGTGGCGATCGTCAGCGCCGAGGAAGCGGCGGCGGCCGAAGCGCTGCTTGCCAAAACCGGCGAAACGGTGTGGCGCATCGGCGCGGTGCGGCGCCGCCGCGGCCGCGGGCCGCGGACCGTCATCGCCTAGGCGTAATGATGAACGCGGAAACTTGGAAGAATCTTGTAGGGCAGGTTGCGCTAGGCGCTACCTGACGCCGCGGTGTGCCGGGTAGCCTCACGGCAACCCGACCTATGGCAGCTTGAGCCTTGAACTTTGAACCTTGAATCTTGAACCCAGGTCAGGCTGCCGTTTCGGCTGCCTGACGCCATAACCCGGAGCCCCCCCTGAAACGCATTGTCATACTGATTTCCGGCCGCGGCAGCAACATGGAAGCGCTGCTGAAAGCGGGACTGCCGGCACAGATCGCGACGGTCATCAGCAACGAACCCGCCGCGAAAGGACTGGCGACGGCGCGCAATCATGAGGTGACGACCGCAGTCGTCGATCACCATGCGTTCGGCGATCGCGCCACGTTTGATGCGGCGCTCGCCGGGGAAATCGACCGCCATGAACCCGACCTCGTCGTGCTCGCCGGCTTCATGCGCATCCTCACCGACGCGTTTGTGGATCGTTACCATGGCCGGTTGCTCAATATTCACCCGTCGCTGCTGCCGGCGTTTCCCGGTCTCGACACTCACCGCCGCGCGCTCGAGGCGGGCGCGCGCATTCACGGCTGCACGGTGCACTTCGTGACGCCCACGCTCGACCGCGGCCCGATCGTCATTCAGGCGGCGGTGCCGGTGCTGCCCGGCGACACCGAAGAGCGGTTGGCCGCGCGCGTGCTCAACGAGGAGCACCGCATCTACCCGCAGGCGGTGCGCTGGTTCTGCGAGGACCGCTTGGTGCTCGACGCCGGCGGAAGAGTGACGCTCAAACAGGCGCGTGCCGCGGCCGGGACGCTCACTTCGCCGCCGATCGATGGCTGACGCCGTTGAAGGAAACCGAACAACGTGCTGATAAGAATCCTGCTCAGCGGATTGCAGTACAACTTCCTGCCGCTCAAGATGCTGATCGTGGATCATGACGGCTCCCGCTACGAGCAAATCGTCACCCGGCTGGATCTCGAGCCGTGATGCCTGGTGCCCAAACCCTCCGTTTCCTCGCTGCCGTTCTCGTTTCGCTGCTGCTGCACGCGGTCGTAATTTCCGGCGCGCGGCTGCGCGTCCCCGACGAAATCCCCGATCCACCACCGCTTGAGGCGCGCTTGGTGAGCGCTCCACCACCGCCCGCGCCCACGGCGGCAGCCGAGCCACCGAAGCCCCGCCCCAAACCCGCTCCGCCGCGCCGCAACGCGCCCCGCGCGCCGCCGATGCCGATGCCGATCGTCGCCGCGGCCACCCCGCTCGCGCTGCCGCCAGAGCCGGTCGAAACCGGACCGGTGGCTGCAGAGCCTCCCGAGCCCGCACCTCCCGCGGTGGAACCGACACCCGAGTCCGCGCCGGAACCCGCGCCGCCCGCCGCGGCCACCGCACCCGCGCCGGTGCGCGGCCTGCCCAAAAAGGGGCGCATCACCTACGTGCTCTACCTCGGCACCGACAAGTTCAGCGTCGGCAAGGCAACTCAGTCGTGGGAGGTCGAAGCCGATGGCTACATTCTGGCAAGCGACGCCGAGACCACCGGGCTGGTCGACTTCTTCCGCCCGCAGCAGCTGCGTTACTTGAGCCAGGGCAAGCTCTCCACCCAAGGGCTGCAGCCCGAGAAGTTTCTTATTAGTCGCACGCGTCGTGGCCAGACCGAGGTAGCGCAGGCGCGCTTTGATTGGAGCGCGGGCAGCCTCACCTTCGGCAACACGCGCAACACGCGCAGCGTGGCGCTTCCGGCGGGCAGCCAGGACCTGATGAGTTTCATCTACCAGATGTCGCTGGTGCCCCCGCAACCGGGGCGTTTCCGCGTGCCGGTCACCAACGGTTCGCGCTTTGAAACCTACGAGGTCGAAGTGTTCGGCGAGGAGGACATCGAGACCCCGCTCGGCACGCTCAAGGCCGTCCCCGTCAAACAGGTGCGGCGCGCCGGCGCCGAGACCATCGAGATCTGGCTCGCCGCTGAATACCGTTTCCTGCCCGTCAAAATCCGCTTCCTCGACCGCGACGGCAATCCGTCGGGGGAGCAGATCGTGAACGAAATCCGCATCAGCGAAGAATAAGATACCGTGAACAGTGAGCAAACCGCTCGCAGCGGAAACTTATTCCGCTGACCGCTCACCGCTTACATGACGTCCACCCATGCCCATCCATCGCCACCAGATCGAAGCAGCAACCGAAGCACTGCAGCGGGTGTTGAAATTCGACTACCCCGCCGACGCGGTGCTGCATCATTTTTTCCGCGAGCGGCGCGCGCTTGGCCAGCACGATCGCGCTTTCGTCGCGGAGGCGGTGTTCGGCGTGCTGCGACGCAAGCGGCTGCTCGATCATCTGATCGGTCGTGCCACCCCCACCCCAACCCTCCCCTTTGAAGGGGGAGGGAACCTGGGGAACCCTCCGCCCGGAGGAGGTGGCAATTCCAGAGATTTTTCTCCGCGCCGCCTGCTGCTCGCCTACCTCGTGCGTGTTGCGGGTGTAAGCGCGCGCGAACTGGCGCCACTGCTCAAGCCCGATGAAGCCGAGTGGATCGGAAAGCTCAAGACCGTGACGCTCGATGATCTGCCGCTTGGCGTGCAGGCCGATTTTCCCGACTGGTTGATCGAAAGACTCAGGCCGCAGATGACCGAAGCGGAAATCCTCGCGCTGGGGCGCTCGCTGCAGCAGCCGGCGCCGCTCGACCTGCGCGTGAACACCGTGCGCGGCGAGCGCGCAGCGGTGCTGCGCGAACTTGCGGCAAGCGGCATCGCAGGCGAGCCGACGCCGTATTCGCCGGTCGGTATCCGGGTCAGCGGCAGGCCCGTGCTCAACCGCCACCCGCTATTCCTGAACGGCACGGTCGAAGTGCAGGACGAGGGCAGCCAGCTGCTGGGCTTCCTGGTGGCGCCAAGACGCAGCGACCTCGTCGTCGATTTCTGCGCCGGCGCCGGCGGCAAG
>MERI01000159.1 GCA_001772005.1 Betaproteobacteria bacterium RIFCSPLOWO2_12_FULL_62_58 | reverse complement strand
GCTTCTCGCGGTCTTCCGCCGCCATGGTCGAGGAGTACGGGAGGCTCATGCCCATCGCCTCGATCGCCGAGGACATGGTGTTGGCGGTGTACATGCCGCCGCATGAACCCGCGCCGGGACAGGCCCGGCGCTCCACTCCCAGCATGTGCTCTTTGGAAATCTTGCCGGCGGTGTATTCGCCCACCGCCTCGAACGAACTCACGATGGTGAGGTCCTTGCCTTTGTAATGACCGGGTTTGATGGTGCCGCCGTAGACGAAAATCGACGGAATGTTCATGCGTCCCATCGCGATCAGCGCGCCCGGCATGTTCTTGTCGCAGCCGCCGATCGCGATCACGCCATCCATGCGCTGGGCCTGCACCGCCGTCTCGATCGAATCGGCAATGACCTCGCGCGACACCAGCGAGAATTTCATGCCCTCAGTGCCCATTGAGATGCCGTCGGACACCGTGATGGTGCCGAACGTCTGCGGCATTGCGCCCGCTTTTTTCGCCGCCGCTTCGGCGCGTTTCGTCAGATCGTCAAGGCCGAGATTGCACGGCGTGATCGTCGAGTAACCGTTGGCGACGCCGATAATCGGTTTCCTGAAATCGGCGTCCTTGAAACCGACCGCGCGCAGCATCGCGCGGTTGGGCGAACGCTGCACGCCTTGGGTGATAAGCTGGCTGCGTTTGTTTAATGACATGTCGCTGCTCCTGACGAACGGTGATTGACGGGATAACTCGGGTCACAGATTGTAAACCATAATTTGTCCGTAGCTGTCGCCATGGTCGTCACACTTCACCAAAGGGATGAACGCGGCCCCTCTTCCTGCTGTCGCGAAGCAGTACCAGACGCGCTCGGCAGCTATTTCTCTTGAAGCCCCAGCCACATTTGCATTAGCCGAGCCGCGGGTTTCTTTTCGCCGATGAAGCGGACGAAGGTGTGATGGCACCTGCCGCAATTCGCCCATGCGACACCGGCCACCCCCTCCGGCATCTCGCAGATCTCTCGCCTGTTCACGCGGCGTTTCACTCCGCACGAGTGACAGACGATGAATTGGGGAAACTGGAAATTCGCGGCATCAAGGTTACCGCCCGCCTTATCCTCAGCTGATTCCATGATCTTCCTCCTGGCACAAGAGATCGGGAAATCACCTCGGTTACGGGGAGAAGCCGGCTGCCGCAAGAGACAAACATTCGAAACCGCCGCCCTGGTTCTCTGTTTTGCCGAGGAAAACCGTAGGCATCATCAGCCTGACAGGCGGTTTTGTTGGAGCTTAAAGGAGGAATGCCATCTCCTTGTGCTGGCAATAGTAGTTAATGGCGTCCCGAGGCGCAAGCGGTGGAGGATGGTTTTCGAAATACGTCCGAGCGCAGCTTGCGCAGCGGGGTTCAATGATGACTTTTCCCAGACGGCATTCCGGCTAAGGCGGCCATCGCTGCGATCCGCACCACTGCGGCGGGATGCCGTTCGCAGAGATCGCGTAAAGCGTTGTAGCGCGGCTGCCCGGCAGGAAGCACGCGCAGGTTTTTTACGATTTCCAGTGCTTCGACAACGTTCGTTGGATGACGCAATGCGCGCTCCACGAGGTCGTCCGCGGCCTCCGTATCGCGGCGCAAACCCAGTGCCATAACAACCAGCATGCGAACGTCGGCCAGCCGATGGTGAAGCGCGCCGACAAGTCTTTCACGATAGCTGCGGGAGATCAGTTGCTTTAAAGGAGCCTGAAAGCCGGCTGACCGCCTGCCGCCAAGCCGTTTGCTCGGTTCCTTGGGCCTCGGCCCGTGCCGGCCAGGTCCACTTGTGCAATGCTTCCTCCAGTTCCCATTCGAGGCGAGAAAGTTTCGCGGATTCGCATTCAATCAATATGCGTTGGATGGTTTGAGGCGGCTGCAGTGCCAGAGCGCGCGAGAGGTGCTTGAGACATAAGCCGTAGCCATTTTCAAAAGCGATCCGATGCCGGTGTTCTTGAAGCAGCGCGAAAAGCAGCTCAAGAACGCGGTCTCTGGCTGCGTCCAAGCGGCGGCACACCGGGCATGGAATAGGTAGCGCCACGCCCCCGCGGGCCATGGCAAGGCGATAGTGCGCCCCCCGAAACCAGGATTGAAGGCGTTCGCTGAGCCGTTGCCGTCCCGTTGAACGTGCTTCCGACATGAGCGCTTGGCCAAAATGGATGCGGCCCAGCTCTATTTCCACCACGTTACGGGCAATCGCGACGGCGCATCGCGGGTTGCTAACTCGCGCGCCCGCCCAAACATGGTCTGTACAGGTGGGAAGCACATCCTCAAGAATTTCGTTCTGCGCGGTCGCACCTTCCAGCCATGTCATCCATTCTCGCCATGCCCGGCGGATTTCGAGGCAGATCGGACAGATATCGTCTCGCTTGAGGTCTGCCGCGAACTCATTGACCGGATTCCGCTGAACACGTTTGCCGTCCGGCGTTTCAAGGGCCGGCCAAACGGGGAGCCCCTCCTCGCTGCCAGCAGCGGCGGTGAGAGCGGCTCGTAAAGTTTCGGTTATTCTCCAGGATGCATCAAGTGATGGATACGTCGCCGATGTCGTGGGCATCGTGTCCAAAGCGTCTTTAGTGCGTTCAAGGGTCCGCTGATGCATCGTGAGCAAGCGCTCAAACAACGCGGGCCCCAAATAGGGAAGCAAACTTTGGAAATGAGGAAAGCACAGCAGTCCCGGATGCCCGTATAGCACGGCATCATCCGGCTGTTGAAGAAGCTTGCCCAGCACGGAGATTTTTGTGGCGGCCACTCCTTCGCCAAGCTTACAGGCCGGACATGGATGCGGCATAATGAGCGCGGAGCGCCGTTTTCCCCTACCGTTGCGGACGAAGGTCCGTAGCTGGTCGAGGATGTCGTGAACTAATGCCGAGCTGAGAAAAGTAATTTGATACGGTTTTTCTGCGAATTGTTTTAACCGTGCCCCGTGTTTCATGCAGAAACCGAGGGCTGCGGCGATTTCTTCCTGTATTTTGCGAACTCGGTAGGTTTCGACCAGCAAAAATGAAAAGTAATCGTTTTCGCTGTCGATCAACTCCCGGCATGCAGGACAGACTCCGATACTTAGCGACTCACGCAGACGCGCGTCGAAATAATCACCGCGCAAAGTCTTGTCCTGAACTCGAACGCGCATCTCACTCGCTCTCTTGGACACATCTACCGAGCTGCGCCTGGCGCGCGCAGTTCTTTGGTGCCGACACGAAGCGCCTGTCGGTACGCTAAGAACGCAACGTAGCCACCAGCCGTAAAGGATGCGTAAGCAGATCAAGCGCATCGGTAATGGTCGGGACCACTACATCCGCCGCGACTAGTGTTCCAGCAGCGGCTCCCTCACGCTGTGTTACCGCAATACCGAGGGCCGAGGACCAAAGCATGAGCCGGTCGTTACGCCCGTTACCGATCGCCACCACGCGCTCGCCATCCAGCCGTTGGACGTAAGCGCGCTTGGCCTGGTCCTGGCTTGACACCGGCAGAACTTCAAGCTGGCACGAAATTCCGGCAAGTTCCGCGCGCGCCTTGCCGAACGTGTCGGCGGTGACCACGTGTATGTGCAGGTCTTGCGCCAGGCGCTCGAGGCGCTCGCGCACCCCCTCGATCAACACCCCGTCGCATGCCAGCGTTCCGTTGTAGTCGAGCACCAGATGTTCGATCTCGAGCGTGCCGAAGCCGGGGATGACGAACTGCAGCATCGCGCGCGTCCGAACGTCACCGCACGACGGTAACCGCGCAGTTGGCGTAGTGCATCACCTGCTTGGAAACCGAGCCCAGGCGCAGCCGCTCGAAGAACGTCTTGCCACGATGGCCCATTACGATCACATCCACCTTGTGCTGTTCAGCGTGATAGATAATTTGCTCTGCCGGATGGCCGACCGCGACCTCGAAATGGATATGGAGCGTGGTGCCTGCGGATTGCTGCTTGAGCTGCGCCAGCAGCCGGTGATGGTACTTGCTCGAGCGTTCCAATATCGCCTCGGTCTCAACGTCCTCGGCGAAGTCCGGTGGCCGCGCCACCGTGAGCACCCATACTTCTGCCTGATATTTCTGCGCAAGGTCGAGCGCGAAATCGTAGGCTTTTCTTGCTGGATCGGAGCCGTCGTACGCCACTAGGATCCGGTTGATCATCGTTATGCTCCTGTCTTCGTGTGTGACGACTGGGTCGCCGGGCGCTGTTCCTGCGCTGCCGGGACCGAAATGTTCTCCGGCTTGGGCAACAAATGGTGCGGCAGATAGAAAGCGTTGGCAATCAGGGTGGGCACTACCGCGCTCGCAATGACCGCCAGGATCAGCAGCGTATATTGCGCCTGATCGATGATGTCGTGGGTGAGCCCGAACAGCGCCGAAATGCTGCCGAAGGTGAGCCCGGTCGACATCAGCAGTGTCGTGTACATCGCCTCCTTGTTTGGCGCCCCATACATCTTGGTGACGGGATAGACACCCGCGCACTTGGCGGCGATCTTCGATACCAACAGGATCAGAAATGCGACGGGTGCTGCGAACAGCGCGGGCAGCGCGACGTAGGATCCGGCGCGCAAGAAATAAAATGGCGTGAGCAGCCCGAAGGTGAGCGTGCGCAAACGCCTGATCAACGCGTGATCGCGCCCGACAGTGCCCGCAAGGACCATCCCGATTACATAGGCGGGCAGCACCGGCTCACTGTCCGCCCAAGCTGCAAGCGTGCCCAGTCCGAACAGCGCAAGCAGCAAATACTTGGTCTCGAACTCTGAAGGTCGCGCGCCGAAGCGCTGGAAGAACCGTGGAGTCATTCGCGGCAACAGCAGGCACGCCGCAAGCGCGGTGACGACGAAAATGATGGTCTTATAGGTAAAGGGCGCGAAGAGCAACCCGAGCGCAAGCACGGTGCCGAGGTCGGTGACGAAGCACGCTGCGAGCACCGTTTTGCCGTAATCGGTTTTGTTGAGCCCGAATTCCAGCATCACTGCGTACACTACCGCGACCGACGTCGTGGACATCGCGATACCGGCGAGCCAGCTTGCCTGAGTATCCCAGTGGAGCAGATAGTAGGCGGCCCCCGCGCAGACCAGGAACGGTGCGGCGAAGCTTACCAGTCCGACGGCGGTAGCTTCTTTCAATTTGGCGCGGAACACCACCGGATCGAGTTCGGCGCCGGCGAGGAAAGTGAGCACGATCGCCGCCGCCCCCGCGAGGAATTTGATCCATGATGCGTCGGAACCGAGCGCGGCGCCGCCGATTACCGCGCCGGCCGCGATGCCGACCACGATTTCTCCCAATGCGGTCGCGATACGGAAGAAGATCGACAGCATTGCGGCGGCAAGCGCGAGACCCACCCACAAGGTGGCAAGTGCCCATGTTTCAGTCATTCGATCGCCCTTTTGGCGGCGGCGCGTTCAATGCGCCTGTCCTCGAATCGCGCCGTACGCCATGTCGCGTGCCGCGCTCAGTGTCGCAGGCAAACCCTGGAGGAAGGGAACGAACGGGCGCCTACACT
>MERI01000158.1:10002-18423 GCA_001772005.1 Betaproteobacteria bacterium RIFCSPLOWO2_12_FULL_62_58 | reverse complement strand
CCAGGTTTTCGACTTGCAACAGGAGCAGCGCCTGATAAACGCTCAGGGTGGTCATATTCAGCTCTGCCTCCTCGATCACGTGCTGCGACGGATTGCGCGATTCGATCATTGCGGTTCTCCTGTACTAATATGAGGGGCCGCGGCGCCGCGCCCCGGATCATCATCTCAGCGAGATAATCGCGGAACGCCGCCGGCAGCCCCGCCACCAAATACTCCCGCCGCTTGCCGCCTTTGCCGCCTTGGCAGGGCACTTCTACTGCCGGCACGCCCTTGCGATCGAGCCGCGCGCGCATGCGTCGGGCGCTCGTCGGCCAGCCGGGCACCTTGAGCGCCGCGAGTTCGACAGCGGAATAAGCGTCTTTCAATGCGCTTAAAGGGGCGTTTTTATTGTTGTTCATAGGCGCTTCCTGAGTTAAAGGGCGAGAGGCGCTCGCCGTGCTAGAGTCACAACCGGTAGAGTCGTTTTCTCTAATCACAGGAGGCCCCTCATGGATGAAAAATTTCCGTTTTTCCTGCAGATTGAATCGATCCAGGATGTCCGGGCCAACGACGCGACGCGGTCGCTATATGTTGAGTGCATTGGAGCGAGCGCAGCCGACCGTCTTTATCAAGTGGACATATCGCTGTCGCGTCCAGCCGCAGAAGCGCTATACCAGCGCATCGGGCCGTGGCTCGCGGGTACAGCAGCCGGAGAACCGCCCAAGCAATGAGATCGCGAGCGCGCGATATCATCGCTTCCCCCTCATCCGTTCCTTGAGCGCCTTCTCGCGCTCGGCAATTTCAGATTTCGCCTGCTGCACTCGCCCCCACTCCGCGAGCAATGCATCTTCACCGACCAGGATGCCGCAGCCTGTCTTCGCGGCGAAAAACGCGAGCAGTCCCTGCAATTCCGTTGCGACGTCGAACGCGATCGCGCGCTCCAGGCTGATGTTGTGATCGACATGGCTCTCAGCGGTGTAGGCGTTGAGCATTGAAAGCGTGATCTCGCGGCCCATCAATCGCGTCATGCGCGCGGCGACCTCGATGCGATCCGCGGGGCACGCTTTGAGCGCGGACGACATCGTTGCCGCGATCTCGCGCGAGAAATTGATAGAACCAGGGAGCGCGGGTGCCGTGCACGGAACGTCGAAAAGCTCCGCGGTGAACGTGTCTCGCGCCCGTTTCACGTCAAATCTCCGTTGCGATCTTGACGTTGCGCGGATGCGCCGCGGTGCTATGATTTGATGCGGGCCGCGATGCCTTGCGCTTGTAGCGTCCGAGACCGCGCTCTCCGCGTCCGCTGCGCGGGGAACCGTCCGGGTGGTAGCGCGAGGGCCAGATCTGTTCGGGGGGCACGCCGAGCGCTTCGGCGATGATGCGTTCCGCTTTGGGCCACGGATGATAGAGCGCGTTGCATAGCGCGGTGCGCGCGTAGTTGTTCTTGCGAGAAAGGCGCTGCAGGTTCGTACCGAGGCGCCATAGAGAACAGATGATGTCGATCTTGTGCCAGTCCTTAGAGACTGGCTTTTGCGGGCCGTCGATTATTGACTGGTTCGTAGGCACGGACGGGAGTGTAGGGACGTTAGGACGTAATGTCAACAAGTAAGGTCGGAACGACCGAAATAGCGTCCGAGTTCGCGTCTTGGGTGAGAACCTAATAAATGGACACTTCAGAAGGAAAAACATCGTGTTACATGAACTCGGACGTTTGGCTGACGCGTCCGAGTTCGCGTCCGAGTTCTGGCGATGAACTCGGACGCTAAGTGGTATGCAGCGAAAGCATTGTCTGGACTCGGCGTCCGTGGGCTTCCACGCTCAGAACGCCGAGTCCACGACGTCGCCCGTAGAGAGAAATGGCCGTCGCGGGAGATGCCCGCGCAAGGCGGACGGCGCGGCGTGCGCACTGAATATCAACCGCCACCCGACGTGCAGCGGCAGATTGACGAGATCGTCGCGAGCCGTTCAGCGCAAGAAGCACAGCCGACGCTACAGCCCGCGGCTGAGCGAGATGCAGAGTTCGTGTTTGTGCCGCGCTACAACGTCGAGGCCGGCGCCGGGGCGGGCCGCGTGGTAGAGCGAGAATCGGAGATCGGCAAGCTCGCCTTCCGTCGCGACTGGCTGGCGCAGAAGGGCGTCGCCGTTAAAAACCTGGCGGTGATCAGAGTGAAAGGTGACTCGATGGCGCCCACCATTCGCGATGGCGCGCTGGTCCTGGTGGACACCGGGCAGGAGAAAGTCACTCAGGACGGCATCTATGTACTAATGTACGAGGGCGAGCTGGTCGCGAAGCGCCTGCAGGTTGACTTCGCCGCCGGCGGCGTGATCATCAAGAGCGACAATCCGGCGTATGATCAGCAGCACGTCGCGAAGGATGCTGCTGAGAATCTCTATATCATCGGGAGGGCAATATGGGCGGGTGGCGAAGTGTAGGCGCTCTGCTTCTGTGTATATTTTCAATCGTGTCATTCGCCGCTGACGCCACAAAAAAGAAGACCGCAGCGCCAGCGGTTGGTTGGCGATTCGAACGAGTCGTCGATAAGATGAATGATAAACAGAGTTGTAGGCTTGGCTCTCCGGTAGGCAAGCTGGCGTTTTCATTCCAAGGGTTCACCTCGGTTCAACGCAGCATTTATATATTCTCTAATGATCTGTTGGCGCTTCGAAGGGGGGCCATATTGACGATTCGGGTTGATAAAAACGAGTCGATCAAGATGGACGTGCGAGATGTTGCTCCGAGGATTGGGGCTGTCGATCACAATGTTCTTACAGAGGAATGGCTCGCGCAGATGAACGTCGGCAAGAAGCTATTGGCAAGACTTGTGTCGACGTCGGGCGGGCTGGATGAGCAATACGATTTAACCGGGTTCGCCAGGACGCTAGTTCAGTACAACGAATGCTTACGGACGCTCCAATGACAAGTCGGCCGCATCGTCTCAATCTCGTTCTCCAAAAGTGCTACAGGACTTAAAGGAGGCTGATCGTGAATAAAATATGGGATGCAATTACGTGGATCGCGACGATCGGCGCGGTGGTGATTATCCTGGCTGTGGTCGTAGCGGTGGCTGGTGGTGGAGAGCGTTCATCATTTAGTTGGCACGGTCTGCTCGGCGTGAGTCTGATCATACTGGTCGTTGCTGCGATTGCGTCGATTTATTTCCTCCCGACCCTCGTCGCGCTTGTCGGAAAGCATCACAATGCGGAGGCTATTCTGGTGCTCAACCTTTTTTTGGGTTGGACGCTCGTGGGCTGGGTCGTTGCACTGGTTTGGGCGTTCACCAGGCCGTCATCCTCCCCTCCAAAGCGTACTCAAACCATGTGACGCACGCGCCACTTCGTACTCAAAGCATCTGTCGCACGTCGTTTTTCCCCCATCATCGCCCGAGTTGCCGTAACCCTTTGATCCCCTGATCTTATCCCGCAACGTCCCGCTTAATCCCGCCCAATCCCGCCGTACTCAAACCATTCGTCGCCTGACATCCACGCCGCCGCCCGGCGCGTAGCCGACCATGATGCGGACCGGCTTGGCCGGATAGGCCTGGGGATGCGCGATCCCGGCCGGGAACAGCGTAAGTATGACGGCAAGAACGTTCAGAGCGGCTTTCATCAGTTTTCCTCCGGTGGCTTGCTGAATACGCTCAGCGATTCTACAGCACGGCGCGGACATACATGATGCTTCTGCGGCTGACGAGCGCGCTATAATCAACGGCGATGGGACGCACAAAAGGTGGAGTGCTTTTGCGCTGTTCCCGGGTCACGCAAAGACACCACATTTCAAAAGGGGGGCAAAAAGTCATGGCGACAGGACTGAAACCGATTCGGCGCGTGGTGACCGGCAATGACGAGCGCGGCAGGTCGAGAGTGGTATGGGATGGCCCGGCGCCTAATGCCCACGAAGCCTCGATGGGCGCCGGCCGCGGCCACACGGATCTTTGGGTGTGGAACGAAAACCCTGCTCCGCTTTCCGGGAGCAACGATGACGGGAACCTGGACTACGTCTTCCCTGGCCCTGACAACGGCGGGCACCTTCGTGTCGTCCAGGGCCCGGCGCGGCCCGCAGATTACAACCCGGCGAAGGACCGGGATGTGGTGCCGGCACACCCGCCGAAGCTGCGGCCCAACGCCACCAGGGTGTGGGACCGGGGCGGCAACAATTTCTACTCCTCCGCGATGCACAAGACCCAGACCATAGACTACGGCATCATGCTCATGGGCGAGCGCGAACTGATCCTGGACGATTGCAAGCTCTTGATGAAACCCGGCGACATCGTCGTCCAGGTCGGCACATGGCACCAGTGGAGCTTTCCCAAGGGCGCTTCGATGGCCTTCGACATGTTCGCGGCGCGCTTCGTGGACGGGCCGCAGGGACTGGCCCAAGGGAAGGACGTACCGATACGCACTGCGCCCAAGCTTCCCGACGGCGTGAAGCCGGCGCGAAGAATCGTCACCATAGACCGCGAGCCGGGCTTGGGCGTTCTGGTGAGCGACGGCCCGGCGCCCGACGTGCGCACCGATCCGGCGCGGCCGGGCTACGCCTCCGCGCGTCTGTGGGTCACTGACAGTCACCCGGCAAAGATCGTTTTTGAAACGCTGCACCTGCCCCACACACTCGAGCCGCCGGCCCGAGGCACTGTTTGCAGGGTCGTTACCGTTCCGCCCGACGACAGTTGGAAAGGCAAGATCGGCGCCGCC
Source organism: Betaproteobacteria bacterium RIFCSPLOWO2_12_FULL_62_58 (assembly GCA_001772005.1). Classification (GTDB taxonomy): domain Bacteria; phylum Pseudomonadota; class Gammaproteobacteria; order Burkholderiales; family SG8-41; genus DSOT01. Next base: position 13,755 of record MERI01000158.1, on the reverse strand, counting down.
GAGGTCCAGGCGTTTTTCCGCGCCATGGGCTCACCCGGCGCCTCCACTTACTCCCCTCTATCGCCGCACCCTTACATGCAGAAGACGCGCACCCTCGAATTCTGTCTCGTGCTGGAAGGCGAGATCGTGCTGGTGCTGGACACGCAGGAAGTGCACCTGAAAGCCGGCGACATCGTGGTACAGCGGGGCACCAACCACGCCTGGAGCAACCGCTCCAGCGGTCCTGCGGTCGTGGCGATCGCATCGCACGACGGGGCGGCGTGAAACTAAGAGCGTGTAACAAAATGATATTCCCTCCCCCTAAGCCAGGGGGAGGGTTAGGGTGGGGGTAAGTCATTTCGTTACATGCTCTAAGGCAGAAGGCGGAAGGATGACGGCAGAGGGACGCTGGCCAACGGTGGATTGAGTTGGGCGTTGCCTTTAGTCGTGGCGGGCACTGGGACCCAACGTGAAAGATAGCAGGTCAGGACCGTGTCGCGTTCGCAGCCGCGGCGGCAGTCGCAACGCGTTTGTCCTTGGCACTGCCCAACCGCAAGCGCGTGAGCCCCACGCGAAAAATGTCGCCGTCCTTGATCGGGGTAGGTCCCGAAACTCTGCGCGCGGCTTGGAACTCGCCGATGAAGGTTCCGTTGCTGCTGTCCAGGTCTTCCAGCATCCAGGACGAGCCGTTCCAGACGAGTCGAGCGTGGCGGCGTGAGAGATCGGGGTCGTCGGATATCGCCAGCTCGCAGGGCGCAAGCCGTCCGATCGAGATGGACGGCGGCGCGCCAGCGGTTTGCAGTTGTACTACCTCGCCGTCACGCGATCCGCTCATGAAGGTCAGCGTCAATTTCCGCGCCATCTTACAAATCTCCGCTTGTTATTCCTGCGAAAACGTAATCGCGGTTGCGGTCGACGAGGCAGCCCGGCTACCCGCACCGCCACGGGCGCCGCCAAGCACGGTGACGTTACCCGGAAGATCGCGCGGCGAAGACTGCGCCGGCGTCGCCACTGTAAATCGAACGCGACCCGCTCTTAGCTGCTTCGCGAACCAAGCATCGACCAGCGGCTGAACCACCCACTCATCGACTGCGCGCTCAAGCGGCCGCGCGCCCAGATCCGGGCTGTAGCCACGTTCCAGCAGAACCTTTCTGGCTGACTGATCGACATCGATAATCAGGCCCTTCTCAGCCTCGAACAATCGCGCCTTCTCCGTGAGAATCTGATCGAGGATCTGCGCGAGGTGTCTGCCGTCGAGCGGCCGAAAGCCGATGACGCCGGTGATCCGGTTCACCAGCTCGCGGCGCATGAAGCGCTCGGCCAGCGCGCGCAACTCGTCGGTCTCCGCGGTCCGGAAATCCACTTCGCCCGCCCCGAAGTTCGAGGTCAGGACGAACAACGCGTTTGAGCAATCGATCAGACGCCCCTTGTTGTCGGTAATCCGTCCCTCGTCGAACACGCCCAGAAAAATGTTCATCACGTCCGGGTGAGCGCGCAACGCGCAGTGGTGGTCCGTGTGCGTGCGCCGGCTAGACCGCCGTTCAAGCGGTGCACGCTCAACTTGCCTCGCTCTTTGGCATAGGTGGGATAGGTTCCCCGACGAACTCGGATGGACGATCATCGTTGTACTCGACTTTCGCCCACGCACCCCTTTCCTCAAAATACCGCTGTACGTCACTCGCATTGGCTAGACCAGCCACGTACCTAGTTCGGAGATCCGCAAAGGAGCTGTCGGAAATTCTCGGCCACGTCACGAGATCGGCAACTTGCTCATTGAGAAGTGCCTCTATTGTCTTCAACGCGGTGTAGGACTCCGCGGCGAGCTGCGGATCGCCAGCCACGAGTGACCAACCGATATGGCATAGCTCACTACACTGGTGCCAGTGGCTCGAAAGCTCGCCCAGCTTTGGAGTCGGTAGTTTCCGCTCGATCTTCAGTAGACCAAGCACAACTCGCATGAATTCGAAGTGACCGTCAATCTCCTTCTGATGCCCGCCGAGATCATAGATCCTGTTCTCGATTCGCTTGAAGGAAGCGAGGTCCCGAAGATCCTTCTCCTCAAGCTTGCGAGACAGCAGCTCAGCCCAGTAGTGGAGACCCAGTCGCTCGATGGCCAGACGAAACTCAAATGCCGCATAGGCTAGCGCGGCAGTGTTCACGCCGCCAGCGCTTTGCGCCAGCCACGCGGCGCCCTGAGTAACATGATGTTTCAGATCAGGGTTACGACAGAGGGCGATCGATTTCACGGGGTGTGCTCGGCGTTATGCTACCGCATGAAGAGTTTATGCAGGATGCGCCTTGCGCTCGACAGGCCGCATAAAACCTACCGCGTAGTCGACAAATCGAAGTGTGTTTTCATACTTCTTCAACACAGAGGCATCCAAAGCATGTTGATTCATGAAGAGCGCTTCCATTGCGGCGCGAGCAGTGCTCTTCCCTTGAACTGGCATTTCCTTGTACGACGCTTGGAGATAACCAGGCCAGTTAAACGAATTTAATCGATACGTGGCTCCACCGTTTCCAGGAACATCGTACTTGACAAATTGGTCGACGCTGAATCCATTTATATCCATTGCGAATGGTGAAAAACGATCAATGATGTAGTTAGTCGTCGGAGTCGACACAACGCCAATCCAATTCGCCTGTTCGTGCCATGCCGCAACATCGTCAATCGCTGGACCCAGAAATGTGTTGCCCATTTGCGCGTAGTTGCCCCAGCCTATCGCGCCGCGAACGAATAGTTCATGTTTTTGGAAATGCATCATCACGCCATACAATGTGTTCGCTAGCAGCAGAACGCACGATCGATCCAGTGAGTCCATCGTGATTACAATGGTATCTGATAGCGTCGTTACTTGAGGCAGGGAGCACTCAGGCCAGCGCTTTTCCGGAGGCGGGTGTTTGTACCCGCGCGTCACAACTTCCGCCACTCCCATCACGAGGTTTAGCACCTCCTCCTCAGGCTTGACGCGCCATATTCCTTTGAAACCCAGGATATCTAGAAAGGCGACTGCTCCGCTCTTCATCTGAGTCGATCCAGCTTCAACGTTCAATCGTCGTCCGGGAAACCAACCAATTCAAGGACACGTCTCGGATACAGATTAGATATACTCGTGCAACGCCTCAATCGCCATCGGGTTTGAAGCAACGATCTTGAGCAGCGCCCTGGCGGGCCCGGTGGGATGCGTGCGGTGCTGCTCCCAGTTTTGCAGTGTGCGTAGCGCCATTCGGGTCGGTGTAACTTTTCCGTGGTGTCCTGTCCGTTCGTCCGGCTGGAAAAGTTACCCTTGTTATTGCCTCGTTTCATGATCGTTTGACGGATGTGCGTTTGACCCTATAGTGAGCGGCGGCTTCGGCCGCACGATTGCCGGTGTCCTTTTCTTCCCGCTCGAAAACGACTCGGACTCGTGCGTGCAGAACTTCGGCGACGCGGCGCAAATTGGCAAGCGAATGACCTTCGTAATCAGGTGATTCCAGGCGGCTGATCTGCTGTTGGGAGGTCTTCAGGCGGCGCGCGAGTTCCTTCTGGGAAAGCCCGGCCTGTTCGCGCAGGGCGGCAATCTGCAGTGCCACATCCCATGCCTCGCCGGCGCGCTCAAAACGGGCGGCAAACCTTGGATTCCGCATTTGTTCCGTGAGGTATCGATCGAAATTGGTCGTTTTCATGACTTCGTTCTCTCCTGCCAGTCACGCATCCGGTTCTTCAACTCGTCCAGAAACTCCTGCACGGGGCGCTTCCCCGCCGTTGTCTCATAGAACTCTACGCTGAAATCC
>MERI01000158.1:0-9994 GCA_001772005.1 Betaproteobacteria bacterium RIFCSPLOWO2_12_FULL_62_58 | reverse complement strand
TCGTCCAGAAACTCCTGCACGGGGCGCTTCCCCGCCGTTGTCTCATAGAACTCTACGCTGAAATCCATGGCGAGGCAACATCATATTTGATGTATGTGCGCATCAGAATGGGAGACTGGCGCTCGCTTCTTCGCGGACGGAAATGCGTCACGGGTCAGAGTCACATTTCCGAGTCAAATTTCCGGAAGATTATACTTGGAGCGCCATCGGAAACCGGCCACGTTTTCGCCCAACCGGGAACAGATCAGAATTATCCGTGCAACGCCTCGATCGCCTTCGGGTTTGAAGCAACGATCTTGAGCAGCGCCCTGGCAGGCCCGGTGGGCTGCGTGCGTTGCTGCTCCCAGTTTTGCAACGTGCGCAGGTTCACGCCAATCAATTTCGCGAACTGGCTCTGGCTGATCTTGGCCGCCTCGCGGATAGTACGCACGTCCGGCGCGGGCAGTTCGGTCGTTCTTACGCCCCGCACGCGCTTTCCTGCCATATGGCGCTTCATTTCGCGCACGCCTTTGACCAGTTGATCGAAATGCTGCTTATCCATTTTTGATGTCCTTCATCAGTTGTGCCAGCGCCTTGATCTGCTCGCGCGTCAGGTCAGCTTGCGAACTCTTAACATAAGCGTAAATCAGGTAGATGCGTTCTTTCGGCACATGCCGGTAGTAGATCACCCTCGCGCCACCCCGCTTGCCGCGTCCTTGTGCAGACCAGCGCAGCTTGCGCAAACCAGAACTGCCCGGGATGACGTCGCCTGCGTCTGGCGTGGCAAGCAAAAACTCTTGCAGTCTGCGCAATTCTTCGTCGCTCCAGTGCTCGGTACGAAAAGCGATGAACGGAGTGAGCTCGACAAAGACCATTGCGCTAACTATACGCTGCGCGCGTATAGCTTGCAACCGTGAGGAAAATTCTGGGCGTTTGGGTGCGATTGCCTGGAAAGTCAGGTACTCGCCGACAAGTCCGAACAATTTGACTCGTCCTTGAACCGTCTGCTAGTTCGCGCGGATACCCGCCTCCTTAACGACGTTCGCCCACTTTGCGATTTCCGCGCGGATTACGGCAGCGAACTGGTCCGGCGTGTCGGCAGGCACCTCGAACGCCTCGCTGCGCAGCCGCTGTTGCATCTCGGCCGATCGGACGATCCTCACGACCTCGACGTTGATACGCTCGACAATGGCGCGCGGGGTCGCCCCGGGAGCAAGCAGCCCGTACCATGCCCCGGCTTCGAAACCCGGCAGGCCGGACTCCGTCACCGTCGGCACATCCGGCATGACGGACGAGCGCTGGAGGCTGGCGACCCCCAGAGCACGCAACCGGCCGGCCTTCACTTGCGGGGCGGACTGCGCGATGCCGCCGAAAACGAGCGAAACCTCCCCGGAGATCACGGCAGAGACGGCAGGCGCGTTGCCCTTGTACGGCACAACCACCACATCGATGCGCGCCGTTCGCTTGAACAACTCGGCGGCGAGCTGCGATGGACTGCCGCCCGATGCCGAAGTGATCTCGCCTGGTCTCACGCGGGCGAGCTGTATCAATTCCTTCACCGAGCGCACCGGCAACGACGGATGGGCGACCAGCACGAACGGCGCCAGCCCGATGCGGGTGATGGGCGCGAAATCCTTGATCGTGTCGTACGGCAGTTTCGGGTACAGGCTGGCGTTCATGCCGTGCGTGCCGTTGGTGCCCATCAGCAGCGTGTAGCCGTCCGGCGCGCTTTTCGCCGCCAGTTCCGAACCCAGCACGCCGTTCGCGCCGGGGCGGTTGTCGATCAACACCTGCTGTCCCCAGGCTTCGGTGAGCTTTTGACCGGTGGTGCGAGCCAGCAGATCGGAGGGACCGCCCGCCCCAAACGGGACGATGATGCGGATGGGCTTGCCCGGATATTGCGCCAGCACCGGGAGCGCGAGCGCGGTCGTTGCCGCCACCGTGAGCATATACAACAGTCTTTGCATGGCACTGCGTCCTTTCTGGCGGTGTCTCAGTTTGACTATCGACATCCGTTCGCCCTGAGCGTAAGGCGTATCACGCCTGGAGTCGAAGGGGGAACCGCCCTTCATGTTTCGACTCCACTACGTTACGCTCAACACGAACGGATTGTAACTGAGACACTACCTCCTTTCTCGTTCATTGACCCCGTCGCAGCAGGAAGCACGCGGAAGCTCGAGGTCATGTTACCGCGATTTCGTGCGACAATCACTCTCCGACAGAGGAGTCACGGGGAAGCGGGGATCTTCTACCCATTCACTTGTTCACCCGTTCACCCGTTCACGGTTCTCGAAACGAGTTTTTGTCAGGGAGAAGATCGATGGCGCAAAAGATGACGGGCGCGCGGCTCTTCGCGCAGATGCTCAAGGCCTACGGCGTCACCCATGTGTTTTTCATGGACGCGATCCTGCGCCGGGCGCTCGCGGAAATGGAGGATGTCGGCATCAAGCGCATTCTCGGGCACTCCGAAAAGGCGGTAGCCTATATGGCGGACGGTTACGCGCGCGTGTCGGGCCGCCCCGGCGTGTGCATGGCGCAGTCGGTAGGCGCGGCTAATCTCGCCTCCGGCATGCAGGATCCCTATCTCGGGCACTCCGCGGTGATCGCGTTCACCGGACGCCACGTCGCGCCGAACCAGTATCGCAACGCCTACCAGGAGGTCGCGCACGAGCCGCTGTACACGGCCGTGACAAAATTCCACGGCAGGATCGACACGCTGGAGCAGATTCCGCATCTTATGCGGCAGGCTTTCCGCGAGGCGACCACCGGCACGCCGCGCCCGGTGCACCTCGATATGGCGGGCTACACCGGCGATGCCGTCACGCCGCTCGAGGGTACGTTTGACATCGTCGCGGACGAAGCGCACACGCGCTATCCCGCATTCCGCCCCGCGCCCGATCCGGCGGGGGTTCAACGGGCGACGGCGGCCATCAAGGCTTCCTCGCGGCCGGTGATCGTGGCGGACCGCGGTGTGATTATCTCGGAGGCGTCGGAGGCCGTGGCACGTCTCGCGGAGCGCATTCAGGCGCCGGTCGTCGCCACGCTCGACGCAAAACACGCGATGACGGAGGATCATCCCCTGTTCCGCGGCATGCTCGGTAGCTACGGGCGCAGTTGCGCGAATCACGTCGTGGCCGAGGCGGATCTGGTGGTCTACGCCGGCAGCAACACGAGCGACCACACCACGGCCAACTACAAGATGCCGAAAGAGGGCACCGCCATCATCCAAATCGATCTCGATCCTGTGGAAATTGGCCGCAACTATCCCGGCGTCATCGGCATTCAGTCCGATGTGCGGGCCGCGCTGGAGGCGCTGGCGACAGCGGCGACTGCCGTGAAGCGCGACGACTGGCTCGCACACACCATGAAGTTTGTGACGGAATGGCGCGCCGAGGCGGAGAAAGCGCGCGCATCCGACGAGGTGCCGCTGCGCCCCGAGCGCATCTGCCGCGAGTTGACCGAACTGCTGCCGAAGGATGCGATACTCATCGCCGACACCGGCTATGCCGCGCTGTGGACCGGCACGCTGGTGTACTTGCGCCACTCGACGCAGCGTTATTTCCGCGCCGCCGGATCGCTCGGCTGGTCTTTCCCGGCCTCCCTCGGCGCGAAGTGCGCCGCGCCCGACCGGCCGGTGATCTGCTTCTGCGGCGATGGCGGCTTCTTCTACCATCTGCCGGAACTCGAAACAGCGCGCCGCCGCGGCATCAAGACGGTCACGATCGTCAACAATAACCACTCGCTCGGCCAGGGCCTGCGCAATCTGAACATCGCCTATCAGGGTCGCGATCAGACCAACAAAGGCGAGTGCTTCGAATTCCTGCCGACGGATTTCGCAAGTGTCGCCAAATCGTTCGGCTGCTTCGGCGCCACGGTGGAAAGGCCGCAGGACTTCCGCAAGGCGTTCGAAGCAGCGATGGCCTCGGACCTTCCGGCGGTCATTGACGTGAAAACGGTGTTTGCACATCAGGCGCCGATGGCCTGGGTGCCTGCTTGATGAGGCGTGACGTGGTGAAGCAATGTAGACCGGGGTGCGTGCAACGCTCCCCGGCATTGGATGAAGCAATGTAGACCGGGGTGCGTGCAACGCTCCCCGGCATTGGCGGGTTGTCAGGTAGCCGCTTGCGCGGCAGCCTGACCTACCGGGCTGATGAGGCGTGACGTGATGAATCGTGACTGATGGAGCGTGAATCGTGATTCGTTATTCGTTCTTGTATCGCTCTTACTTGGCGTCCTTCGTGTCCTTGGCGGTGAAAGCTGTTGTTCTTGTCGGCGTCGCCGGGATCTGTGCGGCCGCGTATCCCGAGCGGCCCGTGCGGCTCATCGTCCCGGTGGGACCCGGCGGCGCGGTCGACGTGGTCGGCCGCATCACCGGCCAGAAGCTCTCCGCGCTTCTCGGGCAAAACGTCGTCATCGACAACCGTGGCGGCGCGAACTACATCATCGGCACCGAGATCGCCGCGCGCTCGGCGCCCGACGGCTATACGCTGCTGTTCACGGCCGGGGCTCACACCATCAATCCCGCGGTCTACCGCAAGCTTCCCTACGACACGCTGCGCGACTTCGCGCCGATCAGCCGTATCGCCAATTCGAGCGGGCTGGTCATCGTCGTGCATCCGTCGTTTCCGGCGCGCTCGCTGCAGGAGTTGATCGACATGGCCCGCGCGAGCCCGGGTAAGATCAACTACTGTTCCGGGGGGTTCGGCAACCTCACCCACATCGCCGGCGAACTGTTCCAGGTCATGGCCAACGTGAAATTGACCCACGTACCGTACAAGAGCGCGGGTCCCGCCATCACCGACCTGCTGGCCGGTCACATTCCGCTCATGTTCGGCCCGAGCCCGGTGGTCGTGCCGATGGTGCAGGCCGGACGGCTGCGGCCCCTGGCGTTCACCGGGCTGAAGCGCTCGGCGCAGTTGCCCGCGGTTTCCACCGTGGACGAGCTCGGGATCAAAGGTTACGAGGCGACCGGCTGGTACGGCATCTACGGTCCCCGCGGCACGCCCAAGGCCGTTGTGGACCAACTGAGCGCGGCCGTGCGCCAAATGGTGCAGATGCCGGACACGCGCGAGCGCTTCGCCGCGCTCAATCTCGAGCCGGTCGGCAGCTCACCGGAGGAGTTCGCCCGGTTCCTGAAGGAGGATCTGCGGAAGTACGCCGAAATCGCGAAGAAGGCCGGGATCCAGCCGCAGTGAGGCGAGAGTTGGGACCGCGCTCAGTGCAATAGTTCAATTTTGACCCGACGGAAAGTGTGCGAAGCCAATTGCCGAACTTGCGCCGCTACGCCTACACACTCCGCGCACTTTTTTATTTCATCCACCCCGCGCGACGCCGCGTTCCTCACGCATGACTGAGCGCGGGTGAAGCCGGGCGGCGCGCGTGGCCTTTGCATCAATATGATTACCGTGGTAATGTATCGGCATTATGACGCTCGCGAAATCGAAACTGACGGCGCAGGGACAGATCTCGGTGCCGGCCGAGGTGCGGCGCAGGCTGGGTGTCGGCCCCGGTTCGGTGCTGGAGTGGGCGGAAGACGGCGAGAACGTAGTCGTCCGCCGAGTACGCCGGTACACCTCCGAGGAAATGCATCGGGCGTTGTTCCCCACGGCGCCTGCGCGCCGCACGCTCGCCGAACTGAAGGAGGGGATACGGCGTCACGTGAGGCAGCGCCATGCGCGCGGTTGACACCAATGTTCTCGTCCGATTGCTGACGCGTGATGACGTCCGGCAGGTCGCTGCGGCGGAGGCTTTCGTCGCCCGGGGCGCCTGGGTATCCCACTTGGTGCTGGTCGAGGCGATGTGGGTGCTGAGTTCGGTGTACGACCGTGCTCCGCGGGATACCGCCACGGCGGTCGAAATGCTGCTCAACCACAAGGACCTGACGGTCCAGGATTCGGACGTTGTCGCCGCGGCGCTCGCCCGCTTCAGCAAGAGGCCGTCCTTGAGCTTCTCTGACTGCCTTGTCCTTGAAGTTGCCCGCAAGGCGGGCCACCTGCCTCTCGGGACATTCGATCGCGAACTGAGCAGGCTCGACGGCGCGCAGCGCCTGTAAACGCTTGAGCCACTTGTCATAGTAGGGGAAACATAGAGCCGCTGCCCGGAGTTCTGAATGGCCGGCGTTGGGACATCGGCGCTTGCATTATTGTATTTCCAGTTCTTCCGGCAGAAACTTCCGGCATGGCTGCGCAGACTTCACAACGCAATAACGCAACCCCTTTTAACTCGCGTGTGACAGAGCAGGTCAAACCCGCTCGCGGCACTTCGACGAGCACATGCATTGCGATTGTTAAGACCACAGCAAGCAACCTTTAGTAGGATGCAACCAATTCAAAGATACCCTTACACTCCACGGCGACTTCATTGAATTACGCGATTAGTGATCTCATAACTCGGCTGCAAAAGCTCGCTGAACACATAGGGCTTACGGACTCTCAGTGGACAGCGTTGGCCGGTTATTTGACCTTACTCGGTCTAATCGTGTCGGTCGTGCTTGTTCTGCTCGGGGTCGCTGCGCTTGGCGCTCAACTGCTGCCAATCATCGCCGAGCATAAGAGAAAGACCGCCTTGCGGAATTCCGAACTCGCCAGTGTCTACCAAATAGGCGAAATACGTGGCGCGGTCGAGTATTACATTGAACCCGACTGCTCCCCGTTAGATCCGGCTTCAGAGGAAGATCTTCGACAAATTATCCCTGTTCGAACTCCGTTGCTTCGAACACTGGACGGCTATCTAGCCCAAGGAGGTCGGCGCAAGTATGTCTTACTGTTGGCTGACTCTGGAATGGGAAAGACTTCATTCTTGCTGAACTATTTTGCACGACACCAACTAAATCACCCTTCTAAAAACCGTGGCATTTGCTTAATCCCGCTAAACACGGAGAACGTGGAGGAAAAAATCAAACGACTGTCGGACGCGAAGAATACGGGAATTGACCCCAAGGAGGTGACGATCCTACTTGACGCGTTCGATGAAGATCCGGCCGCGCAATCGGACCATCGAGCACGGCTGGTTACTCTTATGAAAGCATGCGAGAGCTTTAAGAATGTCGTTGTAACCTGTCGAACCCAATTTTTCTCAAGCGATGAGGAGATTCCGAAGGAGCCGGGGGTTGCAGTTTTCGCGCCACACGGAGCCGGCGATAGTGGAGCGTACAAGTTTCACAAGTTGTACATCGCGCCATTTTCAGACCATCAAGTCTCCGCATACATCAAGCGCCGATTTCCATTCTGGCGATTTACGCATCGACGCCAAGCAATGGATATTGTGACTACAGTTTCTGAGCTAAGCGTGCGTCCAATGCTTCTCGTTGCAATTCCAGAAATCGTGAAAGGCAGAATTGACGCGCGACATCTTGTTAATCTTTATGAGTTTCTTGTCGAAGGGTGGTTAGAACGTGAAAAGAAAGTGGGTATAAGAAAAGAAGAGCTGCGTCCCTTCTCTGAATTCGTGGCCGTCTTTATCTATTTGAACCGCTCTCGCAAAAAGAAACCAGAGCGTCTCAGCCGAGACCAGTTGCGTAATTTCATGTCAGCGCACGCCTCAGCAGTTGACAGTTGGAAATTTGAGCAACGGTCTTTCTTGAATAGAGATGCGTCAGGCAATTTGAAATTTGCCCATCGATCCATCATGGAGTATCTGTTCGTAAGTGCCTTTTTTAACGGAGAAGCGAAATGCCTCCACAACGAGTGGACTGACTTAATGAAACATCTTTTTTTTAGCTTTGTTTCCAGTCGAGGAGAAAACGCGTTAAAGACACTAGATAGCTATAGTCTGGCTGATTTTGGAAAAACGAAACTTTTCCCATGCTTCAGCTTGCGAAGAAGAAGTGACGTCGCTATTTCGATTGACGGCAAGGAGCTGTTGGCGCCTCTATCTTTAAAATTGGCCCCTGGTATTCCGACACACGCATTCCAGGAGGTACTTGAGGCATGTAATGTCGCGCAGCGCTGGCTCTTGATCGAGTCAGTGGAGGCCGGCATGCCGTGCATCCGCAGCTATGCACTGGACCTGACATGGCATATCCCCGTAGATCCCCGCGCTTCCGCCCAGGAATCATACGATCTGTTTGCTCTGGATCGATATGGAATAAGAGCAGACCCTCATATCTCCAGCGCGGGAGCTCCACAGCAGCGAAAACGCGTAAGGCTTCCTTCGGTTCACGAATTCGATTTTATATCCAAGTTTTCAGCAGGAGCGGCCTTCCTTGGTAGAGATTGGCTCTATTGGACTAGCGATTCCACTGCAGCCAAAGAACCAGTACTGGTATCTTTGGGCATAAGACCTCTGAATAAAAACTACCTAAGATGCCTGGGGCCTAAGCAGCGAATATTGCCATGGGTGGTGGCCAACCCCACACTCTACGTTTACGCCCTCGAAGAAGAGCCGGTAATGCTCAGAGATAACATGCTAAGAGGGGTGCCGATTTGGGTATCAATCCAAGGGTAGTCTAATATTTTGATTGCTAACGAGTCCTGCAGTTAAAATAAAGGTGTCCCCTTTATCCCTCGGCACTTTGCGCGCTTGTGAAATCCGCTGGCGCAGGCCGGAACACGCGGTCGCGGTTGAGACCGGCAACGTCGGGGCAGCCCAGCATCGCGAGGGCACAATCAATCTCCTGCCGCAAGATCACGATTGCCCGGGCCGCGCCCGCCTGGCCGCCGGCTGCGGTGCCGTACAACGTGGGCCGTCCAATCAGCACCGCCTGCGCGCCGAGCGCGAGCGCCTTGAGCATGTCGCTGCCGCGACGATGAACTCGAAGATGCCCTTGGGCAGTTTCCGGCGCGCGATCTCGCGCAGGTCGGCGATGTTGTAAGCGCCGAGAGTTCCGTCTCTCATGAACACTCCCTTTGCGCGGCGCGGCGGCCGGGGTTTCTCGACCGCAAGCCGCTTACTGATGGCGAATCAGCTTATTCTCAAACCAGTTCCACATGTCGGCGACCACCAGCGTCAGGTAATCGCGCTGGCAGTGCTGCGCGCCGCCTTCCTCGGCGGTGTAGACACGAAACGTCTTGTCCTTCGAACCGCAGGCGTCGAACTGCTTTTGCGCATCCGCGAGCGGGATCTGCTCGTCTTCCGCGCCGTGCACCAGCAGGAACGGACAGCGCATTTTCTGCATCACGCCGTCGAGCTTGAAGGGTTCGAGCTTCTTTAATGCTGCGTCGAGCGAGTCCACGCCGAATATCCACATGATGTGGTGCCCGGGCACCGAAAGCGAGGTCTTGAACGCGGCATCGACGCGCTTTTTCCACGTCGCATGATAGTCCCACTGCGCGCCCCAGGCGATGCAGGCGGCGTAGCGCGGCTCCATCGCCGCGCAGCGCGGCGCGTAATAGCCGCCGAGGCTGATCGCCACGATGCCGATTTTCCTGGGCTCGACGTCATCGCGCTTTTCCAGATAATCGACGCAGGCGGAGCCGGCGATCTCGTAATCGTGGCGCAGGTAGTGACCGCGGAAGCGAATCGCTTCCCCCGTGCCCGGTCCGTCCATGACCAGCACCGAAATGCCGCGCTTGATGAGGTCGGGCACGCCGCGCACGTACTGGATTTCCTTCGTGACATCGAGCCCGTCGAAGAACACTACGCACGGCGCGCGCTTCGCTGTTGCGTTCTGCGCATGCACGAAGTAGCCGGGCAGGCTTCCGTCCTTGAACGGCACCTCGACGATCTCGATCTTTACGTCGGTGAGCGCGGCGTGACGGTGGAAGCATTCGACGCCGGTGCGGAAAGCATCAAGTGCTTTCTTGTCCTTGGGCGTGCGAAAGCGCTCCGCCATCTGGTAGTAGTTGCACGCGCGCAGATAAGCGTGCGCCGCCGAAAAGCGGTGGCCGCCCTTCTCGAACTTTTCGGCGTAGGCGCGCACGCCATCAGCGACTTTCACACAGGCGTTGAACCAGGCCTCATCGTCCTCCGGCCCCTTGTCCTTGAGCAGCATCCCGATCTTGTGCAGTTCGGCCATTTCCGCTCCCCCGTAAGCGATCGAGCCGATCATGTTGATGAAAGCGGCGGACCAGCGGTA
>MERI01000157.1 GCA_001772005.1 Betaproteobacteria bacterium RIFCSPLOWO2_12_FULL_62_58 | reverse complement strand
CGCTTGCCGGCTTCCATTACCTCGCCTTTGCTTGCCTCATGCTCCATCGAATCATTCCGCTCATCTCAAGTTCATAACAGGCTCTAGGCACCTATGAGCAAGGCGACAGTGACCCCGACGCGCAAGGTATTCACACTGCACCCTCATCTCGCCGAGGGCTCGTGGTTCACAAACAACCGGCGCCACTTCGATGACGCGTTACAGTTGCTGGATGAGCTTGAAGCAGTCGTCCAGCAGCTCATACAGCGGTGGCCTGTGCCACCGGATCAGGGCGTGCGAAACGCTGAGAAGGAACATCCTGAACTCTGGGCGTTGGTGTGTAAGCGTGATCTGCTGTCCGATTCCGTGCGAATCTTTGCCGCAATGGCAGTTGAAGGATTTGTCAACTACTACGGTGTCGTGCGCTTAGGCAACTTCTATATGCTCGCAATCCGCGGCGGGCAGCCTTGCGTGTGCTTCATCGGGCAAATGAAAAACGTCCGGCACCAGGTCGAGCCGCTGCATGACGTCGCGCATTTCGGCGCCGAAGGCCGACATGAAGACCTTCGAGACGAGCATTCCAGTCATAACCCTTTCCTTCTGGGAGCCGCTTCGCATGTGAACCCGAGAACGGGTGCGCACGAACTTCGAACGTTCAACTCATTACGCGAGGCTTGGACCGCATGTCGGCTCTCCCGACGCGCTCGACGGTGTTGCGCAGCTCTCCGAGCCCCGTGATCGAGATGATGACTTCGTCGCGCGGCAGAAGCGTGAAGTCACCGGCGGGAACCAGCCCTGTACCGGTGAGCAGCACGACGCCTTCCGGGAATTCCTGCGCACGGAACAGCCAGTCCACCAATTCTTCCGGCGTGCGCTTCATACGAGCAACCGCGACGCAATCGTCGAACATCGTCTTGTCGGCGCGGGTAATGCGCAGCGCGACCGTCATGTCATGCAACGGCGGCGCGTCGGCCACGGGCACGAGGCACGGCCCGATCGCGCACGCGCCAGTGTAGTACTTCGCCTGCGGCAGGTACAGCGCGTTTTCGCCCTCGATGCTGCGCGAGGACATGTCATTGCCGATCGTGTAAGCAACGACGTCGCCGCGGCTGTTGACCACCAGCGCGAGCTCTGGCTCGGGCACGTCCCACGTGGAGTCTGCGCGGATGCCGATCGGGGCGCCCGTGCCGCGCACCCAGCGGCCGGGCGACTTGAAGAACACTTCCGGACGCTCGGCCTCGTAGACGCGGTCGTAGAGGTCCGCGACACGCGACTCTTCGCGCCGAGCTTCGCGGCTACGCTCGTATGTCACACCCGCGGCCCAGATTTCCTGCTCGGCGACCGGCGCGAGCAACCGGGCGCCTGCAGGCACTACCTGTCCGCCGCGCACATGGAGCGAAGCGGCGAAGTCTGCTGCAGTTCCGTTCAGCAGGCTTGCGAGCGTGATGTCCGCCGGCATCAGAGATTGCGGGCCGTCGTCCACCGTCCCGCGCGCAAGGCAAGGTGCGCCATCGACCTCGACCCGCCACAATCCTCTGCTCATGTGCGCGATGCTCCCTTCTGCGGACGCAGCGCGTCGTGTTTGCCCACGTCCTTTTCTATGCGGGCAGCGGCACGCCGCAGCGCCTCGGCGATGCCCTTGCGGCGTGCGGCTACACGGAACGTCGGTCCCGAAACGCTGATCGCCCCCAGCACCTGGTCCCGGGGACCGGTCAGCGCAACGGCGACGCACGTGACGTTGTCTTCGTTCTCCTGGTTGTCGACGGACCAGCCGCGTCGCCGGGTCGCCGCGAGCTCCCTCTCGAGCGTGCCCATGTCGGTGATCGATCGCGACGTGCGGCGTTCGAGCGTGAGGCGGCGCAGCGCTGCATTGCGCTCATCATTCGGCAAGGCAGCGAGTATCGCCTTGCCGAGCCCGGTGCAGTGCAGAGGCATCTGCTGTCCGATAGCGGACACCAGACGGATGGACCGTAGGGACTCAAGCTTATCGATGTACACCACACAGTCATCGCGCATAACGCCGAGGTGTGTCGTCTCTCCAGTGGCGTCACGCAGCGCGGCGAGGTGTGGATGCGCGCAGTCGCGCAAGTCCTGATCCGCCATCCTCCCCAGTGCGAGACGATGCAGCTTATCCGTCGCAACGTAGGTCTTGGTGCCCGGATGCTGCGCGAGATAGCTGGCCGCGCACAGCGTACGCAGGATGCGCATGGTGGTTGCCTTGTCCAGGCCAGTGGCTTCCGCCACGCGCTGGACGCCGGGCGGCGCAGGCGACTGCGCTACCGTTTCGAGCACTGCGAGGCCGCGCAGGAGCGTGCGTATCATGGCAGGCCGGCGCTCACGTCAAGACCCGGTGCACATTGAACATAGTTTCGCCGCGCACCCAGTGCCCGAAGTTGGCGATGAACATTTCCGCGCTGCGCCGCTCGTTGCCGCTCGACGCTGCCGCATTCTTAGGCGAGATCACCACGTTCGGCAGATCCCAGAGTGGAGAGTCAGGCGGCAGCGGCTCCTGCTTGAATGCATCGATCGCCGCGCCGCCGAGCTGCCCGCCGCGCAGGGCGTCGATGAGCGCCGCCTCATCCACGATCTCGCCGCGCGCAATGTTGATGAGCCTCGCGCCCTTGCGCATGCGGCGAAACGCGGCGGCATCAAGAAGATTGCGTGTCTGCTCGGTTAACGGACATGTCAACACGACCCAATCTGCCCTCGGAAGCAAGTCGGGCAACTTGGAAGGCGAATACATTTCGTCTACCGGGTCGTCGGGCAGCGCGGGACTTGGGCGCACACCGATGATCTTGAGGCCGAAAGCGCGCGCGTATCGCGCAAAAGCCTTTCCAATGGCGCCGACACCGACGATTAGCGCCGTCTGACCTCGCAGGTCGTCAGGCATCTCCGCGCCGTGCATCGGCCGCCACTCGTGCTTGTACTGCCCCTGGATGTACCGCGGAAAGCCGCGCGCGAGCATGAGCAGCCCGGCAAACCCCGTCTGCGCTACCGGCTCGGCGTTCGCTCCGGTCGAGCTCGTAATGATGACCCCCTTGGCGGCGAGCAGCGGCACGAACGGCAATTGTCCGACACCGGACGCCCATACGTGGACCCATTTCAGGCTGCGGGACGCCGCCATCGCCTCGCCGCACGCGGCATAGACCTGGGCATTCAATCGCATGTCGCGGTCGACGAAGGCGCAGTCGATGCGATCGCAGTCCTCCGGCTCGAGACGCGCGCCTGGAGCTTCCGGCAAAGTCATAAATTCGACCATCTTCCCGGCGCGCTCGGACACCTCGTTGAACGCACCGCCGAAAGACGCGGCAAACTCCTTCGAAACCAGCGCAGTGATGATGTGCGTGTGCACGGTTCCGTAACGCCTCAGCGCAGCACCGCAACCTTCTTGTGCTCGATCAGATCGAAATCGATCTCCGCGCCGAGGCCCGGACCCGTCGGGGCGTGTACGTAGCCTTCGCTGTCGACGTCGATGTCCTTTACCAGACCGTATTTCTGCGCCGAATCCGGCAAGAATACTTCGAAGAACTCCGAGTTATGGATCGCCATCAGCACATGCAGGTTGGCGACGTTATTGAGGGAGTTGCCGCCGTGGTGGATTTCATAGTTGAGGTGGAACGCCTCGGCGAGATGCGCTGCCTTCATCATCGCAGTGATGCCGCCTTTGTGGGCGACATCGCCGCGCAGGAAATCCGTGGCGCCGGAGGTAATCCAGATCGCGTAGGCGTCCAGGCCGGCCTGCGGATATTCCGTCGCCATGATCGGGATGCGCAGCTTCTGCTTCAGTTTGACGTAGTTGTAGAGGTCCTGGTCAGCGAGCGGGTCCTCGTACCAATAGTAATCGAGCGCCTCGATGGCGAGGCCCACGCGCAGCGCGGCAGGATAGTCGTAGCACCAGCCCGGGTCGAGCATGAGCGTGTAGCTATCGCCGACGGCCTTGCGCACCGCTTCGCACACCTGGATGTCGTCGCGCCACGACTGCGGCGGATGAACCTTATAGGCGGGCCAGCTGAGCGACTTGTAGTGCGCCGCCTCTTCGGCATAAGCCTCGACGCTGTGCAGAATCGGGGAGCTCGCATATGCCGGGGCGCGGCTGCGGCAGGCACCGAGCAGCTTGTATATGGGCAGACAGGCCGTCTTGCCCGCGATGTCCCACAAAGCGACGTCGACTGCGCCGACGCTGCGCGTGTTGGTGACGCGGACGCGCCTCCACAATTCCTGGTACAACCGCTCGCGGTCCAGCGGATCCCGTCCGATCAAAACCGGCTTAAGAGCGCGCATGAGCGCGGGGCCGTCCAGATCGGCGGGCTGGCGCGACGTGCCGAGAAACGCGTGCCCGGTGACGCCCTCGTCCGTATCGATGGCGAGCAGCCCGAGCGTGCTGGACCCGCCGAACCGCTTGTGCGGCCCATAGTTGGTTTCGGGGATGCCGTCCCAGGCGAACAGCGTCAACGTGACATCGATAATCTTCATCGGCTTGCCGGTTGGCCGGCGTCAGTCCAGCTTTATGCCGGCCTTCTTGACGACCGCGGCGTATTTCGTCATTTCGTTGCGAATGAAGGCGGCGAATTCGTCAGGCATGCCACCTCCGGGTACGAGACCCATAGCCATGAGCTTCTCGCTCAATACAGGCCCGCGGAGCTCCTCGGCGATTTTGCCGTTAAGCTTTAGCACGATGTCCTTCGGAACACCGGAGGGCGCCGCCAAGCCGTACCACGCGCGCGCCTCATAGCCCGGCACCGATTCCATGATTGTTGGCAGTTCTGGATTGAACGCAACGCGCTGAGGGCTGGTCACTCCGAGCAACTTTAGGCGCCCTGCCTTCGCATGTTGAGTAGACTGAGCCAATGGCGCGAACATCATCTGCACCCTTCCCCCGAGCAAATCAGTGACCGCCGGCGCCGCCCCCTTGTACTGGATGTGGTACAGCTCTACTTTCGCAGTGATCTCGAAAAGTACTGCCGCGAGGTGTTGCGAGGAGCCGGTGCCGCCCGAAGCAAAGTTGATCTGCCCGGGCTTCGCGCGAGCGAGGGCGACGAGCTCGGACACAGTGTTCGCTTTGACCTCCGGATGAACCGCGAGGACCATCGGCGCGTCGGCCGCAAGGATCACCGGGGTGAAGTCACGCACCGTATCGTAGGGAAGGTTGCGGTGGACACTGGGATTGGCCGCGTAGCTCAGTCCTATCATCAGCAGCGTGTAACCGTCTGGATTCGCCTTGGACACGATCTGCGTGGCGAGCATGCCATCCGCCCCAGGCCGGTTGTCGACGACGACAGGCTGCCCCCAGGCCGCGGTGAGTCTTTCCCCGATGCCGCGTCCCAGGATGTCAGTCAATCCACCCGCCGTAAACGGCACCAGGATGCGGATCGCCTTGTTTGGATAGGTAGGCTGCGCCGCCCACGCGGTGCCCACAAATCCCAGCAAGACGGCGAGCGCGGCGACGATGTCGCGCGCATGGAAGGCGCTATAGCGACGGGTATTCAAGTTGTTCTCCCCGGTCGTAGATTGTCGTATTGCCACTCGTTTCACTGGATGAAACCCGCAGTATCATTTACTGGGTCATTATGGGAGGCGATCATTTGGCGTGTCAACAATTCGGTGCATCGCCCTCTCGGGCCCAACACCGAGCTCGCGGGGATGAGTCGCGCGCAGATATGCGTGTATAGATTTAGATCGCAGCGCGAATCGGCCGACCAGTGTTGGTCAGCCTATTTGGCCGCGGCGCGATGGTGCTTTCGCAGTACTTTGGCGCACGCGAGCCAGTGTTGCTTCGATTGTGCCGCAGTGCGGCCGCCGAGGCGAAGCATCAAGACAGTACGTGAACCAAAGACATTAATCGGTTCATGCCAGATCTCAAACACTGTGTCGTCTGACAACACGTCCCACGGCGCGGCACCGCACGTTGTACCCCATCCCTTTACTCAGAAGGTCTTGACCGGGACGCTTCAAGCGGCAGGGTTCGCGATGGTCGCCGCCAAGCGGCGAGGGCATCCCAACTACGACCTCTGGGCCCTAGCCACCATGCGCGCTATGCCGGAGGCGGGGCTGCGGCAGCTCGCCGCGGCGCATTTTCCGGGTTAGGCGGTTCACCCATACCCATACCAAAGGGTCAGACCACGAGCTTGGCCCTTTTCTTCGGTGCGCCGGATAGGTCAGCATTTGACGTTGGGGGAATAACAACAACAACGGATGAAAGCAACCTAAGGCTCGCTGCTGTGCGGCAGCGGGCTTTTTTTCGGTGCGCCCGGCAGGGCGCACCCACTTGATGGTGCAAGTCCATTACACGCCTGACAGGAGGAAGTGTTAGCCGAACGGCAAGGGTGTCCACTGCGAGGTGGAATCTGAAGGAAGCTGTAGGCAAAGCGCTGGCGCGAGGAACACGAAGCGGATAGAGGCGCTGTGTCCGGGTGAGACGGCAGATACGTGTTCGGCAGCTTCGTTTCCGCCGCTCCCGAACCACGCGACGTGGATCTCGCGTTGGTGATGGCGGGCGATTTCAGGCTGGAAGACTGTCCGCGCGAGTGCCGGACGCTCTTCTTGCACGCGGACGCAGAAGCGCGCTACGGCGCGAGTGTTTTCTGGCTGCGGGAAGGGATGTTGCCCGAGGCATTGATGCGGGACTTCCTGGACACTTGGCAGACCAAGCGCGATGGAACCAAACGTGGCATAGTGGAGATTCAACCATGATACGCAACGATCAGGAACTGGCGGTGATGCGGGAACGCGTCGCGAAAGTTGAGAGCGTTCTCGACGGACTGCGCAAGAGGGCGCGGCCCGAGGAGTGGCCGGCATCGAGCTCCGGCTACCGGTTGGAGATCGAACGGATGCAGGGCGAGATCCTCGATTACCTGGTCGAGTCGGCGCCCGGCAATCCGAAAGACACGACCCCCGCCTGACCCGGTAGGTATGAGGCGGTCGGGAATTGCGTCCCGGCCGCTTGCGTCTTCCCGCGTCTATCCGGCCGATCCGCATGAAACTGCAATTTGACCCCAACAGGCTTTCCAGCTCGACGTCATCGCAGCGGTGACCGACCTGTTCGACGGGCAGCCGCAGGGCGCGCCGGAATTTGCCGTGCTCAATATGGGCGACTGGGGCGAGATATTCGCGGGACAGGAGCCCGCGGTCGATCTCGCGGACCGGGACCAGCTCTACCAGATTCTCGACCGGCGGTGAGATTCGTCGTCGATACGAATATTCAGGAAGTTTGGCTTTGCCACGGTCACTGATCCGGTTGATGGCGCGCTACGACCGAACAAGTAGTGATTATCGTAACAATCAACCGTTCTATGAAATCGCTGCCTCCGATCCGGACACCGTTTGACCGCTCCGTGCCCGTCCCCTAGAATCGCGCCACCGGCATTTCAGAGAAACATCTGTGCTGTGCCACATGGGAGGATCCGAACGTGCAACTCGTGCGCTTTCTCGCTGACTCCGGCGCGGAGATCGGAGTACTCCAGGGCAATCGTATCGTCCGCGCGCGGACTGCGCTGACGCGATTCGCCCAGTTGGACGGCCGGCTCGGGCCGTTCGAGCGTGTCTTCGAGTACGCTTGCGACGAGCCGAAGGTGTTCCTCGCGCTCGGCGGCCTCGTCCGCGACGCCCTCGCCGAGGCGATCGAGCGTGACGATGGGTCCGCGGTCGTGACGGAGTCGGGCCTTGGCGCGCTGCGGGTGCTGCCGTTCGTTGCGAACCCCGAAAAGATTTTCGGCATCGGCTACAACTACAAGGAGCTTTGCGACTACGAGCGTCACGAGTACCCGCAGCGCGCCGAGATCTTCGCGAAGATGCCGACCTGCGTCACCGGCGCCTACGACGACGTGAACGTGACGCCGGCCGTCAGCCTCGTCGACTTCGAGTCCGAACTCTGCGTCGTCATCGGGCGCACCGCGCGCTGCGTTTCCGCGGCCGATGCGCTCGCGTACGTCGGCGGGTACACGGTCATGGACGAGCTCTCGGCGAAGATCCTCCCGCGGCCGAAGGTCCCCGGGAAGACCGAGAGCCTCCCGCAGAAGGCGGTGGACCAGTTCGGCCCGCTCGGCGCCGTCGTCATCACGCCCGACGAGATCCCTGATCCCTCGGCGCTGACGATGATCGCGCGCGTGAACGGGGAGGAGCGGCAGAACTTCCCGACCTCGGACATGGTCCACGGCGTGCCGGCGCTCGTCGAGCAGATCTCATCGATCATCACGCTGCGCCCCGGGGACATGATCGCGACCGGGACATCGGTCGGGTGCGGCATCGTCGACGTGCCGCCGCGCCTCCTCAACGACGGCGACGTCGTCGAGTGCGAGATCGTCGGATACCCAGGATGCCGCAACATCATCCGCATCCCGGCGCAGAAAAAGAAGCGGGCGGCGACCTAGTGTCCCGAGTCGTTAACTCATTGCATAATGATTGCGCATTACTATACCTCGTGAAATGTAAATTCCCCGGCACTCGCCTTCGTCTTGTGCCTGCCCCCTTTGACAAAGGGGGCAGCGAGCGACATGGCTGCGAGCGGGGGATTTTCCCGGCTCTGTCACCAGGTTACGTAAAGATGAATAGACGTGGGTCGGGGTACGCGCAGCGTTCCCCGACATTGACTCGGCGTCAGGTAGCCGCCGATGCGGCAACCTGACCTACAGTTTCTCGACACGAGCGGCTCCAAGGATTCTGCGCAGAAATAATGACTCAAGATACTAGGGGCTTGTGCAAAACCGGCGCCGAGAGAGTTGCAGAAAAATGATGGCGCTGCGCTTAGACCACGCGGTCATCGCGGTCCGCGATCTCGAGGCCGCGAGCGAGCGGCTCGCGTCGCTCGGCTTCGAGATCCGGCCAGGGGGCCGGCACGTGGGGTTCGGGACCGAGAACGCTATCGTCCGCTTCGGTCTCGACTACCTCGAGCTCATGACCGTTCGCGACGAGGCCGAAGCCGAAGGCGCGAGCGCGCGCAGCCGCGCGCTCGTCGAGTTTCTGCGCCGCTACCCGTCCGGCTTCGCCGGCTACGCGCTCGCGAGCGACGATCTCGTCGAGATCCGCGAGCGGCTCGCGGGGGTGGGGCAGGAGTGCGAGGGCCCGACGCCGATGCGCCGCCTGCGGCCCGACGGCACCGAGCTCGCATGGGAACTGCTCATCCCCGGCGGCGTCGCCTGGCGGCGGCCGTGGCCCTTTTTCATCAGGTGGGCCCTGCCCGAGTCTCGTCGGCTCGCGATCGAGCAGCCCGGCTCGCACCGCAACGGCGCCCGCGCCGTCGCCGGCATCTCGGTGGCCGTGGAAGACCTCGCGCGTGCGCGGGTCCTCTACGAGGCGATGCTCGGCCCCGCGGCAGAAACCGGTCCGAGGCTCGTCTTCCGGGTCGAGAGCTTCGAGATTGTCGTCACGGGCGTGCGCGATGCACAGGTCGATCCCGAGCGGGGCCCGGGCCCGTTCGAGCTCCGCCTCCGGGTCGACGACATCGAGCGGACGAGGCAGGCCCTCGGCGCCGCGGGGCGGTCGACGACGACCGGGATCCAGCTCGAGGCGCTGCCCTCGGTCCTCCTATCGTTCCACGCGTGAGGTCATCTCGCGAACAGCTCCGCCACGTCCTCTGGCAGGTCGAGTCCCAGTTGCGCTCGCGCGTAGCGGCACGCCGCCTCGAGCGTCGGGCGGTTCGGCTCGACGCCGTACGGGTAGGTGTCGTCGTGCGCTGCGCCAAGCCGCTTGGCGAGCTCGAACGCATCGAGCAGGCTCTTCGCGATCCAGGGATGGTCGTCGTAGAGGCTCTTCCGCACGACGATGACGTGCATGATCGGAAAGATCCCGGTGCGGCGGTAGTAATCGGCCTCGACGCGCCGGACATCGGCGAAGAGATGGCGTGCTGTCGCCGGGTCGGCACGAGCGCCCGCGGGCGTCGAGAAGCTCGCGATTACATCGACTCGGCCGGTCTCGAGCAGCGTCTCGAGATCGCCCGGGACGTCGTCGATGGTCACGCCAAGAGGATCGAGTCGCAGCCGCTCCTCGCCGGTGCGGACCCACGTGATGTCGCTCGGCGCGATGAGGTACTCGTCCTCAAGCGCGCCGCGCAGGAAGAGGAGCGCCGTCGTCGTGTACGAGGTCACTCCGATCCGTCTGCCGCGGAGATCGGCCGGATCGTGGAAATCGCTGGATGCTCGGGCCCAGAGCATGGAATGGCGAAACGCGCGGTGCGGGAAGACCGGGATGGCGACGTACGACGACCTGCGCCCGGCGAAGAGCCGCAGGTGGTCGGCGAGCGAGAACTCCCCGACGTCGAACTCTGCGCCCGTCGCCATACGCTCGAGGATCTCGGCGGAGGGCAGCGTGGTGATGCGGAGATCGAGCCCATCGGGACGGACCGCCCCTGAGAGCAGAGAATGCACCCGCTCGTAATCGGCGCAAGCGAGGGTCAGCGTGAGCACTTAGCAGCCTGTCGGACTTAGCATCCGACAGGCTGCTAACAGCAAAACCGCCCGCGGATTGTGAATGAAGCCCGGATCAACAGCCGCTCTTGGCTTTCCATAGCCGCGCGAACAGACCAGAAATGAGGTCTTCACTGGCCTTCCCTTTTATTTCGTGCAGGCGGTTTCGCATCAGGAGTTTGTCCGACCTATTGATCCTTGCATAATCGACTAACAAATGAATGTCGTCCTCGCGAAGGCGGGGACCCATACTGAGCTACCACGAAGCGCGATGCATGGTATGGATTCCCGTTTCCACGGGAATGACATCGGCCTATTACGACTGTTAGCCAATTATGCAAAGCTCGATAAGTCCGAACAGGCTGCTAGGGAGGCGCCAGAGAGATCCGCGGATCCTACTCGAGCTTGATCCCCGCCGCCCTGATGACCTTGGTCCATTTATCGAGCTCGGCCCTGATGTAACCCGCGAACTGCTCCGGCGTGCTTGCGACCGGCTCATACCCGAGGTCGCGCAGACGCTCCCGCACTTCGCTCATGGCGAGAACCTTGATCGTCTCGGCGGACATGCGCCCGACTATCGGCTTCGGCGTCGCCGCCGGAAATACCAGCCCCTGCCAAGTGATTGCCTCGTAGCCGGGAAATCCCGCGGCTTCCGCGACCGTGGACAATTCCGGCATTGCGGACGAACGCTTGGCGCTGGTCACGGCGAGCGCCCGCACCTTTCCGGCCTTGATATGAGGGATCGCCGACGGCAAGCTGGAAACCATCACCGGCACGCGCCCGCCCATGAGATCGATGAGCGCCGGGCCGCCGCCTTTGTACGGCACATGCACGAGCCGGATTCCGGCCATCACGTTGAGCAACTCTCCGGCCAGATGCTGCGTCGATGCCAGGCCCGAGGACGAGAAGTCGATCTGGCCTGGTTTCCCCCTCACGATCTCGATGAGTTCCTTCATCGTCCGGCCGGCAAACGACGGATGCACGATCCAGACGTTGGGCGATTGAGCCAGCTGCGACACCGGCGCGAAATCCTTGATCGGATCGAAGGGAACCCTCGGATACAGGCTGGGGCTGGTGACCAGATTGGGGGCGGTGAGCAGCATGGTATAGCCGTCGGGCGTCGCGCGCGCCACCATCTCGGCGCCGATGTTGCCGGTCGCGCCCGGGCGGTTGTCGACCACGAGTTGCTGCCCGAGATTCTCGCCGAGCTTCCGCGCAACGATGCGCCCGACGGTGTCGGATGCCCCGCCCGGCGATTGCGGGATGAGGAAGCGGATGGGCCGCTGCGGGTATGCGGCTTCCGCCGCGAACCCGCAGGATATTTCCCCCAGGGCAAGAACCAGGGCAGCGCAGGACAACAACAGACGATTTCCTTGCGTGGACACGTGGAATGCCGCGCAGACGCCGCGCGGGCGGCTTTCGCGTGCAGTGCTCGGGATAGAATTCCGGTTTCCGATGTGCATCGGGCGCTGGTAATTCGACTTCGCAAAGTAGCCTGACATCGGTATGGCCCGTGTTTGTCGTGAGGTCAAAGAACGCCAGCCGGGGTTCGTACCCCTCAAGGGGGGTATTGAAAAGAATGACTGGAGCATCACCGTTCAGCGCGCCGCTTGTTGCGCTTTTTCAAGGCGCGCGCGGGCGGACTCGACGGCCTGCTCCAGTTTTTTCTGCCGTTCAAAGTAAGCATCCGTCAAGCGGCTTGCCCCTCCGGCGGTGCCGATGCGCTCGCCGGGCAGCGGCTCCTTGCCCGCTTCGAGCGCCGTCTCGGCCTGCTGCAATTGCCGCCGGGCGTCGTCCAGTTCACGTTGCTTCGCGTTTTCGGCGGCGGAACGCTGCCGGATACGTTCGTCGACTTGAGTCTTCTCCGCCGGAGTCACGACCGTGATTCCGGTCTTCGGCGGAGGCGAGGCGATGGTCTCCACCCGCTGTGCGCCCGGCGCCGGCTTTTCTCCGTAGATGACCTTGCCGTCCGGCATGGTGGATTTGTACATCGCTTGCGCGAAAGCGCCTGAAGCGGCAAGCAAAAGCACCAATGGCGAAATGCGGCATTTCATATTGGGCTCCTCGGCGGAAAAACGCTCGACGATTCAATTTTAGTCGCAGCGTCCTGCCATGCGCAATTTGAGTCCGCCCCAATGGAAGTCTACCATCGGAAACGTGCAGGTGACGGGATGTCGGGTGCGGCGTAGCATATTTTCCGACAGGGGTGTGGTTGATGGGGTCCGTCAGTGTCGTGAGGAAAGGAGAAGGTCATGAATATCTTGATTGTGGGTGCCACTCGCGGTATCGGGCGACAACTTCTTGACCAGGCGTTGATGTCCGGGCACACGGTAACCGCCCTGGTTCGTAATCCTCAAAGGCTTGCCATAGAACATGAACGGCTCAGGGTTGTGAAGGGCGACATTCTGGATTCGGATTCGGTCGCGCGGGCGATGGTCGGCCAGGGTGCGGTGTGTTGTACGATCGGAGTCAAAGCGCCGTGGCCACGGGTGACAGTCTTCTCGGAAGGAACCAGGAATGTGCTTCAGGCGATGAAGCAAGCCGGGGTCAAACGTTTGATATGCGTGACAGGTATCGGCGCGGGAGATAGCAGGGGACACGGTGGTTTTCTATATGACTGCATCTTTACCCCGCTCCTGCTCAAGCCTGTCTATGCGGATAAAGACCGGCAGGAATCGCTGATCAAGGCAAGTGATGTTGACTGGACCATCGTCAGGCCCGGTTTTCTGACCAATGGGCCATTAACCAAAAATTACAGAATGCTGACCGATATGACAGGGGTAACGGCAGGCTGGATTTCTCGTGCGGATGTCGCCCACTTTATCCTGAAAGAGCTTGAGTCGAATCAGTATCTAAGGCAAACACCCTTATTGACTTCGTAATATGGCCTGACCTTGGTATGGCCCGTGTTTGTCGTGAGGTGAATGAACGCCAGCCGGACTTCGTTATTTGCTGAGGCCGAGTTCCGCCAGCAGCGCCTTCAGCTCGTTGTACTGGGCATCCCAGTACTTCCGCGCCCCGGCGCTTCCGAGGTAGTTGGAGTCAGCGAGGTTGCGCTCGACTTCCTTCTTGTACTCGTCAGCCTGGACCACTTTGGCAATCACCTGGTCCCAGTACGCAATCTGCGCCGCGCTCATGCTCCTGGGCCCGATGATGCTGCGCCAGTTGGCCATGACGGCAGGCGTGCCTTGCTCCCCGAAGGTGGGTACCTGGGCGAGTGCGCCGCCCAGCCGCTGAGGCGCTGTGACCCCTAACACCCGGATTTTTCCGTCCGGCAGATGGCGCGCGGCAAGGTTGGCGGGGCCCGCCACCACGTCGACATGGCCGCCCATGAGGGCGGTCATGGTCTCGGAGCCGGAGTTGAACACCACGATTTTTACTTTCCTGATGTCGGCGCCGCCGTTTCTTGCGACCAGCGCGGCCGCCAGGTGGTTGGCATTGGCGATCGCGCTGGAGAGCGCGATGCTCAACGAACCCGGGTCCTTCTTCAACCGTTCTATGAAATCGCTGCCGGTCTTGAGCGGCGAGTCCGGACGCACCGAGAGGGCGATGTAGTCGCGGTAAAGCATCGCCAGCGGCGTGATGTCGGTATGGCGCACATTGAGCTTGCCGGTGAGTTCGTTGACCAGCATGGTGACGGTCTCGACCATCAGGTAGTGGCCGTCGCCGGCGCGCTGGTTGAGGTACGCCAGGCCGATACTGTGCCCGCCCCCCGGTTTGTTGATCACGTTCACCGTGTTGTCGACCAGTTTGCCGTCCTGCAGGATGCGCTGCACCAACCGGCCCGTGAGGTCGTTGGCGCCGCCCGCGGCCGCCGGGACGATGATCTCGATATTCTGCGTCGGTTTCCAGCCCGCGGACTGGCTGTGCGCTTGCAGCGAGAGCGTGCCGCCCAATGCGAGCATGCCAAGAGCTAATAGCGGTGAGGTAGCGTATTTCATATCTCCGTCGGGGTGCTTTGTGGTTGGCAGCAAACTATCATGGATTAATCTTAGCACGCGGTTACAACCCCCGGCGCGCGGCACCGTATCATATCGCGCGTCCAAACTGGAGGGGACATCATGGCACGGCAAGCCGCTTTCGACTTTCTCGCGCGCCCGCCACGCTCGGTGAAGCCGCGCAAACGAGGACTATGGGTTATGCGGATGACCGCGTCGTAGCAGCCTCTACCGTCTATCCGCGGCTAAGCGCGCTTGTAGCGGCGACCGGCCGCTCGATCGAGGTCTGCCCTTTGACCTTGTCTACAAGATAGCCGTAGCCCGCTTCCCGGCTGAGGCTGCGCCGGCTCGCTTCGAGCTTGCAGATGATCTCGAGGTCGAGGTTGGGCCCCAGGTTCACTTCGGAACCAAAAGTATTGAACAACCAGACATGGTGCGGCGTGGCTTCGGCTTCGAACACGATCTTTTCGAGGCCGACGCGCCTGGCCAGCTCGACAAGCCGCTCCGCCTCGGGTTTCTCGCCCTTCTGGCCGAGACACAGCTCTATCTGCGATTTCTCGAGGATCAGAAGATCGCAGCCGGCGTCCAGCATCGTCTTCATGTCGGCCGCCGCGGTCTCCACGTCGAACGCTCCCTGCGGATATTTTTCACCGACTTCGAACAGAACCTTGAGCCCGGCGGCTTTGGCCATCCGGATGTACCTCACCTTGTCCTGGAGCGTCAGCGGAACGATGTTCTCCGATATTTCGACCGCGCTGAAGCCGAGGTGGACGAGCGTATCGAACGTGCGTTGAACAGTGTTCGACAGCACCGCGAGCTCGAACACGATGCCGCCGGGGTTCACATCGATCCCGTGCCTGCGGTAGAGATCGACCTTGCGCCGCGTGAAATCCTGCTCGGTGTCATTCATGAGCAGGACGAAGAGATGACGAATCTTGACGAAGTCGATGAATTCCCCGACCGCTTCCATGAAGCTCGCGGCGATCTCATAGCCCACACCGAGGTCGCGTGCAAGAGTCAGCCCGGTCTGCCGCGGCTTGCGGCTGTGCTCGGGGATCTCGACGAAATGCAGTGCCCGCTGGGTCATAGTCTCCTCCCTTTAAGTTGTTTAATTATCACGCCGCGCGACAGTGTCCTGTCTTGATGTAGATCAACCAACCGGCAAATGCCCTCCGGAGCAGAGCCTCCCTTGCATGCGCGCTCCTGCCTTCACAGCCGAAAGGCCGCTGCGCTTTCCTCAGCCTCGGTCAACTGAATGTAGGTCTTCCACAGATCTTCGTCGCTCCAGTCGTGGATGTTGGTACGTAGGATGTAGGTGCCTTCGGCTGCGGCGGCCCAATCGTCCCACTCGGGGTGCGTGCTCCACTCGAGCGCAAGCCCTGCGGCTGCAGTCTTGTCCTCGATGATCGCGATCGAGAAGCGGGCGGCGGCGTGCGTGTTTCGCTCCAGCAGCCGCCCGATCTGGCGCTCCAGCGCGCCCCGATCCAGGCCCCGCTTGCTCTTGTCGATGCGTCGGGCGAGCGAGCCGCCTCGGTGAGGTTCGTTGTCGTCGTCGGTGCGTTCATCGGTAGACTCCGTTGTCAGCTGTTCGTAATCGCTTAACGGCTGCGGGCGCACGTTGAGGGCGTGCAATCGCGGGTCTTTGGGCAGGACCACCGCGATGGGCGGGCGTTGGCCGCGGGCGGTGGGTGTGCTGGTCGATGAAGTGACGCACGGCGCCCAGGTGCGCGGCGTCTTCGGCCAGCGCGGCGGTGATCGCCGCCTCCAACGCACTCGCGCCGTGGGTGTCGAGCAGTGCCAGCAGACCGCGGGTGAGCACGCCCAAGTGTGCGCCGCGCTCGGCGGCGCGCAGGAACAGCGGCTCGCGCCTGCTGCAATGCAAGTTCCGGCGTCGGCGTGATAAAGGCGTGGATGTGGGGATCGAGCGCCGCGATGCGTGCGAGCTTAGCGTTGATTAGCTCGACTGGTGAGATTTCGCGCGCGGCCACGAGACGCGCTGCTTCAGCAATCGTGATGAAATCCAATTCCATGCTTGGGGATCGCCCGGTGCCCTGCCAGTAAAAACCAGCGGATAGGCGGATTTGCCGTTCTACGGCCTCACTCAGCCCGAATTCCGGCTTCCGTGATTAGTTTGGTCCACTTTGCGACTTCTGATCGCAGGTACGCTTCGAATTCCTGAGGTGTGCTACTCACCGGTTCTGCGCCTACTCGCACGATAGTTTCCGCCACATCGCGCATTTGTAAAACCACCGCGATTTCCGCGTTCAGGCGCTCGATGATCTTGCGATCCACGCCCGATGGACCGAGTACGCCATACCAATTCGTCACTTCATATCCCGGAAAGCCCAGCTCCGCAATCGTCGGAAGATCGGGCACCGCTTGAGATCTTTTCGCTGAAGTGAGCGCAATGGGCCTTAGCTTCCCTGCCCTTATGTAAGGAAGGGAACCCGGTAAAGCGGCGAACATCAGTTCCAGTTGCCCGCCAATAAGATCTGCGAACGCTGGCCCCGAGCCTTTGTACGGTACATGTACCATATTGATGCGAGCGCTTCTCTTGAATAATTCTGCGGCCAAATGAGGAGGCGCTCCGATGCTGGAAGATGCATAGTTAAGCTGCCCGGGGCGGGCTTTCGCGAGAGCTACCAATTCCTTCAAGGACCTTACCGGCAACGAAGTATGGGTGAGCAATACGAGGGGCGTTGATGCCACGAGCGATACCGCGGAAAACGACTCTATCGCATGATAAGGCAGCTTCTCGTACAAGGCCGGGCCCACCGCATGGGCACTGGTGATCATGAGCAATGCACTGGAGCATCATGCAGGCGGAGTTCGCCACCGACATCGTGTTCGAGGATCGAGCCGCGCTCGCGCCCCTGTATGAGGCGATCAGCCGCGCGGCGATTCTCGCGGTCAAGGCCGAGCAAGTGGCGCACTTTCTCGGACGGCGCCTTGATGCGCGCTTTGCCCAAGAGCTGGGCAGCCGCTTCTCGACCCGCATCGAGGGCACCTGCATCAAGCATCACATGGATTGCGCTGCCATCAAGATGTACGACAAGTTCGGCTCGATCCTCAGAATCGAGACCACGGTGAACAATGTGTCCTTTTTCAAACACCACCGCACGGTGGAACAACGCGATGGCGCTAGCGTGTTTAAGCTCGCGCCACTGAAGAAGTCGATCTATAGCTTGCCCGACCTGCGTGAACTGCTCTGCGCAGCCAACCAGCGCTACCTTGCCTTCCTGTCGGAACTCTCCGATGACAGCACCGGCCAAACCGATCTCAAGCGCTTGGCGGAACCCAAAGACGATAACGGGCGCACCTACCGTGGCTTCAATTTCTTCCGCGCCCTCGATGAGCGCCTGCTCACCACGCTTGCCCGTGGCGAGTTCAACATCAGCGGGCTGCGCCGCAAGCACCTGCGAGCGCATCTGCCAGACCTGTCCGACTCCCAGCTCTCGCGCCTGCTCAAAAGCCTGCGCGTGCACGGCCTGATCAAGCGCGTAGGCCACAGCTACAAACATTACCTCACGGCCTTCGGGCGGCGCGTGGTCATCACCGGCCTCAAGCTCAAGCAACTGATCATCATCCCATGCCTCGCACAGCCAACTCACGCCTGAATTCGTGCCAAAAAGTGCGAAGATCGTGTGGATAAGAGACTAAAGTGACGCCGATTCGTCAATAGTTCGGAGTTCGTGGCCCTACTCATAGTCAGTGCGAATATTGGACTGTTTGATCACCTTGGCCCATTTGGTAATGTCGGCTCTAATGCGCTCGCCAAATTGCTGCGGGCTCCCACCAACTGGTTCGGCACCGCCACTGATCAACTTTTCCCGTACGTCAGCCAGATTCAGTGCTGCATTTATCGCACGGTTGAGCTTCGCCACTATTTCCGGCGAAGTTCCCGCTGGCGCTAGTATGCCGTTCCAATTCAATACCTCGAATCCCGGTAATCCGGATTCGGAAACCGTTGGAATATCCGGGGCACCTTGCGCCCGCTTTGGACCGGCAACAGCGAGCGCGCGCAGGCGCCCAGACTTTGCGTGCGGCAAAGCCGTGAGAATATTGGAAAAAAACAATTGAACATGACCACCGATGAGTTCGGTCAGCGCGGGCCCACCGCCTTTATATGGTATGTGGGTCATGCTGACGTTTGCGGTTACGTTGAAGAGCTCTCCTGTCAAGTGGCTGAGCGAACCCGTACCCGACGAAGCATAGTTAAGGCTGCTCTTTTGAGAACGCAATAGCGCCAAGAATTCACTCACTGTTCTTGCGGGCAGTGAAGGATGTACTACCATCAAAAGATGTGTTGAAGCTATCCGTGCAACCGGGACAAAATCCTTGATAGGGTCGAATGGAACTTTTAATATTAGCGGATTTACTGCAATCGAGCTGGATGTCGCCAACAAAAGCGTATGTCCGTCGGCCGTGGCCCGGGCTGCAAGCCCCGATCCAACCGAACCCCCAGCGCCTGCTCGATTATCATGGACTATGGGTTGTCCCAAGCTTTCAGAGAGCTTCTCTCCTACCAAGCGCCCGATAAACCACGTGCCTCCTCCTGGCGGGAAGGGGTCGATCAAGCGGATGGGCCTAGTTGGGTAGTTGACTCCGTCATTGTTTCCTTTGTGCTGCCCATAGACCTCGTTTGCAGCCGTGAGCCATGCGACTGCGATGATCGCGACGATCGGAATTACGTTCAGTTTCATATTACTCCTCCTCTTCGGCAATGCGTTGAGTTGGTGACGGCTTCCCTCAATACTTCCTTGCACCGAGTCGGCCCTAAGCCGGCGAAGCCGGAACCAAACAGGGTAAAGTAGCCGTAACACGATCAAGCAAGCGGAGGCGATGATGGCGCAGATGCTCACCGAGCGTTACCGCGAGCGCCTGCTTGGCGTGTTGTCGTGCTACGACCGAATCGTCATCACGGGCACGCTGCCGGGGGCGTGCTACGCGCAAGGCATGACGAGCTTTCTGTATTCGCGCGGGATCCGCATTTTTGACTACGCGCGTTTTGCGGAGCCGCTGCGCGATCGCATTCGTGCCCGAGCCCAAGAGGCCTGCGCCGAGGCGGGTATTGAGATCGAGCACATCAACAAGCCCCACATTCGCAAGGAAGAGGTGGTGGCAAAGGTGCTCTCGCGCCGCGGCGATCACCCGGGGTTGGTGCACGTGATCTCGGCGATGGAGGCGTGCCAGAGCTACCGGCCGTGGCACGACAAGAGCAGCGGCAGGACGGCGCTCAAGCCCGACTCGGGCAAGTGCTTGCACTACTACTTCTACTTCATCGACGAGAAGTTCGGGCTGTGCTATTTGCGGGTGCCCACCTGG
The DNA here is from genome assembly GCA_001772005.1 of Betaproteobacteria bacterium RIFCSPLOWO2_12_FULL_62_58. Taxonomy (GTDB): domain Bacteria; phylum Pseudomonadota; class Gammaproteobacteria; order Burkholderiales; family SG8-41; genus DSOT01. Next base: position 9,995 of record MERI01000157.1, on the reverse strand, counting down.
TGCCCGTTCCGGCTGCAGTTCTACTGCAACGGTCATGGCTGGCTTGCCCGCAAGCTCACCGCCGCCGGCATCGAGTTTACCCTGGCCGACAATGCATTCGTGCGCATTGCTGACATCGATCGGGCGCAGGCACTGGCCAATGCGATGAAGCCCGACGAGTTGCATCGGCGGCTGGATCGGTATGTCAAGCGGTTTTGCCCGGTGCTCGATGTGTTTGCGCAGGACTATCACTGGAGCCTGATGCAGGTGGAGTATTCCACGGACCTGATCTTCCGCTCGGAGGCGGCGCTCAAGCCCTTGTATGAGCAGCTCTCGCGCCAGGCGGTACTCGCGGTGAAGGCCGAGCAGGTGGCGCACTTCCTGGGCAAGAAGATCACGCCTCAGCTGGCGCAGGAACTGGGCAGCCGGCTCAGTACCCGCATCGAGGGCACCTGCATCAAGCACCGCTTCGACAAGACCGGAGTAAAGATGTACGACAAGTTCGGCCGCGTGCTGCGCCTGGAGACCACCACCAACGATGTCTCGTTCTTCAAGAACCACCGCAAGGTGGAACACAAGGACGGTCACGCCACGCGCGAGCTCGCTGGACTGAAGAAGTCGATCTACAGCCTCATCGATCTGCGCGAGATCCTTGCCGGTTGCAATCGCCGCTACCTGGAATTCCTCTCGGCGATCGAAGACACCTCCAGCGGCGAGCGTGACCTCACGCGGCTCACCGAGCCACAGCGTGACGGTGATCGCACGATCAAGGGACTGAACTTCTTCGAGCGCGCCGAGCAGCAGCTTCTGCGCGCGTTGCAGCGCCCTGAGTTCAACATCCATGGCGTGCGCCGCGCCGACCTGAAACCGTTTGTGTCCGGCTTCAGCGACTCGCGCTTGTCGCGTCAACTGCACCGCCTGCGCTCCCTCGGATTGATCAAACGCGTCACGCGCTCTTACCGCTACTACCTCACGCGCCTGGGCCGCTCCGCCATCGCCGCCGCGTGCTCGTTGACGCAGTTTCAGATCATCCCTGCGCTCGCCCTCGCCAAGTGACAAATTCTTCGCCAATTCTGTCAACTCTTAAGTGATAAGAGACTAAGGAGACTTCTGGGCGGGATGCCGGGCACCAAACGTTAAGCCTGAAACCTGAAAACGTTGGCCGGCTCCTCGAATCGATCGCGGCGCCGCCTGATACGGTTCGTCATCTCGATAGCGTATGGCGCTGCCTGGCAGAGAAGCTCAAATTGTGATTCCGTCAGTACGAGTCCGGCGCGTTCAGCCAGTACGCGAACTACCCCACGTGTTCCTTCGTCCACAGGAGCACTATCTGCTTGGCCTCCGTCAATCACTAGAGCCTCAAGCGGAGCGGCTGAGAGTATGGGCCGTCTCGACTTCCAACCATTTGCCTGCTCATACGCATGACCGATTCTCAGCACCGTTTGCTCATCGAATGGTCGCCCTGCTACTTGTAAGCCAAGCGGCAGGCGGTTTTTACTGAAACCATTGCATACAACGAGCGCCGGCCCGCCTGATATGCTGAATGGCGTGGTGATATTTGGGCGCTGCCAGTATCCGATAGTGCGATAGCTGTCGAACTGGGGGGCCGGGCCGGGGTTGGCGGCCGTAACAAAGGCGTCATATCTGCTGTAAAGAGCACTTATCTCCATCACCATCCGTTTCCGCTCCCGCTGCGCTTCGACATAGTCCATCGATTGGAACAGACAGGCGGCGAGACCCCGACCAAGAAAGTCCGAGCAGTAGTCGCCAGGCCGCTCCATCAGGTCCGCATGCTGGATAGCCATAAGTTCGGAGAGGGCAATGACGTTCCTGACATCGTAGTATTCCTGGAGCGGGCGCATTCGGATCACTTCGAGGTCGGCACCAAGTTCGCGCAGGACACCGAGAGATGTTTCCATCGCTTGCCTAACGTCCTCATGTGCCGGCAAGTCCTCCTCCCAGAAATGCCGGATCACGCCGATCCTTAGCCCACGAACGTCGGGTTTGAGCGCTGAGCGGTAATCCGGTGTGGGCCTATCCGAGCTCGCTGGGTCTCTAGGGTCGTGACCCGCTATAGCGACGAGCATGATGGCGCAATCTTCCACCGTCCGGGTCATCGGACCGCAGGCGTCGAACGTGAAGGAGTTCGGGATTACGCCGTGGCGGCTGACAAGGCCGTAGGTAGGTCTCAGCCCGACCACGCCACAAAGGGCTGCAGGTCCTCGAATCGAGCCACCAGTGTCAGTTCCGAGTGCGCCGGGTACGAATCCTGCGGCGACCGCTGCGGCGGGTCCGCTGCTCGAACCTCCCGTGAAGTGTGCCGGATTCCAAGGGTTGCGGGCCGGAGACCAAGGCAGATCCGTTGCCGGTCCACCCTGCGCAAACTCATGGGTTTTTAACTTGCCAACCAGAACAGCCCCGGCCTCATAAAGCTTTGAGACTGCGCCTGCATCTTCCGACGGAATATTGTCGACGCACAGTTTCGAATTTGCCGAAGTGAGGACTCCAGCCGTGTTGTACAGATCCTTGAGGGCAAAGGGTATACCGTGCATCGGCCCGCGGTAGCGGCCGGCGGTTATCTCGCGCTGGGCCGCTGCCGCCTGCTTCATTGCCAAATCGGCTGTAACGGTAATGAATGCGTTTACATGCGCGTCGAACTGGTCTATGCGTTCAAGCAAACCGCGCACGAGTTCGACTGGAGAGAACTCGCGTGCGCATATCAACTTACTCGCCTCGGCTATCGTCAGGTCGTGTAGAGCCGTAATCATAGGGATGCCCTAAGCCGGCATAGCCGGAACCAAACAGGACTTACGTGAAAACGAAGACAACAACAAACGCTCGGCTGTGCGGAAACCTCCTGGACGATCCGCCGATTCACGTCCATCCAAGTGTTCCTGCCTTCGCAGGAGAATATCTGAAGAACCGCCTGGGTTCGAGCCTTTACGGCACACAGATAATCTCACCGTTTTCACTCAGGCGCCAGCAAATTCTTCGCCAAAATTGTCAACTCTTAACTGGCCGTAAGTGACGCATCGATGCGACAGGTCGCGGATGTGTGTCGTCTCAAGGTACCACCCTCAATTGTTAATGCGCCGAATTGTTCCAGCGGCTGGCAACACTCTACCCCCTATTTGGCGAGTCCGAGTTCCGTTAGCACACCACGGTACCGTTTGAGCTCTCGCTCCAAAAATGTTTTCATCTCATCGCTTGGTAAATAGGTAGCTTCTTGTTCGTCATCAGCCATTGCCTTTTGCCATTCAGAGGTCGAAGTGCTTTTAGCGAGAACACTATCCCAGTACGCGATTTGTGATCGCGTTAGGCCCTTTGCACCGGCAAGTCCTTGTCAATTGGAGAAGACGACATCAAAACCACTTTCTCTGAATGTCGGGATATTCGCAAAGGTGCCGACTTGCCGAACAGGCCCCGCTACTGCCAAGACCTTTAACTTGCCGGCGCGCGCGTTCGAGCCTATCGTGGAGAAAGTAGTGATAAGAACATCTACATGGCCTCCCATGACGTTTGTCATGGCCACTGATGAAGCGTTGAAAACGACGGTTTTCATCTCACGGGCCTCGAATCCAAGGGCCTTGAAGTATAGTGCTCCCGTAACGTGCATAGCGTTGCCTACGGCCGTAGCAAACCCAAACGTAATCGATGACCGATCCTTCTTGAGGTGCTCAGCTAGCTCACCTATCGATTTCAGCACATGATCACTTTTGACCGAGAAAGTTATGTATGTTTGGCTTAGCAAAGCCAATGAGGTTATGTTGGAAAGCGTGTCACCGGTTACTCCTAAAATCTGGTTTGCAATCGTGGGAGGGGTTATTGTCGCTAGGTAGTGGGCGTCGCCGGCGTGGCGTGACAGGTAATCCCAGCCGACGGCTCCTCCGCCTCCCGGTTTATTAACGACGATGTGCGGAACAGTTAACAATCTGCTGTCTTGCCAGATCTTCTGCATTTGACGCGCCGCAATGTCCTGCCCACTTCCCGGAGCGGATCCAACAATGATCTCAACGTTGCGCTTGGGTGTCCATTCGGCAGCAACTCCTCCATTCGTGTGAAAGAAGGTACCTACCACTATCGCTAACCTCGCGCAGACTGCCCAGATTGTCATAGGAGGTTCTCCTTTGTAGAGCAAAGTTAGATTCAAATGTGGAAGTTCCCTATTTCCTCAGCGGATTGCCATGCCCGTGATGTTGCTTTAGGAACCATGCTGAGCTGTTGAGGCGCCTCGATAGCTGCAATGCCGGCGATTATGTCAGCCGGTCCGTTGAAATTGCCGCCTTTAGAAAGCGAATCCAGGTGGGACTCTACGAACAAGGTGGGGGTGCGATCACTGCCCAACATAGTTAACCTAAGCGATGAGCGACTCATTGTTCGGGGACGGGGCCTTTAAGCAGATCTGAAATTTTTTGCAGCGACCCAGGCTGCTCGAACTCCCGGGCGAGCACATAGAGCGTTGCTGTTTTTTGTGGCCCCAGCACCGGCTCGGCCACCCCTTCGAACTTTGCGTGAAAGTCGTCCCAACTCATCGGATTGTCCGGGTGGCCGTAGACGATCTTTGTCTCGGCACGCAGATGTTCTCCTCCATCCAGCACAACGTCAAGCTGCGCCGTATGCGAAGCTTGGCCTGGCACCCCCTCGAGCTGCACGACAGGCAGGATTTCCCGCACTGACGAGTCACGCATGGTTTCGTCTTTAAAATCCGAAGCAACGACTCGATAGCCGCGCAACCCCAGCGCTATACAAAACGGCACACTGAACTTTCCTTCGAGCGGCGTATGTGGGTTGAGCTTCCCGGCGGTGACAAGCGCGTTGGTGTGTACTCTAGCGTGCACCTTCGTGATCTTTTTTCCTGCAACGCGGGTGGCCAGCATGTGCGCGGCCTGCGTCGATGCGTGCGTCGCCCGGCAGCTCGCGAAGTGCTTGTATTGGTTGCGCAGCAGTTCCCATCTCGAATCGAAATCAAGCGGGGGTACTTCGGTCACCTTGTCCTGGATGAACGCATCAAGCAAGCCCTTTTCGAGCTCGAACAGATGCGTGGCCGATACGAAGCCCTCGGACGCCAGTTGCGCTGCGAGTATGCCATCCATTGCCGCCTTGCCCGCATGGAACGGTTTCGAATGGGTGCCGAACGAGCCGACCAGGCCGCCGGCCGTCGTGGCCGCAATGCCCAACGCATGTGCAGTCTGCGTCTCGTTAAGGCCCAGCATGGCACACGCGACTGCGGCAGCGCCGGCGCGTCCAAATACTGATGTCGGGTGGAATCCGCGGCGTTGCAGACTTCCACCGACCCCGGGGGCGCCGCCACCGCCGAGTCTGGCCATGACCTCATAGCCCGTGATGAACCCAGCGATCGCGTCTTTCTCGCCAAGCCCGTGGTGCTCCGCAAGAGCGAGCGCAGTCGACCAGCAAGGGCCGTTTGGATGGCCTGCGTGATTCGAATTTACATCGTCGTAATCCATGGCGTGGGCCATCGTGCCGTTCACGAGCGCCGCCAGCGCAGGCGTCGTACGGCCGCCGAGAAAGATCCGCGCATTGCCGCATGCTTTCCAGGCCTGCACGACACTTCGCACGGGCCGCACCGGGGCCTCATTGGCTGCACCGACAGCGACGCCGAGGAAATCGACTAGCGCACGCTTTGCCTCCTCCAGGATCGCAGGCGGAAATTGACGCCGGGAGGTACCCGCGATATACGCACTCAGCTGCTGGCCGCGAGCAGTGCGTCGGCTTTGATCACTGACTTTCGTGGACACGGTTCAACTCCTGACCATAAGTGGAATCGACGGAACGCGGACGACTGATGAGTAATGGTTGTCGTTTTGTAGTTCGTGAGGACAGTTGAGAGCCGCTGCTTCAATGCCGCAGCGCGCCGACGAGCTCTGCGCTGCAGCAGATGGAAGGAGCAAAGCGAGCACCGCGGCCCATACCGTCGAGAACAAGCAACGTTTCATAGTCCTCCTCACAAACGACTGGTGAGTAATGACTGTCGTTTTGTAGATAAATAATAAGTTCTTGCCCGGGATGTCAAATGCGCGCCGAATCTTTGATCTCGCTCGCTGGTCGCGTCCGCGCATTCCCAACGCCAGGCGTCGAACAGGCCCGATAGAACGAGCAGTTCATTATGTCGCGCCGAAGCGAAACACATTCGCAGGCTCGTCCGAACGGCTGCGGTCGCGCCGGATGCGCCGAGCCATTGCAAGCGCGTACGGCGCCACTTCGCACAGCAGCGCGAATTGCATGTCATTCAGCTTCAAGCCTGCTCGCCGCGCGTGTTGGTCCACGATCTCGCGCGTTGTCGCGTCCACTGCAATGTCGGACGGATGTGGCGGCGGACTCACCGGCACGGACGGTGCATGCGCCACCAGCGCGGGTCGTCGCTTGCGCCATAACGTGGCCTGTTCGTAGGCATACGCAACATGCAGCACGGTTTGATCATCGAATGGCCGGCCAGCGATCTGCATCGAAAGGGGCAATCCGTCACGGGTGAAACCGTTGCAGATTGCGACACATGGTCCCCCGGTCACGCTGAACGCCGTGTAGATACTTGGCTTGATCCAGCCGCTCAGAATCGGATGACGATCTAGACGCGGTGCGGGGCTCGAGGTGGCCGTAACCAGTACGTCATATTTTTTGTACAGCGGCTCCATTTCTGCTTGCATTAGCCGACGTTCGCGCTGGGCCTGTACGTATTCGGTCGCTTCGAATAAGCATCCCGCCAGCGCTTGCGCCAAGAAATGCATTCCGAAATCTCCGGGGCGCGCGATGAGGTCCTTCTGATGCACGCAGAAGATCTCCGTTTCTCCAATCGTTCGCTTGACGTCGAGGTAATCCTGTAGCGGACGCATTCGCGCATCTTCGATCTTTGCGCCCAACCGCCGGAGTATGTCGAGTGCTGTCTCCATCGCCTGCGCCATCTCGGCGCTCACTTGCAGATCTTCTTCCCAAAAGTGCCGTATCACACCTATGCGAAGACCACGGATATCCGCCTTAAGCGCCGCACGATAATCGGGAATTGGGCATAATACGCTAGCGCTATCGCGGGGGTCGTAGCCCGCGATAGCCTGCAACACGATCGCACAGTCTTCCGCTGTCCAAGTGAGCGGCCCGCAATGGTCGAAACTAAATGAATTCGGTATCACACCGTAACGGCTGACTAGACCGTAAGTGGGCTTTAGCCCGGTAACACCGCAGAAAGCGGCGGGAGTGCGTACCGATCCACCGGTGTCGGTGCCTAGCGCGCCCAACACCAGGCCGGCAGCGACGGCGGAAGCCGAACCGCTGCTGGACCCACCCGTATAGTGTTCTGGGTTCCATGGATTACGCGCTGGCGGCCACGGCGCATCGAGCGACGGGCCCCCGTGCGCAAACTCGGTGGTGGCAAGCTTGCCAAGCAGCACGCCGCCCGCGGCGTAAAGTTTTTCCGTGACAGCCGCATCCTCGCTCGGAATGTTATCGATGCACACTTTTGAGTGTGCCGTCGTAAGGATGCCGGCAGTGTCGTAAAGATCCTTGAGCCCGAAGGGAATGCCGTGCATCGGTCCACGGTAGCGGCCGGAGGTAATATCCTGCTCAGCTGCTTGCGCCTGCTGCAACGCAAGCTCCGGGGTAAGGGTGGTAAATGCATTGATCTGCGAATCGAGCGCATCCACCCGCGCAAGCTTGGCCTTGGTTAGCTCAATGGGCGATAGCTTTCGTTCAGCGATAAGGTCAGCCGCTTCCGCGATCGTAATGAAATCCAGTTCGATAGTGATAGTCATGGTCGCGACCTCCCCGTGGCTTGCTATGGCATTGACTCAGTAAGGTAATTTCTCCGCTACGCCGGAGAACTCATAAAGGGCTTGATCTATATAACCGTCGCTGTGCGATTCTGAGTCTCGACTATGAGACAGACGTAAAAAGAGTATCAGAGTCCCCCCGTTCAGACTCATACCATATTGGACAAGACTAGTCCTTGACAACGGCAAGGGTGGCGAGTGCCTTTCTGGCGACATCAGATGCGGGAAGGTTAAGTATCGTGTAGGCATGCTCAGCCGCTGACGACCTCTGCTCGCCAGCGATCCTTAAGAGCGCTCCCAACACAGCCCGAACGACGAGCGTCGGGAGAACGCCACAAAAAGAAGTCTGCGCGCTCCTTGCCGGTTCAGCGTTGGACGGCACAGCCGCTCGTGCTCGGCCTACGCTACCAAGCCTTCTCCCCTTCTCCAACCGTAGAAAGGAGCTCTCCAAAGGTTATCGTGGGCCTATTCGACCCGTATATTGAACTCTTTGATGACTTTTTGCCATTTATGCATCTCGGCCATGATCAACTTGCCGAATTTGTCCGGCGCTATGTTGACGGGCTCCGCGCCTTGGGACGCGAACCACTTGCGGCTTTCCGCGGAGCTGAGAATCGCAGAAACTTCGGTATACAGTTTATTAGCTATGTCAGAGGACGTGCCGGCGGGCGCCATAATGCCCCACCAGTTTCCTGATTCATAGCCAGGCACGCCGGCCTCGGCTATCGTCGGCACATCTGGTAGTACTGCACTGCGCTTTGTACTGCCGATGCCTAGGATCTTCAGCCGGCCGGAAGTGGCATGGGGCAGCATCGAAACCATTGGCCCGATAGCCATCTGAGTCTCACCTGCAACGACGCTGATCATCTGCGAGCCGCCGCCTCTGAACGCCACCGGAACGATGTTGATATGGGCGAGGCTGCTGAAAAGTGCACCGCTAAGATGCGAGTTCGAGCCGGCTCCAGCCGTTGCGTAAGTCAGCTCGCCTGGCTTCGCTTTGGCGAGCGCAATCAGCTCTTTCACCGACTTAACGGGCAAGGAGCGATGCACCGCGAGCAAGTTCGGACTGGCCGCCATCATGGTGACAGGAACAAACGATTTGACTGGATCATAGGGGAGCTTATAAAGCAGCGGAGTGACAGTGTAAGTGGCGGAGATTACCAGCAGTGTATAACCGTCGGGCTGGGAATTCGCTGCGATTTCTGTTCCGATGACTCCCGCCCCGCCGGCGCGATTGTCAGCCACAACCTGCTTACCGAGACGCTCCGACAACTGGGCGGCTATCATGCGTCCCACGACATCATTACCGCCACCCGGCGCGAACGGAATGATCATTCTGATCGGTTTCGTTGGATAACTCTGCGCCAAAGCAGTCGGTGCGATAGCTGCTAACAGCACTACGAAAGCTATCCACAGCGCGAAGGGCGGAGTACAACGGAATTGTCTCTCAAACATTTTCGTTCCTCCTCTTTGGATTGAAACTACCCTCACAACTTATTTCAACATCGCCCCAATAAAAGGGTTGTGTAGCGGAATCTGTGGGCGGATATTGTTACTGAGCGGCTGGTGGCCGGTGGCGCCAATGCCAGACGTGCCGATATTTAATACTCCGGGCTTCGCTTTGGCGAGTGCGATCAGGTCCTTGACTGTATTCACCGGAACCGAGGGATGTACCGTCAGTATGAACGGCGCTTCGCTGACCAACGTGATTGGAGCGAAGCTCTTTATCGGGTCGTACGGAAGGTTCGGGTAAAGCGCCGGGTATGCCGAGAAGCCGCTGATAATCAACAGCAGTGTGTAACCGTCCGGTGGCGAATTTGCAACGTACGCGGGACCGATCGAACCCCCCGCGCCCGGGCGGTTCTCCACGACGAACGATTGTCCCAAGCTTTCGCTCAGTTTCTGCGCCACCATGCGCGCGACCATATCAGCTCCGCCGCCCAGCGCGAGGCCCACGACAATTCGCACCGGCTTCGTCGGATAAGAGTCCGCCGAATTGCTCGAAGCGGCTGGTTCGAAGCGCACCGAAGAACTCTGCGCGTGTTCGGATGGAAGCAGTAAGGCGAGCATTGCAATCCATGTAGTTCGGAATAAGCGATCCCTCATCGCCAACCTCGCGCACATTGTCATAGGAGGTTCTCCTTTGTAGAGCAAAGTTCAGGACTCCTGACATGGGCGCAAGAATCTATGCAACCTCATCTATGCAACCTCAGGTGCCTCGTAGACCAGCGTCAAGTC
>MERI01000156.1 GCA_001772005.1 Betaproteobacteria bacterium RIFCSPLOWO2_12_FULL_62_58 | reverse complement strand
TCGGATTGACGAAGTTTTCGACATTGCCTGCATCGAGCGCCGCGCCCTTGGCAAAAATCGTGACGGCGCATCGCGCGTTTCATTATGTTAGGCGCTTTCAATCATGATCGAGGTTAACGAGCAAATTGAAGTGACATCGGCGCCGCGGGTCGTATGGGACCTGCTGTCGGACCCGCGCGCCGTGGTCGATTGTGTGCCAGGGGCGGCATTGGGGGAGCAGCAGGAGGATGGGTCGTTCGATGCGGCCCTGACTGTCAAGTTCGGACCGGCCAAGGTGACCTTTCACGCCAGGGTCGCGCTGGAGCTGGATACGGTGGCGATGGCCGGACATGTCACAGCAAAAGGCAAGGATAAGCAGGGCGGGACACGATTTCGCGCCACGATGACCTTCAAGGTCGCGGAGCAGGCAGAACCGCCGGGATCGACGATCCCGATCGAGGCCCAGGTCGAAATTTCCGGTCGGCTCGCCTCGCTGGTGGAGGGGGGCGCGAAGCTCGTGGTGAAGCGCATGACCGCCGAGTTTGCGGAGCGGCTTGCTGCCCGCTGCGCCGCCGTGAGTGTGTAAAACGTGACGTGATACGGGTGACGAGATACGGGTGACGAAGTAAGCGTGACGTACAACCTGCTAGTGTTTTTCGTCACCTTTAATCGTCACCTTTAATCGTCACCATTATTCGTCACCCGTAATCGTCACAGTTTTTTAAATGGGAGAGGAAGCATGAAGGTGTACCAAAGGCTGGCAAACAATTTCGTGACGGAAGGCGTATCGCACATCTTCGGCATCATGGGCGACGGCAACATGTACTGGTTGCACGAGCTTGACAAGCTCGGCGGCGTCAAGATGCTCGAAGTGCGCCACGAGGGCGCCGGGCTCGGGATGGCGGATGGCTGGGCGCGGGTGACACGCACCCCCGGGATCGCCACCGCAACCTGCGGTCCCGGCGTGTCTCAACTGGCAACCGCGTTGCTGACCGCCAGCCGTGCCGAATCACCGCTCGTCGCCTTTGTCGGCGAGCACCCCACGAACGACGATGAGTACAACCAGCGTCTGGACCAGGCGCGATTCGCCGCGGGATGCGAAACCGGTTTTGTGCGCGTATCGACACCCGACGCTGCGGATGACGCCGTCCGCAAGGCCTTCTACCTGGCCAAGCTCGAGTCCCGGCCGATCATGCTGAGCGCGCCGATGGACATACAGCAGAAGGAATTCGACGACGACGAGCCGTACAAGCCGTCTTCCACGTTGATGCCGTCGCGGGCCGTGCATCCGGACCCCGACGCGCTCGAGAAGGCCGCCGACATCATCGCCGGCAGCAAGAAGCCCGTGATCATCGTCGGGCGAGGGGCGAAGTGGTCGGGCGCGGGCGACGCGGTGCTCAAACTGGGCGACCGTATCGGCGCAGTGATCGCCACCACGTTGATGACCAAGACCTGGCTCAGCGAATCCGAGTACCACGTCGGTATTTCCGGCACCTACGCCAACCGGACCGCCATGCAGCTGTTCGAGGAAGCCGACTGCGTCATCGCGATCGGCGCGAGCATGAACCGCTACACGACCGAGCATGGCTACCTGTACCCGAACGCCCGCTACGTGCACCTGGATTCCAAGCCACACCTGATGATGAGCGGCGGCCGCTCCGCGGATTGCTACGTTCAGACAGACGCGCGCGCCGGCGTCGAGGCGCTGGAGGCGCTGCTGGCGAAGGGATCGGTCAAGATGACCGGCTACCGCACTCCCGACATCAAGAAGCAGCTCGCCTATCAGTTCGAGGACCGCAAGGAATACCCGATCGAAGCGGGCAACGTCGATCCACGCGAGGTTGTCCTCACGCTCGACGAAATCGTGCCGGAGAACTTCGGCCTGTTTACGGGCAGCGGCGTCACGGCGGGCTTCTCGAACATCATGTTCAGGAAGCGGCGCCCGGTCGTGCTGGCCAGCCATTTCTTCGGCTGCATCGGACAGATGCTGCCCGCCGCGATCGGGGGCGTCGTGGCCACCGGCAACAAGCCGGCCATGCTCGTCGATGGCGACGCCAGCGTCATGATGCACCTCGCGGAGTTCGAGACGATGGTGCGCTACGGCATTCCGCTGCTGGTGGTCGTGATGAACAACGAAGCGCTGGGTTCGGAGTATTACAAGCTCGACGTGCACGATATGAAGAAGGAGCTTTCGGTCATCACCACGCCGGACCTCGGCGCCGTCGCCCGCGCCTTCGGCGGGAAGGGCGCGATCGCGCGCAATCCCGAGGAGATTCGCGCCGCTGTCACCGAGTGGGTCGCCAAACCGGGCCCGATGATGATCGACGCGCGGATTTCACGCAGCGTAATCACCCTGCCGTATCGCCGCATCCACTACGGCGAGGACGAATAGAGATCTCATCGGCCCCGATAAAAACAATCAGGGCAGTGTCTAATCGCACTACCTTAAGGCAGATTGGGTTCCCGCTTTCTCGGGAACGACAGACTATCTGGGTTTCCTCCTCCTTTTTTACATAGGTGACAACAATGACTGAATGTCCTCCTGCCGCACGTTCCGAACTCGCACCGACCGGCAAGCTGCGCGTAGGCATCAACCTTGGAAACTTCCTGCTCACGGCAACCGACCCCGCGACAGGGGAGTTCCGGGGTATTGCAGTGGACTTGGGACGGGAGTTGGGCCGGCGGCTGGGCGTTCCCGTCGAGATCGTCGGCTACCCGTCACCCGGGGAACTGGCCGACGCCGCCAAAACCGGCGTGTGGGACGTGGGGTTTCTCGGCGCCGAACCGCAGCGCGCGAACGAGATCGACTTCACCGCAGCCTATGTGGAGATCGAAGCCACCTATCTCGTGCCGCCCGGATCGCCGCTTCGCACCATCGCCGATGTTGACCGCGACGGTGTCCGCATCGCCATATCGGGGAAGAGCGCATACGACTTGTATTTGACCCGCAGCCTGCGGCACGCCCAGCTCATACGCGAGCAGGGCGCGGACAATGCATTCAAGCGCTTCGTTGCCGATAAGCTGGAAGCCCTGGCCGGACTCAAGCCGCGGCTGGTGACAGACCACGAGAACCTTCCCGGATCGCGCATCCTCGACGGGCGGTTCACTGCAGTCCAACAGGCGGCCGGTACGCCGAAAGGCCGCACTGCCGGCGTCCGGTATCTGCGCGAGTTCATCGAGGACATCAAAGCCACGGGGCTGGTGGCGCGAGCGATCGAGAAGCACAGCGTGCGCGGTCTGACCGTAGCGCCCAAGGCGTCGTCTGGAGGATCCCTATGAGAGCATGGCGCGCTGATCAAGGAACTAGGCATGAAGGTGCAGTAGCTTCTCGCAAGCGGTGACGCGGGCTCGCGCCGGCGACGAAAATCCCGGCGCCAATTGCCGACAGCGGTGCGTGCGAGTATTCTGCGGTGGCGGCTTTGCCGTGTCACATTGGAAGGAGAACTTGCATGGAACTTCAAGCAGGAAGCGCGGCGCCTGATTTCTCGCTCGCCTCGCACACCGATCAAAAGCTCTCGCTCGCCGGTTTCCGCGGCAGGCGCACCGTAGTCGCCTTCCTTCCGTTTGCCTTTACCGGCGGATGAAAGAACCAGGTCAGCGGGTTCCGTGCGAACTACGAAGAATTCAAGAAGCTGAGCGTCGAAATTCTGCAAATCAGTGCCGACCCCGTGCCGAGCCTTAAGGCCTGGGCCGAACAGCTGGGCGGCCTGCCCTTCCCCTTGCTCTCGGATTATTGGCCGCATGGCGCGATCGGTAAGGCTTACGGCGTCTTCAACGAGGAACGCGGCATGGACAAGCGCTCGGCCTTCGTGCTCGACGCCGCGGGGATCATCCGCTACTCGAAGGTGTACGAGCCCGGGACCATACCCGAAAGCAAGGATCTGCTGGAGCAGTTGCGTCAAATCTGAACGCCGAGGAGATCGCAGCGATGCTCATCGTAGACGCGCAGGTACACATCTGGACCAGCGGGACGCCGGTGAATATCCACCGTCAGGTCGCGGCGTATACCAAGGATGAGTTGTTGAGGGACATGGACGAGGCCGGGGTCCGCGCGGTGGTGCTGCATCCGCCGAGCTGGGACGCGCGGTCGAACGAGGTCGCGATCGAGGCGGCTCGGCAGCATCGAGACCGTCTGGCGATACTCGGGTTCTTCGACGTAAGCCGCCCGGAAAACCGGTCGCTGATCGAGCGCTGGAAGGATCAGCCGGGCATGCTCGGGCTACGGTTCGCGTTCCTGCGGCCGGGCGAGGAAAACTGGCTGGTCGACGGCACGGCGGACTGGCTGTGGCCGGCGGCGGAGCGCGCGGGGCTGCCGGTGGGGTTGTTGGCCCCGAACCGCCTCAAGGCAGTGGGTGAAATCGCCGCGAAGCATCCCAACCTGAGGCTACTCGTCGACCACATGGCCCGCCCCCGCGGCAGCAAGGATGACGCGGGCTTCGCCGACCTCGGCGATCTGCTCGCGCTCGCCAAGTACCCCAACGTCGCGGTGAAGGCTACCGGCGCGCCCAGCTATTCGAGTGACGCCTATCCCTACCGCAACATCCACAAGTACCTCGAGCGGATCTTCAACGCATTCGGCCCGGCGCGCATGTTCTGGGGAACCGACATCACGCGGATGCCCTGCTCCTGGCGCCAGTGCGTGACCCTGTTCACCGAGGAGTTGCCCTGGCTCAAGGGGCGCGATCTTGAACTCGTCATGGGGCGCGCACTTTGCGACTGGATCGGCTGGAAGCTCGGGGGTTAATTCCCTTCCGCCGAACCTTTGAATACCACCGAAGGGGCGCAGACCACTATCGAGCTTTGCATAATTGGCTAACAGTCGTAATAGGTCGATGTCATTCCCGTGGAAACGGGAATCCATACCATGCATCGCGCTTCGTGGTAGCTCAGTATGGGTCCCCGCCCCCCGATTAAAGCCTTCGAGGGCAGGCTTCGCGAGGACGACATTCATTTGTTAGTCGATTATGCAAGGATCAATAAGGCAAGCCAGCCAAAGAAATTCGAACCGCGGCTCTCGTTGCTCAATAGTGCGACTTGAAGCTCACGCCATCCATCGCGGCCAGATCATCCAGCTCGATGTAGGAGCGCTTGGTTTCGCGGTCAACCGTGAACTGCATCCGCCGGTGTCCGTCCGTCGTGGCGCGGATGGACAATAACTGCAACCCATCCTTGCCGACTTGCCATTCGTGCGAGCCGGCGAGCCCGGCGGGCGCGTAGATCGCCGCTCCGGGTCGGACCGGGTATTCCTTGCCATAGTAGTCGCGAACGATGGCGCTGCCCGACATCACGTAATAGAACACCTCGATCGCGTGCCAGTGCAGGTGCTCGTGCGTGTCCGGTTTGAAAGTGGCCACGGCGACGCGGACCCGCTCGCTCGGATGACCCGGACATCCGATCATGGGTTGAAGCGTCTGCCCTTCGACCACGCCGGGAATTTCTTTTATCTCGTCCTTGTTGTAGACCTGCAGCGTCGATTTCTCGTTCATTCCAGTGTCTCCAATTGCGACAGGAAAATAGAACTACGAAACGGCCGGCTCGTTACAGCAACGCCCCCGGCCGTTTCAGGTAGAGATCCTTGATCGAGTCGGCCGCCCAGCAGGCGAGCGCGCCTATCGTGCCGGTGGGAGGGTTGGCGCTGTTCTGCGGAAACGCGCTGCCGCCGACGACGAACACGTTAGGCACATCCCACGATTGCAGGTACTTGTTGACCACGCTGGTGACCGGGTCCGCGCCCATCACGGCGCCGCCGATGTTGTGCGTGCTCTGATACGGCACGATGCTGTAGTGGCCGGCGGTCGGATCGACGCTCATCTTCGACGGGCCGATCGCTTTCGCGATCTCGGCTGCCTTGTTCGTGATCCAGGCCGACATCCTTTTCTCGTTTTCGGACCAGTCGAAGGTCATGCGCAGCAGCGGCAGGCCATTGGTGTCGCGGTACGTCGGGTCCAAGTCGAGATAGTGGGTGCGGAAGCTCTGAGAGCCCCCGTGAAGCGCGATGGTGAAGTTGCGGCTGTAATAGTGCGCCGCGGCTTTCTTCCAGTCCGAGCCCCACCGTGGCGTACCCGGGGGCACCGCAGTATTGCGGATCGGCATAGCTCCGCTGCTCGATACGGCGACATACGCGCCGCCGATGAAGCCCAGGCCGGAGTGGTCGAAGTTGTCGCCGTTGAATTCGTCGATCGATGTTCCGCGCGCGCCGCCGCCCATGAACGGGTTGAATACCTTGTCCTCGAAGAACAGCGCCACTTTGCCTGACGACTGGTAGGAATAATTTCTGCCGACCACGCCCCGGTTGGCGACCGGGTCGTAAGGCTTGCCGATTCCTGAAAGCAGCAGCAGCCGCGTGTTGTTGAACGTGTACGAGGCGAGGATGATCAGATCGGCCGGCTGCTCAACTTCGCGGCCGCGTGCGTCGAGGTAGGTCACGCTGACCGCGCGCTTCTTGGCGGAATCGAGGTTGACCCGGATGACGTTCGAGAGCGGGCGCAGCTCGAAGTCCTTGTGCTTGAGCAGCGCCGGCAGCACGGTAGTGAGAGGGCTTGCTTTCGCGCCCATCGCGCAGCCATGGCTGCTGCAAAAGCCGCCGCGCACGCATTGCCCGAGCATAAGCTTATAGGGATTCAGATAGGCTTGCGTCATGGCCGCGGTGGGGCTCACGTGTGGTTTGTAGCCGAGCGACTCAGCGGCTTTCGCGAACAACGAACCGGCGTAGGTCATCGGGGCCGGCGGGTTGGGATACTCGCGCGAGCGCGGGCCTTCGAACGGATTGCCGCCGGGCTGGATCTCGCCGTTGAGATTGCCCGCTTTGCCGCCGACGCCGTAGAGGTGCTCGAACTGGTCGTAGTACGGCTCCAGCTCGTCGTAGGTGATGCCCCAGTCCTGGCTGGTGCAGTCTTCCGGGATCTGGCTCTTGCCGTAGCGTTCGATGGTGCGGCTGCGGGTCTCGAAGTCCCACGGCAAAAAGCGCCGGGTATGGGTGCCCCAGTGCGCGGCTGTTCCGCCCACGCACTCGCCGGGCTTGAACGAGCCCATCTCGCGCATCGGCAGCGCCATCTCGTTCAGGCTGTTTCGAAAGGTGATCGTCTCGCGCGACAGGTTCTGGAAAATATCGCTGTGACGGTCGAATTTCAGTTCGTCGTGCGCGTACGGCATCGCGAAATCGTGCTGGGGATCGATCATGCGCCCGCGTTCGAGTCCCACGACCTTGAGCCCGGTACCGGCCAGCTCCTTGCACAGGATCGAGCCGGCGACCCCGGTGCCTACAACCACGACGTCGACCGGGTTGAGTTTGGCGGCTGTCATCGCTGTTATTCCGGTTTTGTCTGCCCGAGCATGGCGTGCTTCGGATACCCTTGGCTGTCGACCTTCACGCGACCCTCCTGGATATCGAGAATGCTCACCGGCTCCACCCGGTACGGCACGTTGTGCTCTTCGATATGGTCGTTATAGCTGGCAGCCGCGACCCCGGGAAAGCCGATCAGCCTCCAGCCGACTTTGTCGCGATTGCCGCCGTACATCGGGTCGGCGAAGAATCCTTCCATCGTGTTTCGATGCAGCAAGCTGAAGAAGAGCTTGGCCGGCAACGACTCGAGCTCGATGCCGCCATCCTCGAGACCGTGCAGCACTTCGTCCTGCTGCTGCGGGGTGAGAAACTCGAAAGGCTTCTGGTGCTGCTTGATGCAATGAACATTGGTCTCGCGGATCGCGGCGCGGTAGATTTCCTGCGGCGTGAAGCGCGACTGGAAGCCCTGCTGCAGCGTGCCCTCGGGCCACGGGCCCATGCGGTAGTTGCGGCCGTGTGTTCCCCAGGCACTGGCCAGTTGCTGGTCGATGAAACAGGCGACGCCGGCTTCCTTCGCCCCCGGTCCCAGTTCATCCGCGGGGATCAGCCGGGCCACCGCCGCATCCAGGAATCGGACTTCCGGCTGTGTCAAGTAGCGATACGCGTTTTCATTCGATGTGCCTTGCATTCTCACTCCCTTGATTTAGCGAGCGCCTGTTTGCAATCGACACTGTCACGATCCAATGCACAACTAAATGTCGTCCCCGCGAAGCCTGCCCTCGAATGCTTTAATCGGGGGGCGGGGACCCATACTGCGTAACCACGGGCGATGATGCACCCTATGGATTCCCGTTTGCACGGGAATGACAACCGGTGTTGGTTCCTATCGCGCTCAACGCAGTATCGCTCCAGGCGCACGCCCGCCGTTGCAATCGTGGCGGTCCATTTGACGAGGTCCGCCTTGATCCTGTCCCTGAATTCCTCCGCGGTGCTGTCGATCGGGTCGGCGCCTTGCGAGATCAGCAGCTCGCTTGTCGGTTTTGGTCTGGGCGATTTTTCGTGCAAGTTTCCACGTTGCGCGACACGCCGTCAAGCAACGTGGCACTCGCTGTCCACGTGCATGCCCCGATGCTATGCTCATATCTTGCGCATCACCTCCAGAAAATAGGGGCATGCATGGCAACGAGATGGGGAATTATCGGACTGGGCGATATCGCCGAACGCAACATGATGAAATGACTTTCACGATTCTCACCTTCAAGAATGGGGTGCACGGCATGGTAGCCTCGGGCGCCCTGGTGCCCTGGTCCGACAACGATGTGGTGTTGTATGGAAGCAAAGGGAAGATTTTTTGCAAGGGCACCTTGGGCACGCCCAAGCCGGGCAAACCGCAGGAAGTCATCTTGGAAGGCGATGCGGCCGGCATTGAGGTGCGTTATCCAGCCGACGATACGGCGCAGGGCAGGACCGCCCGGCTCATAGAGGAATTCAACAGATCGATCCGCGAAAACACGGACACGGGCATCTCGGGACACAACGGGCTGCAGATGGTGCGCATTGCCAACGCCATGCTCGAATCGAGCAGGCACGGCAAATCCGTCAGACTGGAATAGATACAGAAAAGAGTCTTTCATCGAAAACGGAGCACGAGATCATGGCGGCAGGAATGAGAGCGATGCGGCGCGTCGTCACAGGCAACGACGAGCGCGGCAGATCAAAAGTAGTTTGGGACGGCCCGGCGCCGCAGGTGCACGAGATCAAATTTAGCGGGCGGGGGCATACCGACTTCTGGGTTTGGGAGAAGACACCCGCACCACTTGCGGGGAATAGTGATGATGGCCTCTTGCCAGACGATTTTCCGGGCCCGCGCGGCGGTGGGCACCTGCGTGTCGTTCACTGGTTGGGGGAAAATGACCCGGCGTCCAAGGGTGCGCAGGAGGTGCCGTTTCACGAGCCGAAGGAGCGGCCGCGGGGGAGGACGTGGGATCGCGGCGGCGGCAACAACGCCTACAGCTCGGCGATGCACAAGACCGAGTCGGTCGATTACGGCATCATGCTCTCCGGAGAGCGGAAGATCCGTCTGGATGATGTCGAACTCGCCTCGCACGATGGGAAATTCTGAACGTTTTCGCAAAGATTGGAGCGTGCTCTCGAGCCAGTGCATGGTGATCTTCCGCTCGGAAGCCACGCTCTAAGCACAACGCCGCAAAGAACAACCGCCGGTTCCGCCACCGTGCTTCGTGGCAGGACCGGCGGTCTTATTTTCAGGATCCGACGACAGACCTCATGGCCGGCAGGACGAGATCGCCGGCCGTGGCAATGGACTCCGGAGATCCGGCATCGAACACGCTTCAAATCGGCCTCCGCCGGGGTGGCGGGACGCCAACAACGGCTAAGCGTATCTTTTCGGTACCATTGTTGAGCAGCTGATGCTCCACAACGCCTGGAGGCATATGTATCGTGTCACCGGGACCCACTTCCTGCTCCCGGATCTCGCCACTTTCGGTCTTCCACTGGATAACCCCCCGCCCGCTAAGGCATTTAGCAACAATAACTTGAACATTTATGTATTTGGTGTCATGGTATGGGTCCATGGACACCGAAGCGGTTCTGCGAGCCAAGTA
>MERI01000155.1 GCA_001772005.1 Betaproteobacteria bacterium RIFCSPLOWO2_12_FULL_62_58 | reverse complement strand
ACTTCTTCTGTCGTTGTGCCGCCCGATTCGGTAGCGATCTCAACCGCAAAGCGGCCGGGAGCGCCGCCAGTCTTGCCGACGACGGAATTGAGATGAACCCTGATGCGCGGCTCGGCGTTGATTGCTGCGATCATTCCGTCAACACCGGTGTCGGCGGGATCCTTGTACGGCTCGCGGAAAGCGACGCGTTTCCACAGCCGGGCGGCCCAGCCGCCGAGGTGCTTGTCCTTTTCGACCAGCACCACGTCGTAACCGGTCTTGGCGGCTTCAAGCGCGGCAGTCATGCCGGAGATGCCGCCGCCCACCACCAGGATGCGCTTGTTGTGGCCGACGTCAGGATTGCCGGCCGGCAGCTTCATCTTTTTCACCTCGGCGCAGCCCATGCGCACGAAGTCGTCGGCCATCTCCTGCGTGGTTTCCTTTGCTTCCGGCGTGTCGGGCTGGCTCCAGATCACGCCTTCGCGGATGTTGGCGCGCGCCACTGCGACGGTCGGAAACTGGAACGCCTCGGTCTTGGCGCGGCGCGAACAGGCCGCGATCGTGATGTGGGTGACGCCCTCTTTTTCGATGTCGTCTCGGATCATCTGCACCCCGGCGCTGTTGCATAGAAAGTCATGCTCGCGCACGAGGTTCATCTTGCCTTCCTTTTCGGCGATCTTCGCCATTTGCGCGGTGGAGACGCGCTCGCCGATGCCGCAGCCTTTGCAGATATACGCAGCGGTCTTGATTTCGGACATGTGTGCTTTACCTTACTCTCTGCCGGTCCAGGCAAACGATGAACGATGAATGATGAACGATGAATGATGAACGATGAATGATGAATGATGAACAGAAGCAGGGCAGAGCCCGGTTCCGGGGGTTATCTTATTTGCGTTCATCGTTCCTCGTTCCGCGTTCATCGTTCAGGTTTCGGCTCGCGAAACCTTGTTGACGACCTGTATCGCGCGCAGCGCCGCTGCGGTTGCGCTCTGCACCGCGCGGTTCACATCGAGCGCGTTGGTGGCGCAGCCGGCGCCGAAAAGACCGCTGCCTTCGGGCGAGGACTCGATGAAGCCGCTCGAATCGGCGATGATTTCCGCCGGAATGCTGGCGGCATTGACGCTGGGTTCCATGCCGATCGCCAATACGCATAAGTCGTGCGTATTAGCGTAACGATGGTACCCCTCGGTATCAACCCCGTGCAGAATCACGTCCTTGGTCTTCCCGTACTCGGTAACCTTCGCAACTTTTGACTTAATAAATTTTACGCGAGGGTCGCTCTTGACCTTCGCGTAAAATTCCTCGAAGCGGTCGATGGCGCGGATGTCGATATAGTAGATCGTCGATTTGCCGTTCTCGCCATAAGCCTCACGCACGTAGTTGGTCTGTTTCAATGAAGCCATGCAGCAGATGCGCGAGCAATGGCGCAGGTGGTTCTCGTCGCGCGAACCCGCGCACTGGATGAACGCCACGTCCTTCGCTTCCTTGCCGTCGGACGGACGCAGGATCTTGCCGCCGGTAGGGCCGTGCGGATCGGCCAGGCGCTCGAACTCGACGCTGGTGACGACGTTCGCGAAGCGGTCGTAGCCGTAGGGCTGAATCTTGGCGGCATCATAGGGCTGCCAGCCGGTGGCCCAGATGACCGCGCCCGCCTTGAGTTCGATCGTTTCTTCCTTCATGTCGAGATCAATGGCGTTGTACTTGCACGCGGCTCTTGCCTGCTCCGCGTCGGGCGTGCCGACGATCGAAGGATGCAACACATAGCGCTGCGGGTAGGCCATCGCATGCGGCAGGTAGGCCGCTTTCATCTGGTTCAGGTTGTAGTTGAACGGATTGTCGACCGTGGTTTCGACTGCGTCGGCACAGGCGCCGCAGGCGGTACAGTTTTCGTTCACGTAACGTGGAGAGATCTTGATCGTCGCGGTGTAATCGCCGCGGCTGCCGCCGATCTTCACCACCTCGGCCATGGTGAGCACGCGCAGCCGGGGATTCGCCTTGATGCGGCGCAGGTTGATCTCGAAGCCGCATGTCGGATGACACAGCTTGGGGAAGTAACGATAGAGCAGGGCGGTGCGGCCGCCGAGGGTGGGACTTTTCTCGACCAGCACGACGTCCTTGCCGCACTCGGCCGCTTCGAGCGCCGCAGTAACGCCGCTGATGCCCCCGCCGACCACCAGTATGGTCTGGTTGGTTGCGACGAATTCTGCCATCAAACCCCCTGCGAATCGGAATGCCGATTCTACCCTTCCACCCGCCGCGAGGCCAAGATAACCCCACTCACACTTCGGGGCATTCAATAAGCTTATGTCGCGATAGAGGAATCGAATTGAAACATCTGCGACCGGTTCCCCGACAAATGGTCGAGAACAAGGTGCTGTGCCCCCTTGCGCACGAAGTCCATGAAGGTTCGCGCGACCAGCGAAAGCTGCTTGCCCGCCGGATAGACGAAATACCAATGTCGTTCAAGGGGGAATCCCTCGACGTCGAGCGTAATGAGCTGTGTCTGTTCGGTATCGAGCCCAAGCGTATAACGCGACCTTTTTATCCTCCCTTCCTTTAATCCCTCCTTTATCCCTTGGCAGCGGCAGGATGCGCCAGGCGCCCATCGCGCCGGCGGAGCAGCACTTTTGCGATCTCGATGGAGACGAATATCACCAGGCCCAGCGCCAGCACCTGCGCCACGTCCCACGCCGCCGGCATGGTGATCCCGAACGCACCCCGAACGGCGTCAAACTGGATGAGGATGGCGATCAGCGCCACCTCCCACAGAATCGCGAGCAGCAACCATTTGTGCGGCGGCGCCTCCAGGACGGTGTAACGCAGCGAACGGAAATTGATCGCGATGATCAGCTCGATCAGCACGAACATGAGAAAGATCCAGGTGCGCGCAGTTTCCATCGAATCGAGATTGCTGAAGAAGACCCAGAGGAAGATCGGGCATTCGATGACCACCCCGAGCAGGATGAAGGCACGCACTTCCCGGGAAAAGACGCTTTCCTTCGCATCGCGCGGCGGCCGACGCATGATGTCCGGGTCGGGCGGCGCCACGCCCAGGGCGAGCGCCGGCAACCCGTCGGTCGCGAGGTTGATGTAAAGAATGGCGGCCGGCAGCAGCGGTAGGTATGCGGGCCCCATGACCACTACCACTCCGCCCAGCACCACCACTTCCGTGATATTGGCCCGCAGCAGATAGGTAAGGTACTTCTTGATGTTGTCGTAGATCCAGCGTCCGCGCTCGATCGCCATCACGATAGTGGCGAAATTGTCGTCGTTAAGCACGATGTCGGCGGCCTCCTTGGCCACGTCGGTGCCGGTGATGCCCATCGCCACCCCGATGTCGGCGTGTTTAAGGGCGGGAGCATCGTTCACTCCATCGCCGGTCATGGCGACGACGTGGCCCTTGCGCTTCCAGGCCCTGATGATTTTCAGCTTGTCCATCGGCGAAACGCGCGCATACACGGTCACTTGCTCGACGACCGCTTCCAGGGCCGCCTCGTCCATCGTGGCGAGTTCGTCGCCGGTCAGCACCCGATCGCCGTCGCGGAAGATGCCCAGCTCTTTCGCCACGGCCACCGCGGTGAGCCTGTGGTCGCCGGTGATCATCACCGGCTTGACATGCACCTGGCGGCAAACTTTCACCGCTTCGAACGCCTCCTCGCGGGGCGGATCCATCATCCCCACCAAGCCGAGGAAGACAAGCTCGTTCTCGACCTGGTCTTCCGCATAGCCGTTCCGGGCCGGTAGCTCCCGGTAGGCGAGCGCCAGAACCCGCAAGGCATCCCGCGCCATGTCTTCGTTGACCTGCAGCAGCTTCGCGCGACCGCCGGCACCGAGCGCGATGCTTTCATTGCCGATTTGGATAGCGCGACATCGTTCCAAAATGACTTCAGGTGCTCCTTTCAGGAAGGCGAAGCGCCGCCCGTCCGCCATGTTATTGATGGTGGTCATGCGCTTGCGTTCCGAGCTGAAGGGAAATTCCTCCACCCGCGGGCACTCCATGCGTGTTTCCGCCAGACGCAGACCGCCCTTTGCCGCGAGCGCGAGGAGAGCGCCCTCGGTCGAATCTCCCTTCACGTACCACCTGCCGCCCGCGTCCCGGGCGAGCTCCGCGTCGCTCGACAGCACCGCGCCCTTTAGCAGCAGTACGATGCCCGGATCGTCGAGCGGCGCGCCGATGCTGCCTTCGGGGGCATAACCGGCCCCGCTCACTTCGATCACGCGATCGCCGGCGAATAGGCGGCGCACTGTCATCTCGCCTTTGGTGAGGGTGCCGGTCTTGTCCGAGCAAATGACGCTGATGCAGCCCAGCGTTTCAACAGCCGGCATTTTGCGAACCAGGGCGTTGCGCTTGGCCATGTCGTGCATGGCGATCGCCAGGGCTCCCGTGACGATGGCGGCGAGCGCCTCGGGAACCGCCGCGACCGCCAGGGCGATCGCAAACATGATCATCGCGAGGCCGGACTCCAGACGGAAGCTGCCCGCCCAGAGCTCGCGCCCGAAGCTGATTCCTATGACAAGCACGCAAATGGCCAGAATGATGATCCCCAGCCATTTGCCGATTTCCTCGGTCCGGCGTTCAAGCGGCGTCTGCTCGTCCTGCACCGACGCCACTTCCTCGGCGATCTTGCCGAACTCGGTCTGCATGGCAGTTGCGATCACCACCGCCTTGCCCCGCCCGACGCTGACGGTGGTGCCGGCGAATACCATGTTCCTTCGGTCGCCCACAGGCAGGTCCTCACGCACCAGGGTCAACTCCTTGGCAACCGGGATCGACTCACCTGTGAGCGGCGCCTCGTCGCAATGCAACAATCGGGCCTCGATCAAGCGCGCATCGGCCGGGATCCTGTCGCCGGCTTCGAGGAGCAGGACGTCTCCGGGCACGAGGTCCCGGGACGGCAGCTCCCAGTCCTCTCCTCCCCTCAGCACCGTGATCGTCGGCGTGAGCATTTTTTTCAGGGCTTCGAGGGCCCGCTCGGCACGGTATTCCTGCACGAAGCCCAAAACCGCGCAGAAGATGACGATGACCAGGATGATGAGAGCATCCGCATACTCGCCGACGAAGGCCGAGAGGACCGTCGCCACGATCAGGATGATGATGAGGACGCTTTTGAACTGGTTGGCAAAAAGCGCCAGCGGGGAAACCCGCTTCTGCTGCCTGAGTTCGTTGGGACCGGATTGAGCGAGCCGCCTTCGGGCCTCCTCCGGTGCGAGACCGCGAAGCGGATCGACGCCTAGCTCCAGGAGGACATCCGCCACTTCCCGCGAATGCCAGGCACCGCTAGCCGTCAGGCGCACCGAAGCTTGTGCATCGGCTCTCATGCACCGCCCCCTTCAGGATTCCCGATCGCCGATCGTTCGCACTCGGTAGGACGCCATTGAGGGGATTCATGGCGGCGCGAGGCGCCGCACACCCCTTATCGCTAGCAGCCTGTCGGACCTTGAGGGTCCGACAGGCTGCTAAAAGCAAAACCGCCCCATTCTTGGTGAATAATTTTTAATTCCATAGCCGTTTCACCTCGGCCAGCACGCACCAGCGATGTTTCGACGGTTTTTTGACGATAATTTCGCATCTTTTCCAGGGGCGGTTTTGCCTAAGGAGCTTGTCGGACGCAAGTCCGACAAGCTCCTAGGCTACCGGGAGACCAGCACCGGAACCTTCGAATGGGTGAGCACTTTCTGGGTTTCGCTGCCAAGCAGCACGCTGGCGAGCCCGCGGCGGCCGTGCGAAGCCATGAAAATGAGATCGCACTTGTTTTTCTTCGCGATGGCGAGAATCGCATCGGCGGGAAAATCGTTCGTCACTCGTACGCACTCGCAGGCAACACCCGCGCGCTTCGCCGCCTTCTCGATCACGCCGAGATAGCGGGATGCGGTCTTTTCGATCATCGCGGCGTGCTGCTGCGGCGTCATGTAGCCGACCGGCACGAAGTCTTCATACACCACGGGTGTGGCGGGCGGCGCGGCGAACAAACCGGTAACTTTCGCCCCGAGCGCCTTTGCGAGCTTCACGCCATTGACGATCGCCTTGCGCGAAAGCGCGGAACCGTCCGTCGGAATCAAGATATGTTTGTACATAGTGTCTCCTTCACTTCGCGTAAGGCAGGACCCAGATCAGCATCCCGAGCACGTAGCACACGAACGTCGCCATCAGCGTGAACGCGACGCTCCACGACAGAAATTCGCGCAGCGAAACCTTGCGCCCTTCCTCCTTCTCGCTGATGCTGAGCGCCACATAGAGTGCCGGCGCCCCGGCGATCGTGAGGTTGCTGCCGAGCGTGCCGGACCACAGCAGCATCCAGTACAACGGCCACGTCGCGACGCCTTCCTTGCCCAGATCGCGGATGGTGTAGAGGAAGGTCAGGATGTAGGCGTCGTGCTCGACCAGACCGACAATCGGGATGGTGATCCAGTAGAGCAGGGTTGCGCCCAGCGCCAGGTTCTCGGCAAACAGCGGCCTCAGCGCGTTGGCGAGCATCTCGAGAATGTGCGTCTTTTCCAGCCCGCCCACCAGGGCGAACAGCGCGATATAGAAAAACACCGCGCGCCAGTCGAGCTCCTGGATGATCTCTTCGAATTTCGGCGCCTTGAGCCGTTCGCCCAGCATTTCCACGATGAGCACCAGCAAAATCGCGCCGGTCATCGCGATGAACCCCAGCTTGACGTTCAGCACCTCGCGCAACGACATCCCCACGACCGTCAGCAGGAACACCCCCACCGCGATGAACGCGAACAGCGGATCGGGGATTTTGGCTTCGATCCCCGCTTCCGCGACCGACATCCGCTTGCCCGCCGTGCGGAAGCCGTACCAGTACATGAAGCCCAGGGTGATGATGAAAGTCACCATCAGGATGGGGAACGAAGACGGCCGCCCTTGATGCCAAAAGAAGTCCATGAACTCGACCCCCGCCACGCTGTGCAGCATCTGCGGCGGCAGGTCACCCAGCAGCAGTGCCGTTCCCATGAAGTTGGCGCTGAATCCGATCATCAGCACCAGCGGTACGGCCGGGATTTTCAACGCCCGCGCCAGCGGCAACGCGACCGGCGCCATCATCAGGATGGTCACGACGTTATCCACGAACATCGAGATCACGCCCGCCAGCATCGACAGGATCATGACCAGCAGCCCCGGCCG
>MERI01000154.1 GCA_001772005.1 Betaproteobacteria bacterium RIFCSPLOWO2_12_FULL_62_58 | reverse complement strand
TCACGCGCGAACGGCAGCTCCGCCATGCGCATCAGGTTGATATCCTCGACAAACAAGCCGGCGAGTTCGGCGCCCAGTCCGCTCGCGAGACCTGCGAGGGCCCGGACCTGCTGCGCGCTTTCTGGCACGCGATCGTGAAGGTCACAATCCTCGATCCAACCTGCGGTTCCGGCGCGTTCCTGTTCGCCGCGCTCAATATCCTCGAGCTGCTGTACGAAGCCTGTCTCGACCGCATGGAGGCGTTCGTCGAAGACCTCGACCGCTCCGGTGAAAAGCACCGGCCCGAGAAGTTCTCCGACTTCCGCAGGGTGCTGGCGCACGTTGCGGCCCATCCGAACCGGCGCTACTTCATCTTCAAGAGCATCATTCTCAACAACCTTTTCGGCGTGGACATCATGGAAGAGGCGGTGGAGATCTGCAAGCTCCGACTCTTCCTCAAGCTTGCGGCGCAGGTCGAGCCGGACGTGGCGCACGTGAACCTGGGCATCGAACCGCTGCCGGACATCGACTTCAATATCCGCGCCGGCAATACGCTCGTGGGCTACGCCACGTATGACGAGGTGAAGCGGGCCGTGACCAGCGGGCTCGATTTTGACGATGCCATGGAGAAGATCGCCGTCAAGGCCGCGGATCTGCAGCAGGCTTTCGATGCCTTCCGCGGGCGGCAGATCGAAGGCGATGGCTCCGTGCCTACCGAGGACAAGCAGGAACTGCGCAAGCGCCTGAAGGCGCTGGACGATGAGTTAAATCGCCATTTGGCGAGCGAGTACGGCGTCGCGCCGTCGAAGGGGGATGCTTACGCCAGGTGGCTGAAGTCACACTTGCCATTTCACTGGTTCGTGGAGTTCTACGGCATCGTCCACGACCATGGCGGGTTTGATGCGATCGTCGGGAATCCGCCGTGGATAGAATATTCTGCGGTCAAGAAGAGCTACACGATCCGCGGTTATGCGACGGAACCAAGCGGTAATTTGTACGCGTTTTGCACCGAGCGGTCGCTGGCAATGCTGTCTCCGAGCGGTTATCCTTGACGAAATTGACCAGGCGCTGGCGCGGCACTACGGATTCACGGAGGAGGAGTTGGATTTCATCGTCAACTACGACATCAAGTACCGCATGGGCCGCGATGCGACGGACGAGGAGGAATGAGCACGCTGGGAGTGGTCCGAAATGCGGAAGGGGTGGTGGAATGAAGCTCATGCATGAAGAGTACAAACACGCTGTGAACGTCTAGACGACAAATCAATGGTCACGATTCCCAAAGAGCTGAAGACGGTCCGCGATTCCGCTATGAAAGCGATCGCACCCATTCGAGGCGCCGACGATTCAACAAAGGCCGAACCAAAGCTTCTATTCTTTGCAAAGCGCACAGACGCGGGGCGCGATCTTCCGCCGTATTACCTTGTTTATTTCCTACTCGTGGATCTCCTGGGCTTTAGGAACCTTGGACAATTTGAAAAATTGGCGTGGTCAGTCCCCGTTGATTACCAAGGTGAGGCATTTCTTATTGAACATCGCAAATTTGGCGTCGGAGTGTTCGCTCGAGACCCGGCCGTTCAGGAGGCTGAAGCGCGCGACATTGTCAGACTTATAAAAAAGGGCGTCAGGACTGCTGCGCCCTTCTTTGACTGGTTGGCAAGTCAAGCCGTCCACGAGTCCAAGCTGAATGTTGTTAACAGGACGGACGATTTGTTCGAGCGTTTCAATTATTTCCGGTCAGAGTACAGAAGAACTGCAAAGGAAGCTTTCGACCGCACCAACGGGCGTTGAGTTGACAAGCACTATGCGGAGAGCTGGGCGTTTTCAGCAGAACACTTCCCACGCTTTACCCTGGAAGACAGGCTGCGCTGGTCAGCTTTGGCCACAATAGACGCTTTCTTCAGCTGGACGGAGCACATCTTCATTCATCTCGCCATTCTTCTCAGGAAAATTACAACTGGCGCCGAGGTGGCCAGTCTCGCAGATAGCAATTGGGAAACGAAGTTTAAGAGCTCTCTCGACATCAGCGACCCGAAAACAAAAGTTCTCTTCGATAATCTGATCGAGATAAGACGGCAACATCGAAATTTCATTGCTCATGGCGCCTTTGGCAAGCGTGGAGAAGCATTTAGCTTCCACTCGGGAATTGGCGCGGTTCCCGTTCTCCTTCCGCACCACAGAGGGAAGCAGCGGTTTGCCTTGACGTCCAACGAGACATATGAGGATCCGGCTGCCCTCAAGGTGATTCAGGATTTTCTAGAGCATCTTTGGTCTGGTGCTCGCGCCCCGGCCCGGCTGTATTTGCAGAGGTCCAGCCTCCCGTTAATTCTGACAATGGCGACGGACGGCACGTATCAGCGGGCTATGCAGTCGGTTGAGGACATGCAGGAACTCGTAGATCACCTATCGCGGGAGTGGGATCGTGCGGCGAATATGGACTGGTAGCACTAATCCTGGGCCCGGTGGTTGCTGCAAATGCCAAGCGGGCGGCCTATCCGCGCCCCATCAGATCGCGCAGATCGTCGAACAGAGCAAGTGCGTCTAGCGCGTCGATGACCAGTAGTTCGAGCTGGCCGGCGGCGATGGCGTTATCGGCGGCCATCGGGGTTTGTACGTAAGCGCAGGAGATTTCTGGATTTTCTGGAACAAAGGGTAAGAAAACGGAGAGATCTATATTCGGCGTAAAATAACTTTAGCAACTAAATCTTGCATTACTAAGTTTGCAATGTTAAGCTCTCCTCCGTTCGACGCCGGACTGGCGTCATAAGGAGGTAGGTCATGGCCCGCAAGACAGTTGATTTCAACAAGTCCGGCATCGGCAAGCTCCCGAACGACAAGCCGGTTCTCTACAAGATTCAGTCCGACGGTGGCAAGACCAACTACGCGGGGGTGGCGAAGCGCGGCCGCATCCAGGAACGGCTGGCCGAGCATCTGCCTGGGGCGAAGGACTACGTCCCGGGTGCGAAGGTTCAAGTCGAACAACGCAAGACCATCGAGCAGGCGAAGGCGACGGAGTCGCGCGTCATCGCTCGCACGAAGCCGAAGTACAACGATCAGGGAAAGTGACCGGCGAACTCATGCTTGGTCACAGACGTATTTGCCGAAAAGCCAATAGCTTGATTTGTTGAGGCCCTATGAGCGAACTCATTGCACGAAGACTCAAAGCCGCACGCGAGCGAGCCAGCCTCACGCAGGCTCAACTCTCGGAGAAGCTCGGCTTCAAGGACCGCCAGACGCTCGCTGCAATTGAAGGCGGGCAGCGCAAACTCTCGGCTGAAGAGTTGCTGCGCGCAATGCAGATTTTTTCTGTGGATCTCGAATACTTCACCGACGGCTTTCGCCTAGTGGGAGAGGGCAGTTTCTCGTGGCGCGCCAAGAATGCCGCGCCGGGACTGCTGGACAAATTCGAGACACGTGCGGGACGGTGGATCGCGACGTATCGAAACCTTGGAGAGGGAAAGGATAAGCCCTCCAGCACACTCCAGGCACGCCTGCCGCTGACGGAGAGAAACACGTTCGAGGAGGCACGCGCCGCCGCGGAAGCGCTTGGCACTGAATGGGATCTCGGCGAGATTCCCGCGCAGTTGCTCGAAAAGCGCGTCCGGGAGCGGCTCCGTGCGCTTGTTCTGTACGTGGATGCGCCAGCGGGCATTTCCGGCGCGGCATGTCAGCTTCCCGGCCTGAATACGATACTCATCAATCGGAAGGAACCGGAAGGCCGGCGTCACTACGACCTTGCGCACGAGACCTTTCATCTGCTCACTTGGGAGCAGATGCCGCCCGAGCACACGGAGTCCGATATTCCGAGAGGCGGAAAAGGCAAACGAGTCGAACAATTGGCCGACAACTTCGCCTCGGCGCTTTTGATGCCGGAGCGGACCCTTGTGCCGCTCTGGCAAGCGCGCGGAGACCGGGAAATCCATGGATGGCTGAACGAGACGGCGAGCAAACTGCTGGTCACCGCGGTGGCGCTGAAATGGCGGCTGGTGCAGCTTGAATGGCTTGGCAAGGCGGATCTGCCCGGCATCCGAGACGACAGGCTGACGGCGAACGGCCGTCCAAAGAAGGAACAACGAGAACCGCGGCTCTTCAGCCAGGAGTTCGCAGAGCGGCTGCACCAAGCACTCTCCGTGGGTGATCTGTCGGTGCGCCGCGCGGCGTCGCTGCTTGAGACGACAATTGAGGATCTGGCGGACCTTTTTCGAGCGTACGAGTTGACTGTTCCGTACGACCTGTGACGCCGGGACTGGTGCCATGCAGCACGGACAGGCGGTTTTCTCGTGGACACCAACATCATCATCGAAGCGGTGCGCACGGGTTGCTGGAACGCCCTCACCACGCACTTCAGCGTCCAGACCGTCGAGAAGTGCTGCGAGGAGGCGCGCACCGGCGAGGCGCGCCGCCCGGGCTACGTCGAAGTGCGCGAGAAAGCCTTGCGCGAGAAACTGACGGCGCATCGTGTCTCGGAAGCAGAACTGGCGGCGCTCAGCCTGCGCGGCGTCGAGGCCTTCCGCCTCGATGCCGGCGAACGGCATTTGTGGGCGCATGCGGCAGGCAGGGCCGACGCCTGGATCGCCTGTTGCTGCGACCAGGCGGCCATCAATGTTGCGGTCAGGCTTGACTGGGGCGACCGGATTGTTTCCCTGGAAGAATTGGCCGGCGCCGCGGGCGCGAGGCACGCGGTGAGACAACTCAAGGCGCAGTTCACCTCCGAGCGCCTGTCCGTGTGGCGCACGGCCGCACTGCTCAGGCGAGGCGTCAACTGAGCCGCTAACGCGCCAGCGATCGGCGTCGCGTAGTGGTTGCTGCCTGAGCTGCGGGGCATGAAAGTGGGAGAGCGCTCCCAGTCCGCTATCCAGCCCCAACAGGCCGCGCGACAGCGACGACGCCCCCAGTGGCCGCGCCGGCCTAGGCGTGTCAGCCCGGTTCGCCAGCAGTGCGTTGATCAATCCGGGTGCTTTCGGATCATGCATGTTCAGTCTCCAGTTGCAGGACTCACAGGCGTAGTTTACAATGCATACGAGTTTTGTCAAATGTAAACCGGCGAGAGGGAGCCAACGATGATCGCGGACCGTCTGAGACTGGCCCGGCGAAAGGCCGGGTATTCGCTTCGAGAGTTGTCGGCCGCCATGGACGGCAAGGTCACCGCGCAGGCGATCGGCAAGTACGAGCGCGGCGAGAGCACGCCCAGCTC
>MERI01000153.1 GCA_001772005.1 Betaproteobacteria bacterium RIFCSPLOWO2_12_FULL_62_58 | reverse complement strand
TGTTTCGGCGCAAGGTCGAGGGCTGCTTTTCCGAAATCGCCAAGCGGATCGCCGTTTGCCTGGAGGAGGCTCGAAAGAGAGGCGACATCCCAGCCGAGTCCAATACACGGCGCATGGCAAGCCTGCTGGTGGACTGCTGGGAAGGCGCAGCGCTTCG
Organism: Betaproteobacteria bacterium RIFCSPLOWO2_12_FULL_62_58; assembly: GCA_001772005.1. GTDB lineage: Bacteria > Pseudomonadota > Gammaproteobacteria > Burkholderiales > SG8-41 > DSOT01. The sequence continues at coordinate 23,999 of MERI01000153.1, read as the reverse complement.
TAGCCGGCTGCGGGGGAATGCCGCGCCTCTGACCATGATGCTCGACTTTTACTTCCAGTCGGCCGTCATTCGCTGACCTGTTTTCTAACCGAGACTAGCGACCGCCGCCGACCTCGATCTCGAGGTTCATACCGCGGTCACGGACGCCCGCCACCGGTTTGCTCAAGCACTTGGCCATAGAGGGCGACAATCTCACCGAGAGCGAGGTGGCGCACCTATGAGAGGGGGCAGTAGAGCTCGCGATTGGCCTCAAGGACGCGCTTGGCGGCGGCCTCGAAGTCGTCGGCCGGCTGTGTCACAAAATCCCGAACTGCCGCTGCAGCCAATTGGTCTACGGGAATGCGAACGCGTTCGGCCGCCTCTCGAAGGCGGCGTTCTGTCTCGTCGGCCAGTTGAATCGACAGCATTATTTGAGGCGCCTCCGTGCCGGAGAATGGTGGCGGGTGGCACCAGGAGCCAAATCGGCGCTGGCTAACAGCGCGTTCGAAAACGGACGCTCGCAAGCGTCGCTTTTTTGCTCGCGCCGTTCAACGCGGAGGTTAAGGCATCCTTAAGACCTCCGACCAGTGCCGAGATTTGCCTCGGTCGGGGAGGTGGATGGGGCTCGAACCCGTCAGAGGACAGGAAATCAATCCGGCGCGGCCGTGCACTGCGGCACATCCGGCCCCTCCGTGCACATACGCGGCCACGTGAGCAAGTAGTACGCGGCGAGCAGATTGGATTCGACGCGATTCGCCCGGTGCCGCGAGCAGAGTTGGTTCGGCACGTCGTCTGGACCCCGGTTTTCACCGGGGTGACGGCGCGATTTTCAGGGTTTTTCGGTGCTGGCGACGGGCATCGGTGATGCCGATGCACCCCGGTCGAAGCCCGTCCAGCCCCCGCCCAATGCTTTCACGAGATCGGCGATCGCGGCGCGCTGCGCACGCAGCGCATCGGAGCGATTGAGCTCGGCTTGCAGGAGGTTCCGCTCGGCGTCGATCACTTCGAGCTGCGACAGCAGCCCATTGTCGTAACGGATGCGGGCGAGCCGCAGCGCCTCGGTGAGAGCAGCCACCCGCGCGCCTTCCGCGTCATATACCTCGCGGGCCCGCGCCTGCGTATTGAGCGCCTGCCGCACCTCGCGGAATGCTTCCTGCAGCGTCTTCTGATACTGCGCCAGCGCCTGGCGCTCGCGCGCCTTCACCGCCTCCACCTCGGCGAACAGCCGCCCGCCCTGGAAGATCGGCTGAGCGAGCGCGAAGGCCAGCGACCAGATGCGCGCCGGCGCGGAGAACAGGTCGCCCAGCGACGCGCTCTCGCTGCCGAGATAACCGGACAGCGCGATGCGGGGAAAGAGCGCTGCGCGCGCCTCGGCGATACGCGCATTGGCCGCGATGAGCCGCTGCTCGGCCGCGACCACGTCGGGACGGCGCAGCAGCAGGTCGGACGGCAGCCCTTCCGGCACCACCGGCACGGCAGGGCCGCCCTGCTCGGCGCGGCGCTCGACCGCGCCGTCCATGATGGCGCGCGGGCTGCGCCCGAGGAGCACCGATAGCGCGAGTTCCTGCGCGGTGCGGCTTGCCTCCAGCGCCGGGAGTTGCGCCTGCGCAGCCGCCACTTCCGCCTCGAGCTGGTGCAGCGTGAAGTCGTTGATGAGCCCAGCGGTGTTGCGCACTTTTTGCAGCGAGAGCCCGTCGCTGCGCAGCGCGAGGGCGCGGCGCGCGGCCGCGACCTGGGCGTCGAGCGCAACGAGCCCGAAGTAGGCGCGCACCACCTCGGTCGCGAGCGCGATACGCACGGTCTCCCGCGCGGCCTCGGTCGCGAGCAGATCCGCGCGCGCGGCGCTGCCGGCGCTTGCAAGCCGGCCCCACAGGTCGACTTCGTAGGCGACGTTGAGCTGCGCGATATAGTTATTGCGCTCGAGCGGCGTGCCGGGCGGCAGCGGGATCGAGGAGCGGTCCGACGAGCGCGTGCGGTCACGCTGGAAGCCCGCATCCACCGCGGGCATGCGCCGGGAGTCCACGACCCGCGCCAGCGCGCGCGCTTCGTCCACGCGTGCGGTGGCGAGCGCGAGGTCCTGGTTGTAAGTCAGCGCTTCGTCCACCAGCTTGTCGAGCGCGGGATCGGTATAGAGCGCCCACCAGCGCTCGCCTTTCGCAGCGACGCCCCGCGGCGGCGTGTCGCGGTAGGCTGCGGGCAGTTCGGTCGCGGGGCGCTCGTACGCCGGCCCCATCGTGCAGCCGCCGAGCCATGTTGCGCAGACCAATAAAATCCATGGCTTACGCATCATCCCCTCCCTTGGCCGCCGGGTGATGGTGCGGGGTGCGCGCCGCGCGTTGCGCGACTTCGCGGTGATGCTTCACCTCGCTTTCGATCTCGCTGGTCGAACGCGTGTCGGTGAGCCTGCGGTCGACGATCATCTTGTAGAACCACGGGATGAAGAAGATCGCGAGAAACGTGGCGGCAAGCATGCCGCCCATCACGCCGGTGCCGGCCGAATGGCGCGCTCCCGCGCCCGCGCCGGTCGAGATCGCGAGCGGCGTCACGCCGAGGATGAAGGCGAGAGAGGTCATCAGGATGGGCCGGAACCGCAGCCGCGCCGCCTCGATCGCCGCGGCGGATGTGGAAAAGCCCTCCTGCTTCTTCAACACGGCGTACTCGACGATCAGGATCGCGTTCTTGGCGGCGAGCCCGAGCAACGTCACGAGGCCGATCTGGAAATAGACGTCGTTGGTAAGACCCCGCAGCCAGACCGCCGCGAGCGCGCCGAACGTGCCGAAGGGCAGCGCCAGCATCACGGACAGCGGCAACGACCAGCGGTCATACTGGGCGGCGAGGATCAGGAACACCATGAGCGCCGCGAGCCCCAGCGCGATCACCGAGGTGCCGCCCGAGCGCTTCTCCTGGAAGGACGCGCCGCTCCAATCGAAGCTGAACTCGGGCGGCAGCGTCTGGCGCGCGATCTCCTCCATGCGCGCGATCGCCTGTCCCGAGCTGTATCCGGGTTTGGTCGCGCCCAGGATCTTCACCGCGGGCAGATTGTTGAAGCGGTCGAGCGTGTCCGGACCCGCCGAGTATTGCACGTTCGCGAGCGATGAAACGGGCACCATGCGGCCCTGCTCCGAGCGCACGTAGACCGCGCCGACATCGTCGGGACGCTTGCGGTATGCGGGCTCCGCCGACATCAGCACCTGCCACGTGCGGCCGTACTTGTTGAAGTCGTTGACGTAAAAGGTGCCGAGCGTCGCGGCGAGCGTACTGTAGAGTTCGTCGACCGGCACGCCCACTGCTTTGGCCTTCTCGCGGTCCGTGGCGACGTAGAGCTGCGGCACGTTGGCGCGCCACAGCGTGTTCACCTGGGCGAACATCGGGTCCTTCGCCACCGCTCCCAGTAGCTGCTGAGTCACCTCGGCAAGGCGCTTCGCCCCGCCTTCGCCGCGATTCTGCAGGTGGAACTCGAAGCCGCCGGCCGTCCCGAGACCGAAGATGGGCGGCGGACCGAACGCGAGCACCAGCGCCTCCTTGATGTGCGCCGTCTTCATGAAGAACTCGCCCACGAGCTGCGGCGTCGCCACTTTACGTTCGTCCCAGTGCTTCTGCGTGACAAAAATGGTCGCGGCGCTGTTGCGGAAACTGCCGCCGAGGAAGTCGAATCCGGTGAATGCCACTGCGTTGTCGTTCGCGGGGTTCGACTTGATGATGTTGACCACTTCGCCCACCACCTTGTCGGTGCGCTCGAGCGTCGCGCCATCGGGCAGGAACACCGCGGCGATGTAGAAGCCCTGGTCTTCGTCCGGCACCAGCGAGCCCGGCGTGATGCGCCATAGCGTCGCCGTGATGACGACCATACCGGCGAAGAGCATGAGCGCAATGCCGCCGCGGCGGAGCATCCAGGTGACCCCATCGACGTAGCGGCCGGTCATGCGGTGGAACCAGTCGTTGAACCAGCGGAAGAAGCGGCCGGGCTGTTTGTGCTCGCGCTTCAGGATCAGCACGCACAGGCTGGGCGTCAACGTCAGCGCCACCAGCCCCGAGATCACCACAGCGATCGAAATCGTCACCGCGAACTGGCGGTAGAGCTCGCCGGTGAGTCCGCCGAGGAAAGCGATCGGCACGAACACCGCGCACAGCGTCAACACGATCGCGATGATCGGGCTGGTGACTTCCCGCATCGCCTTGATCGCCGCCTCGCGCGCGAGAAGATGCTCCTCGTGCATGATGCGCTCGACGTTTTCCAGCACGACGATGGCGTCGTCGACCACGATCCCGATCGCGAGCACCATGCCGAACAGCGTCAGCGTATTGATCGAATAACCGAGCACGAACAGACCGGCGAAGGTTCCGATGAGCGACACCGGCACCGCCGCGAACGGAATGAGGGTGGCGCGCCAGTTCTGGAGAAACAGGAAAACCACCACGAAAACGAGCGCCATCGCTTCGGCGAGCGTGATCACCACCTCGCGGATCGACACTTCCACGAAGCGCGTCGTGTCGTACACGACCGAATGGTTCAGGCCCTGCGGGAAACCCTGGGCGAGGCGGTTCACTTCGGCGCGCACGCGCTCCGCGGTCGCGAGCGCGTTGGCGCCGGGCTGCAGGAAGATACCGACCAGCGTCGCCGACTGGCCGTTCACGCGGCCCATGAACTCGTAATCCCTGGAACCGAGCTCCACGCGCGCGACATCCTTCAGGCGCAGCAGTGAACCGTCGCCGTTGGCGCGCAGCACGATGTTCTCGAATTCCTCGGGCTCGGAGAGCCGTCCCTTGGTGGTGATGGTGTAGACGAGCTCCTGCGCGCCGCCGGTCGGGGACTGACCGATCTTGCCGGCGGCGAACTGCGCGTTCTGTTCGTTGATCGCGCGCGCGATGTCGGCGGTCGTGAGCTTCAACTGCGCGAGCCGGTCCGGGCGCACCCAGATTCGCATCGCGTAGTCCTTCGCGCCGAAGACCTGCACGTTGGTGGTGCCCGGGATGCGTTTCAACGGGTCGAGCACGTTCAGCGTCACGTAGTTGGAGATGAAGAGATCGTCGTGGCGCCCGTCGGGTGACAGGAACGCAATCACCTGCAGAAACGCCGAAGAGCCCTTCTCGACGGTCACGCCTTGCCGGCGCACCTCGAGCGGCAGGCGCGGTTCCGCCTGCTTCACGCGGTTGTTGACGTTCAACGCTGCGGTGTCGACGTCGGCGCCGATCTCGAAGGTCACCTGGATCTCGACGGCGCCGTTCGCGGCCGAGGTCGAGCTCATGTAGAGCATGTGCTCGACGCCGTTGATCTGGTTCTCCAGGGGCGCCGCGACCGTCTGCTCCAGAACTTCTGCGGAGGCGCCGGGATAGACGGCGCGCACCGTGACGACCGGGGGCGCGATTTCCGGATACTGCGCGATCGGCAGCCCGCGCATTGCGGCCAGCCCGGCGATGACGATGAAGATCGACAGCACGGCCGCGAAAATCGGCCGATCGATGAAGAAGCGCGAAATCATCTTCTATCTCCCCTCCTTTCCGAGGAGGGGTGCCGGCGCAAGCGGCGGGGTGGTGAGCTTTGCCATCACTTCTTTCCCTTCGCTTCGGGTTTGGCCGGTGGCGCGCCCGCGGGTTTTTCCGGCGCTCCGGACTCGGGTTTCCCGTCCGCGACCTTCACCGGCGCGCCGGGACCCAGCTTCAACACCCCGTCCACGATGACGCGCTCGCCTCCCTTCAGTCCGCTGTTGACGATCCATCCGCCGCCGGTCCACTCGCCCACTTCAACCGGGCGCGGCTCCGCTCGGCTCTCGGCGTTCACCACGTAGACGAACTTGCCCTTGGGCCCCTCCAGCACCGCGCGCTGCGGCACCACGATCGCGCCGGGGCGCACGGCCCCATGCAGGACCACGCGCACGAATTCACCTGCGCGGAGCATGCCGTTGGGGTTGCCGAATTCGGCGCGCGCTTCGCTGGTGCCGGTCTGCGCGTTGATCCGGACATCGGTAAAGTTGAGCGCGCCGGTGCGACCGTAGGCGCTGCCGTCGGCGAGCTTGATGCTCGCCTTGAAGCGGCCATCCCGCGGCAACTTGAGCCGCCCTGCCTCGACGTCTCGGCGCAACGCCAGGTGTTCGCGATCGGGGATGCCGAAAATGACATGCATCGGATCGGTCTGGGTGACCGTCGTGAGCAACACATTCGGGCCCGAGACCAGCGTGCCTTCCGACACTACGGCGCGGCTCGCAACACCACTGATGGGGGATTCGACGCGCGTATATTCGAGGTTGAGTCTCGCTTCGGTCACTCGGGCGCGGGCGCTTTTCACCTCGGCGTCGGCGACCTGCTCGCTGGAGGCGGCGTCGTCGAATTCCTTCTGGCTGACCGCGCGCGCTTCGATGACCGGGCGCAAACGCGTCACTTCACGCTTGGCCTGGGCGAGCCGCGCTTCGGCGACCGCAAGATCGGCTTCGGCGCGCGCCAGCGCGACCCGAAACGGCTCCGGATCGATGTTGAAGAGGGATTCACTTTTCTTCACCACCGAGCCTTCCTTGTAGTTGCGTCGCTGCAATATTCCCGTCACCCGGGCGCGCACTTCGACCTCGCGATAACCCGCGGTCTGGGCGGTGTACTCGTAGGTGACCGCGACGTCCTTTGGCTCGACCGCCGCCACCGTCACCACGGGCGGGGGAAAATTCGGACCGCCCTGCGGCGTGGAAGGCTTGCAGCCCGCAGCAGACAGGACCAGCGCGAGAAGCAGCGCGGCTTTGAGGCTCGAACGGAGCCTGGATCGATCGGCGATGTTCATATGTCCGTCCTGGTTCGTCTTGGTTCCGGGCGCGCCGGCGCGTAATCGCTCCCTGCAGAGCGTCGGGTATTGCAACGGACGGAAACTTTACATACAATCACGAATGTATGTCAAGACCTGATTGCGGAACAGCGTTTCCTTTGAACCAGGAGCGCATTTAGTGGTTCGACGAACCAAGGAAGAGGCGCTGGAAACGCGCAGCACCCTGCTCGATACCGCCGAGCGCGTGTTCAGCGAGCGTGGTGTCTCCCGCACCTCGCTCGCCGACATCGCCAAGGCGGCGGGCGTGACACGCGGAGCGATCTACTGGCATTTCCGCGACAAGGCCGATCTCTTCAACGCCATGATCGCGCGCATCACGCTGCCGATGGAAGACCAGGTGTGCGGCGCGTGGAATCCGTCAGTGTCCGATCCCCTCGCCCACATCCGCAACAGGCTGACCGCCGTCCTGGAGCGCACGGCGACCGATCCCCAATGCCGGCGCGTCTTCCATATCGTGTACCACAAGTGCGAATACGTCGACGAGATGAAGGAAGTGTGGAAGCGCCTCGGGGAAATGCGCGCAGGGTGTCTCACCCACGTCGAACAGGGCTTCCGCAATGCGATCGCCAAGGGCCAGTTGCCGCGCAGCGTGGATCCGCACCGGGCCACCATCGGCATTTACGCCATGGTGGACGGTCTGATCAACAACTGGGTGATCGACCCGGACTACACGCCCCTCGCGCGCGAGGCGGAGCACATGATCGATCTTTATCTCAACGGCCTGCGGCGCACACCGCCCAAACGCACCCGCACCGCACGAACGCGCGCGAGACAGCGCCGCGCTGCCGGTGCGCGATCCACGCGCGCTTCACGCCCCGCTTGAATCCAGCGCGCCCGGCGACTTCGTTCCCACGGTCCGTCACACGAAGTAATACGAAGCGGTCCAGCCGCCAAGATCGCAGAAAAAAACTCGAGCCGCCAAAACGGCGGGCGCGCTCAATTCGAGAGGGGAGGGGCGTGTCTCGCGACAGGTTTTGCGTCCACCTCCTATCGCTTATCTCCTCTCGCCTATCCTGTTGTGCTTAGGCACGCCACGGCCGCAGATAATCCATGCGGTCGGCCGAATGGGCGACGAGCCGCTGCACGGCGCGGTTGCGCAACACGTGCAACATGACGTCGGCGCCCGCCGCCCCGCTCGCCCATAGCCTGCGGTAGAACTCGCTCTGCCCGCCGACTGACTGGCCGCCCACACCGAGTATCACATCACCGCGCTTGAGCCCGGCCTTGTCGGCGGGCGCGCCGGGCAGCACGCGGGTGACCACCACGTGGCTTTCGACTTCTTCCGAATAGACACCCAGCCAGGGCCGCGGCGGTTCCCGCCCGCGTCCGGTGGCGACAAGATCGTCGAACTGGGGTTTCAAGAGGTCGATCGGCACAAACATGTTGCCCGGAAAGGCCACACCGCAATCGACGGCGTCGCTCACCCACAACGAGGCAATCCCGACAAGCCGCCCCGCACCGTCGAGCAACGCTGCTCCGCTATGCTCGTAGCGCGGCGGCGCGGTGAAGAAGGCATCCTCGATCATGTATTCCCACCAGCCGGTAAAGCGCCGGCGCGACACCATGCAGGCGTGAGATACGCCACCCGCCGCCGGGTGGGCCGCCACCAGCAGGGTGGTGAGTTCTCCGACCGCGGACGAGTCGCCCAAGGCAAGCGGCCGCTGCGCGAGGCTTGGCGCAGCGCGCACCAGACCGAAGCCCGTCGCATGGTCGTAGCCCACCACGCTCGCCGGAAACACGCGACCGTCGGCCGCGACGACCAGGATCGATCCCGCCTCGAGTATCAGGTAGCCGATGGTGAGGATAAGCCCGCTCGCGTCGATGACGACCCCGGTGCCTTCGCGCTCGGCGCCGAGGGTTTCGGCGGTGCGGGCCCCGGGCATGGCCTTGATGCTCAGCTTGACGATGGCATCGAATGGCCCGGCCTCGCCCGTAGCGCCGGGTATCGGGGCATGAACAGCGCGCCAGGTCGACAGCGTGGCAATGAAAAATGAAGGGGTCATCTGAAGGCTTCGTAACGAATTCCGACAATCTCGATTTCTTCTTCGCCCCTTGGCGTTGACAGCGTCGCCACGTCGCCGGTGCGGCGCTTCAGCAACGCTTTTGCAATCGGCGAGACCCAGCTCACGTGTCCGCGCCCGGGGTCGGCTTCGTCCACGCCGACGATGGTCACTGTGCGCGCTTCCCCCGCGCCGCTCAAGTAAGTGACCGTCGCCCCGAAGAAAACCCGGTCGTTCGCGCCGCGCGCCGCAGGATCGACGATCTCGGCGCTGTCGAGACGCTTGGTGAGATAGTGGATGCGACGGTCGATTTCACGCAACCGCCTCTTGCCATAGATGTAGTCGCCGTTCTCCGAGCGGTCGCCGTTCGACGCCGCCCACGCGATGACCTTGACCAGTTCCGGGCGCTCGGCATCGAGCAACTGCGTGAGCTCGGCCTTGAGCTGCGCATATCCACGCGGCGTCACGTAGTTCCTGGCGCCGTGTACTGCCGGCGTCGTAGTTGCGTGATCGTCTTCTGTTCTCGTTGTCATGGCGGCCCCTGCATTCGTAGTTTAACGAAATCAAGGCCGTAGCAGCAGCCCCACCCTGTCCCGCGCCGAGGTTTTGGTTGTCCAGCCAAATTTCATCATATAGAATCAGCGCCCAACTAGGAGTTTGTCGGCCTTGCCCCCGACAAACTCCTAATGCAAAACCGGCGCCAGGAAAATTGCAAGAGAAAATGACAAAGATGCGAATTCACCCTCAGTCTTCTGCACGTTCCACCAGTTCGGACGGGGTTTTTTTGGAATTGACAGCCGGTTTTGCTTTTAGCAGCCTGTCGGACTTAACAGCCCGAACAGGCTGCTAAGTCCGACAGGCTGCTAGGAGTCCTCGCCATCGTGCCGCAAAAAGAAGCCAAATCCTCCATCCAGGTCATCGAGCGCATGATGAGCCTGCTCGATACGCTGGCCGGACACGGCGCCCCGGTCAACCTGAAGCAGCTTGCCATCCAAACCAAGCTTCACCCTTCGACCGCGCATCGCATCCTCGGCGTGATGGTCGAGAACCGGCTGGTGGACCGCGTAGAGCCCGGCACCTATCGTCTCGGGATTCGCCTGCTCGAACTCGGCAACCTGGTCAAGTCGCGCATCAGCGTGCGTCAGGAAGCCCTGCCGCACATGCAGAGGCTGCATCAGGAATTGGGCGAAACCGTCAACCTCTCGGTGCGCCACGACGACGAGGTGGTCTATATCGAGCGCACCGCCGCCAGCAGCTCGATGATGCGGGTGGTGCAGATCATCGGCGCGCGCGCCCCGCTGCACATCACCGCGGTGGGCAAGATCTTTCTCGCCGAAGAAGGCCCGGAACAATCGACGCAGTACGTGCAGCGCACGGGCTTGCCCATGTACACCGAGAACACGCTGACCGACCCGGAGGGCCTGGCGCGCGAACTCGAGAAAATCCGGCGCCAGGGCTACGCGCTCGATAACGAGGAGGCCGAAAAAGGCGTCTCGTGCATCGGCGCGGGCATCTACAACGACGAAGGCCGGCTGGTGGCGGGGCTCTCGGTGTCGGCGCCTTCCGACCGGCTGAACAAGACATGGGCGGCGCAGATCAGGCAGACCGCGGAGAATATCTCGCGCGCGATCGGGTATCACAGCTGAGAAACCTCTCGTCTTTTCACACACCGTGCTGAACGAACCCCTCGTCTTTCTCGATCTCGAAACCACCGGCGCCACCGCCAACCACGATCGCATCACCGAGGTCGGTCTCGTCGCCGTCGACGCCGGCCAGCCGGTTGGCGAGTGGTCGACGCTCGTCAATCCCGGCGTCAGCATCCCGCCGATGATCCAGGCGCTGACCGGCATCACCAACGAGATGGTGGAACCCGCGCCGACGTTTGCCGAAGTGAGCCGCGAACTGCTGCACCGTATCGACGGCAAGCTCCTCGTCGCACACAACGCGCGCTTCGACTACGGTTTTCTGCGCAACGAATTCCAGCGCGCCGGCATCCGCTGCAGCTCGCGCGTGCTGTGCACCGTGCGCCTTTCCCGCAAGCTCTTCCCGCACCATACGCGCCACAATCTCGACGCGCTGATGGCCCGCCACGGCATCGAATGCGACGCGCGCCACCGCGCGCTCGGCGATGCGCGCGTGCTGTGGCGGCTCGTGCAGCGCTGGCAGCGCGAACTCGATCCCGTCACCGTCGCCGCCGCGGCCACCGAGCTGGTCAAAGCGCCGACCGTGCCGGCCGGACTTCCCGCCAACGCGTTCGACGACATTCCCGAAGCGCCGGGCGTGTATCTTTTCTACGGCGAGAACGGCGTCGCACTCTACGTAGAGAAAAGCATCAACCTGCGCGCGCGGGTGATGTCGCATTTCTCCGGCGACCACCGCGTCAACAAGGACATGAAAATTGCGCGCGAGGTCGCACGCATCGACTGGATCGAAACCGCCGGGGAGCTGGGCGCGTTGATCGAGGAGGCGCGGCTGGTCAAGCGGCTGGCCCCGGTCCACAACCGGCGGCTGCGCCGCGCCGCCGAGCTATGTTCGTGGCACTGGCGCATCGAGCCGTGGCCGTTCAGGGGCCGCGTCGGCGTGCGCGAGGTCGCGCCGGACGGTGAGAAGAGCGAACTCATCGTGCTCGACCGCTGGTGTTATCTCGGCACGGTGCGCTCCGAGCACGAACTGCACGAGCTGCAGGAATCCCGGCCCCAGCCGGTGTTCGACCTCGACACCTACAAGATTCTGACCCGCTTCTTCAAAAAGCCCCACCGCGCCTGTTCCATCGTCGAACTCGCCGCGTAGCAAAGAAGCCGCCGCCCGTTGCCCGGCGTGCCGCGCTATGGAATGCATCCCCTGGCGTGCGCCGGCGCACGTTGATCAGGCATAATAGGCTGCACCCATAACCACTGCGAGGAGTCCCATCATGAGACGTCTGCTCTCGTGCACCGCCGTCGCGCTGCTGTCCACACTGCCGATGGCGGGTGCGAACGCGCAAGCCTGGCCGGGCAAACCCGTGCGCTTCATCATTCCGTTCCCGCCCGGCGGACCGACCGACATCATGGGGCGGATGGCAGCGGACATTCTCTCCAAGGCTTACGGCCAGCAGTTCGTCGCCGACAACCGCGCCGGCGCCGGCGGAAACATCGGTACCGATCTGTGCTCGAAAGCGGCGCCAGACGGCTATACGGTATGCATGATGACAGCAGCGCAGGGCATCTCGCCGGGAATCTACCGCAAGCTGCCGTTCGATCCAATCAAGGACTTCTCGCACGTCACGTTGATGGCGATCCTGCCCAGCATGCTCACGACGCACCCGTCGCTGCCGGTGAAGAATGTGAAGGAACTTGTCGCTCTGGCGAAATCGAAGCCCGGGCAGATGTCGTACGCATCCACCGGCAACGGCTCGAGCCCCCACATGCTGATGGAACTGCTCAAGTTCCTGAGCAAGACCGACATGGTGCACATCCCATACAAGGGTCAGGCGCCGGCGGTGGTGGACCAGATCGCCGGCCAGGTGCAGCTCGCATTCAACACGGCGATCGGGGTCCTGCCACATGTCAACGCCGGCAAATTGAAGCCGATCGCGATCTCCACCAAAGGACGCTTCCCGCCGATGCCCGACCTGCCCACCGTGGCCGAGAGCGGCCTCAAGGATTTCGACGGCTCATCGTGGCAGGGCGTCGTGACGCCCGCCGGTACGTCGAAAGAGATCGTGAGCAAGATCCACGCGACGCTTGCCAAGGAACTCACCTCGCCAGCCGGCAAGGACATGCTGCTCAAGCGCGGCGGGATCGCTTCGGGCAACACGCCGGCCGAGTTCGCCGCGTTCGTGAAGGCCGAGGTCGAGAAGTGGTCCAAGGTTGCCAAGGCCGCCAAGATCAGTCTTGATTGAAACATCAGCTCCGCCCGGCAGCGTTGTCCGCCTGTCGCAGCAGCCTGATGGCATCGAGATTTATTTCCCGCCGCTGCGCGCGCCTGCAGCGGCGGCGGGGTCGAGCCGTTAGTGGTACACCACCGGCATGTTGAGCAGGATGTCGAAGCTGCCGAGAAACTCATCGATATGCTCGGCCGAGGCTTCTTCGGCGAGGGCGCCCTTCATCGATTGCATGAACTTTTCCGCAACATCGCCCTGGAAGAACGTGCCGCGCGCGCTGCGCTTGTCCACCAACTCGTAGGCGTGCTCGGCCGGATACTCGACCACGTAGTAGTTGTCGCTGTTGTAGACCACGTTCATCATGGCTCGCTCCTCATCAGCCGATACTGAAAAACAACGCGGCGCCTTCAAATACGCTGACACCACCATACCGGCTTTGTTCGGGCAAATCCGTGATATATATCACGGTACCTCAAGATGGGGGACAAACGGTCGTTTTCAAGAAGCGGACGGCGTGCGGTGTCTGAGCTGCGACAACGCGATGCCGGCGAGAATCAGCGCGAGACCGGTGTAGGCTTCCACGCCGGGATGCTCGCCCATCAAGGTGACGCCCAGAAACACCGCGACCGGCGGGCTCAGGTAATTGACGAGCGACATGAAGGTGGGGCCGGCCGAGCCGATCAATTTGAAATAGCAGAGGGTGGCGACTGCGGTGGGTCCGATGCCGAGCCAGACGATCGCCGCGGTAGATGAAAAGCTGGGCGCAAGCGTCCACGGCCGGTCGAGGATGAACGCAACCGGCAGCATCACCACGGTCGCTACCAGCAGCATGGCGGTGGATGCAATGAGCACATTGTTCTCCTTTACCATCAGCCGCGTGAGCACGCTGTTGGCCGCGTAGCACAGCGCGCCCGTCAGCACCGCCAGTTGCGAGACGACCTGCAGCGCCGAGCCGCCGATGCCTGCGAGCGCCGCCGGCCCTATCAAGAGCACGATGCCGAGAAAGCCCAGGGCAAAACCGGCGGCGCGCTTACGCGTCATGCGCTCCCCTTGCACGAAGAAGTGCGCCAGAACGAGCGTGACGAGAGGCATGGCCGCCATCAGAATGCCGGCGAGCGCGCTGTCGACGGTTTTCTGCCCCCACACGATCACGTAAAACGGAATGCAGTTGCCGACCAGCGCCAGCACGAGATACGGCAGCCAGTTGCGGCCCAAAGGCGGCAGCCGCGCGCCCAGCGCATGCACCACCACCAGCAGGATCAGCGCGCCGATCAGCAGCCGGCCGGCCACCAGCGTCGCCGGCGGCACGGTGGCGACCCCGAGCTTGTTGAACATGAATGCCGAGCCCCACATAGCCACGAGCGCCAGCAACAGTGCCCAGTCCTTGAGGCTGCGGGGTTGCAAGGAAGGATTTGATCCGGTTGACGACTTACGGGACGATCTGGCTTTTCTTGTTCAGATTCCTGGGAAAGGATACACGATGGCCAGGAACAAAAATACGCTCAAGCGGGGGTCGAATTCAGGTGCCGGAACCGCCCAGAGAGCAGCCTTGAATGCTGCGAAAACCGCAAAAGCCGGTCCCCGGTCAGCCGCAGTGCCGCGTTAGCCGCCTAACGTGCGTCCGTGCAACAGGTGGGTTGGCAAGAACCCTGCTCCCTTTGGCCCGAAGCCGCTTCGCTCACAGAACCGAGTACCTGAGCGGCTGCAATAAGCGCTGCCCTTAGAATCAGATCCTCTGGAATGGCCTCGAACACGGCTCCCCCTACCTCCACCGTGCGACATTCGGACTCCCCACAAACGGAACAGCAACGGCTGCTCCCCACTCCTGCGCTGAGCCATTCCTCCAAAGGCCTTCCCGCAATCCAGATTCTGTTTGACGCAGAAGGGTCGGCCTTGAAGGATTCCTCCTGTATCTCTTTGGTTTCGAGCGTGGCTTCCAGACCTAATGGAGCGAGGACATCCTTGAGCTTTGCGACCGCCCGTTGCAGCGCCTCATAAGTGACGCCACAGCGATGACAGGTCTGCCCTCCCGAGTTCACCAGCCTCTGCCAAACGATCGGTAGTGGTCTCATAATCATGGTTTCTCCCGATGGGCGTTTATCTGGGATAGGGAGGAGCCTCACGGCTCCCCTCCTCCCACACCACCTTACGAACGGGTTACGTATACGGCGGTTCGACAGAGTATGTCGCCGGCGCGCAGCCCGCCGACCGCGCGTCCCGTGCACTGCGCGGTTACGCCGCCCCGCCCGCGAGCCAGCGCGAAAGTAAATTGTAGAGCCACCCGAACACAGCACCCGCAATTGCCCCATCCACCAACCCGTAGAGAGTTCCTGTAATGATTGATCCAATATTAGCGCCCGGATGGTAGCCGGGGTAGATGGAGGCAGCGAGTTCGAGAAACGCGCGGCCGTAACTCGGCCACATCAAGTTCGCCGAGGCTACGATAAGGATCGCCGCACCCCAGAAAAGCCCGGATGTCAAAGATAAAGCGGTGACGTTGAATCGCATGTTGCCTCCTTCGCAAATACGAGTAGTTGTAACGAGCAGGAGTTTGTCCGGGCCAAGTCCGACAAACTCCTAAACGATCAAGGACGGCTTAACCTGAATTTACAGTGCCAAAAAGGGGATGCGGTTCTGCCTGGGTCGCATGCCAAAATCTTACGCTCAATCATGATGGGTGTTCAACAACGCCCGCCCCGAGTCATCCACAATCGCAATCTCCACGATGGTGTGAGACTGCGAACTGATGCCCGTCGTTTCAGTGTCGAGATAAAACAGACGTTCCGTCATAATCACCTCAAACTGGCCAGCGACTCGCTCAAGGAGTCGACGACGTGCTCAGGTCGCGTGAGGGTCTCTTCGATGGAGCGCTCCACGTCTTTCATCTCGAGGCATTTCAGTGCCGATCGGCAACATGTTTCCATGATTCCCGCATTAAGAATATCATTTCCGAAACCGCACCGAGTTGAACAATGAAGAAACGGCTTGCCTTGATCGCTGCTGCGCACTGTTTGGGGTTGCTGTCCGCGCCAGCGCCCGCGCAGCAATTTCAAGCTGTGCCTGCGCCGCCGGCCGGCCGCACCTCGCAGCCAGCCAAGGTGATTCCCAACGCGGACCTGTTCTCCGAATTGCGCAAGGGCGGTTACGTCATCTACTTTCGCCATACCTCGACCGATTTCTCGCGCGACGATACGCGCTCGCAGAGCGACGACGACTGTGACAATCAACGCCCGCTCACGGACAAAGGGCGCGAGGAAGCGCTGCAGATCGGCGCCGCGTTCCGCGATCTGAAGATCCCGGTCGGACGCGTACTTGCAAGTCCGCGTTGCCGCACGATGGAAACGGCAACGCTCGCGTTCGGTCCGCCGAAAAAATCATCGGAGGCACGGGCTGGCCCGGCGGCGACGGATACCGATCGCTACGCGCCGCTGCGCAAGATTCTTTCGACGCCGGTGAAGCCCGGCGCGAACCTCGTCATCGCCAGCCACGGCAACCCGTTCCATGCGGTCGCCGGCGCGCCCCATCTTGCGGAAGGTGAAGCGGCGGTGATAAGGCCGCTCGGGAAGGACTTCGAGATCGTTGCTCGCGTGCGCCACGACGCCTGGCGCGAATTGCGAAAAGCAAGATGAAACCGCCGATGAACGCAGCCTCTGCGTCCGCGCGCTTGATCGGCGCATTGCTTGCGGCGACGCTGTTTGCCGTGGCGCCGTGCGCATCGGCGCAGACCGCCGCTACCGGCTATCCCAGCCGGCCGATCCGCTTCATTCTGCCGTTCCCTCCCAGCGGCGGGACCGACATCCTCGGCCGCGTGCTCGCGCAGAAGCTGAGCGAGGAGCTGGGACAGCCGGTCGTTCCCGAAAACCGGCCTGGAGCCGGCGGAAACATCGGCGCCGAAACGGCGGCGAAGGCGGCGCCTGACGGCTACACCGTCGTCATTTGCACGACGTTCCTCGCAGTCAGCAAAACGCTGTACAAGAAGCTCGGTTACGATCCGGAAAAAGATCTCGCCCCGATCGGTCTCGTCGCGTCCAACGCCCAGACATTGTCAGTGCACCCGTCGCTTCCGAGTCGCACGGTGAAGGAACTTGTTCAGCTCGCCAAAACACACCCCGGCAAAGTGAGCTTCGGGACCGGCGGGCCGGGTACGACCAACGACCTGGTTGCGCAACTGTTCAAGTTTTCCAATGGCGTGAACGTGCTGATCGTCCCGTACAAGGGCATCAACCCGGCAACGGTGGCGGTGCTCGGCGGTCACGTCGACGCCGTCGTGGTCGGGGTTGCGAGCGCGGTACCCCATGTCAAGGCAGGCAAGCTGCGCACGCTTGCCACGCTCGCGCCGCAGCGGTCGTTCATGCTTCCCGGCGTGCCCACTGCCGCGGAGGCGGGTTATCCCGAACTCGAAGCGGTGCTGTGGTACGTGATGATGGCGCCGGCAGGCACGCCGCAACCGATCATCTCGCGCTTGAGCGAGGTCTTCGCCAAAATCGTCGCTTCCCCCGATACCCGCGCAAAACTGGCTGCGGTCGGCAGCGAACCGATGACCAGCACGCCGGAGCAATTCGCCGACTTTTACCGGAAGGAAGTCGCTCGCTGGGGCAAGGTGATCAGGGAATCAGGCGCCACTGCGGAATGACGGGCGGGCTTAGGAATTCTGCGATGGCCCGATTTCTGTTATTGCTGACCCTGCTTTGTGGTGCGCCCGTCGTGTTCGCCGATTGGATCAAGATGGGAGGAAACGATAGCGTGGACGCTTACATGGACTTGAAGCTTCTGGACAAGAAGGGGAATTACGTCATGTCGTGGCGGCTATATGACTATCGATCCCCTCAAAAAACGTCGTCAGGCAAGACCTTTCGGTCAGCCGCAACGATGGACGTAACCAACTGTGCGGACCGGACCGAGGCCATGACCTTGTTCATACAGTACGAGCAGCCGATGGGAAAGGGCAATATCGTTGCTTCAAACAAACTGCCGCAGAGCCAATGGGAAATTAAGAGAATAACGCCGCACTCCGTCGGCGAAGCGCTGGCAAAGGTTGCCTGCGGTCGCTATAAGATGTGGTGACAGACGATCCTGCCGCGGGCAACACTTATCACTCAGCCGTCATCCCGGTGGCCGCGACCACCTTCGCCCATTTTTCCACTTCGCTCTTTACGAACGCAGCGAACTCACCTGTGGCGAGCGGAGACGGTTCCGCGCCCTGCGCGTTGAGCCGATCGCGAACCTCCAGTAAACGCACGATGCGGATGGCCTCGCCGCTCAGTTTCTCCACCACGGCACGCGGCGTGCCCGCGGGAGCGAACAACCCCAGCCAGTTGAGCATCTCGTACCCCGGGAGCCCGCTTTCCGCGATGGTCGGCAGGTCCGGCAGCACCGCAGAGCGCTGGCCTCCCGTGACCGCCAGGCCGCGCAGCCTTCCGCTCCTGGTGTGCGGCGAGACCGACGCAGCCGTTCCGAACGTGACCGGCACCTGCCCGGCGAGTACGTCGACGATTGCCGGACCGCCGCCCTTGTACGGGACGTGCACGAGTTTGATACCGGCGAGATGCTCGAAGAGCGCCGCAGCCAGATGGGTCGACGTGCCAGAGCCTGCGGAGGCGTACATGATCTGGCCCGGGCGGGCGCGGGCGAGAGAAATCAGCTCCTTCACCGAACGCACGGGAAGCGACGGGTGCACCGCGAGGATGCTCGGCGCGTCCGCCAGCCGCGCAACCGGCTGGAAATCGCGCAGCACGTTGTAAGGCAGCTTGGGATAGAGGCTCTGGTTGACGGCGTGCGTGCCGGCGCTGCCCACTATGAGCGTGTAACCGTCCGGGGCCGCGCGCGCCGCCAGCTCGGTGCCGACGATGCCACCCGCCCCGCCTCGATTGTCGACGATCACCTGCTGGCCGTGTAACGCGCCACATGGTTTGCGTACGCACGTCACATGGTTTGAGTACGACGGCATGCTAATATAGGTGGGTAAAAACGCCTCTTTTTTGAGCAGTTTCGGGACTTTTTAGGCCCTTCTTGGGGCCATTTTGGCGCTTCCAATGCGCGGGTACCGGTACCCGCGTAGCGCCGGCGCGCTCACGCCGGCCAGCCGGTCGAGAGGTCGTAGGCATCGATTGCCTCGACGGTCGTGAGCGCGTCGATGGCGTCGTGATGGGTGCGCTCGGCGGCGATGCACGACCGAACGAACGTTCGGACGGCCGCGGCCAGCACGGCGAATTGCGCAGGCGTGAGCGTGGCCCAGCTCCCGTCGGCGCGTTGAAGCGTCGCCGAGGTCGCGCCGTCGGCGATGTCGGCTGCGAGCTCGCGCAGGCGCAAACGGAATGCAGTATCGGACGGGACTGGTTGGCCGGCGATGCTTGTGCCGCCCAGCTCCCGCGAGCGGCGCAGATCCGAAACAGCGCTCTTGCGCGCACTCCGGGCCGCCGAGATCGCATCGGCCGTATCGGCGACCCGCGTAAGCACACCGGACACGAGCTGGTAGCGTCCCGGCGCGAAATCGGGGGGCTTCACGCCTGGCGGCAGGGCGAGGCGCCAGCCCTGCGCCAGCGGGTAGATCGCGCCATGCGCCGTAATTGCATCCACGGTCTGTGTCGCGTCTGTTGCCCACGCGGCGATCACGTCATCTGGTGCGACGATCAGTTTGTCAGCCATTTGTTCTCTCCTATGCCACATCCGCGATCTCGATCAGCGAGATCATGCCGTAGCCGTCTTTCGGCGATGCGCCGCGCGATCCGAACAGCGCGATTTTGTCGCCGGCGATCACCCCGGATGCGAGCGGCGTCAGACTCCCTGAGCCCTCGTTGAATACGAGCGGCGGGATGTCCTCATAAACTGCTCGCCCAGGGTTCTGGTCGCGCGGCATGAGCACCACACGGCCCGCCATCGCGCCACCGACGCCGCTGCCCGCGGCGCTGCCGATCACCACGCGCCAGCGGTCGGTGTCCCCCACCGCCCAGCCGCAGCGGAAGCTGCCGTTCTGAAAAAACTGTCCGGTTTGCGCCACACAGCGCGCCACCGGCACATCCGATGCAACCGCCTCGTCCATCCACACGAGCTGGCCGGGCTGGCTCGCGCTGGCATATGTCGTGGTGCTCATGGCCGTGATCCACAGCGCCTTCTGCGTGTCGCCGTCCAGCTTCGGCGCGCAAAACCCTTGGGGCACCGGGATCGACGGCAGCCCAGCGCCCGACAAATGCTGCGTGGCCGTGAAGCTGCCGCTCCAGGCGAGCTTATACAAATTCAGCTCGCCACTGGTCGCGGCACTGGTCGCGAGCATCCACGCCACTGCGGCGCTTACCTTGATGAGCGTGTTGGCGTGGCGGCTGTTTTGGTCGTTCGTGAAAACCGACGCGATGACCGTCGACTCCGTCACTGTCGCGGTCACGCCGCTCACCGTCCAGCGCCCGACGTAGATTTGTCCGGACGTGATGCCGACCGCCAGCAGCCACCATTCGTCGGCCTGCATCAGGACCGCCATCGAGCCGAAGCACCAACTCGTTAATTCGCCGGTGCCGCTCGCGCGCGAGTCGTGAGTGATCACCGTGCCGGCGAAGGTGAGGTGCGAGACATTCATCACCTTCGTCGCGTTGCCCGCATACCACACCATCGCCTGGGTGGCGGAGCGCATCACGACCGCGCCGAACTCGGGCGGATTGGTGGCGAGGGTCGCGCCCAGGCTGGTCTGCGCGCCCCAGGTGATCACCGTGCCCGCGACCGAGCAGGCCTGGCCGACCGGCTGGAATGGCCCCGCGCCGGTGAAGCCGAACGCGCAATACAGCGTAGCGGTGAGCGCCACGACGGTCTGACTGTTGACACTGTCGTTCACGCCGGCACCGGAGAGCCCGGTGCCGGCGGTCGCGTTCTGCGGCGTGCCCGGCGTGATTGCGAGCGCGCCATCGACCGAGAACGCCACCGCGCGCGTGGGATTGGCGATAGAAAAAGCGATCCCCGAGGCGCCGCTCACGGCGAACGCGTGCTTGATTGCGTTCGCACCCCAGCTCGCATCGAGGCTCGTCCACGCGCCCAACGTATCGGTTGAGAGGTCGTGGGCGCGTCCGTAGAGCGTGGAGGATTCTCTGCCGAGGTAGACCACCAGCGTCGCGGAGAGCTTGAGCGCGTACGTCTGCGTGAAGGTGCGGCCAGCGTTGATCGTGTTGGACCGGATCACGAACACCCGCGACAGCAGATCGCCTGCCACCGACCAGCCGCCCGCCGTGGTGCTGTTATCGTGCAGCGTCAGCCGCGCCTGACCGCCGGGGCGGATCGCGCGCAAAAGATTTCCGGCGCCGTCGCGCACGCCCAGCTCGTAGGCCGCGGATTGGGGGACTTTGATCAGATATTTATCGCGCTGCGTGCCCAGCAGTGTCGCATCCGGAAATTGCACGTGCAGCCCGGCCGCGGTCGGGGTGAGCACCTGGTTGCGTTTGGCGGTCAGGGTGAGCACCAGATGTGCGGCCACATTCTGCGTGTTGACGGCGTTTTCATCGTGGCCCGAGCGCGTGAAGTAGAGCGTCAACGCATCGGCGTTGGCGAACGGGCTGGCCGCGCTCGAGCCGGTGACCGTGACGCTGATATTGCGGTAGCCCGCCGGGCTTGCGAGCGCGGTCACATCGAACGTGATCCACTTGGTCGGGTCGCTGGTTTTTACCAGCCGGATCTGCCCGACGAGGCTGTTCGGCTGGTCGCCGAAGGTGTCGAGCACGGCCGTGCGATCGATCGCGCCGCTATCGAGGAGATCGCAGCGCATGGTGCCGGCGAGATTCTGCGTCGCGTTGTCGAGCCGCAGTTTCCCCGCGCCCGGGTCGGCGTCGGCGGTGGCCGTGTCGAAAATGTAGGGAATCGAGATCGCGCTGGACGCCGCGAGCGCCGCCACCGCGTTGTCGAAATCCGCGCCGGTCGCGTTGATCTGCGTCTGCAGCGTCGGCAGCTTCGCGACCATCGCGTCGGTGTTGGTGTCGAACGCCGGCTGCTGCTGCAAGCGCGAGGGCATGGTGAGCCCGGTGAATGCATCAATGGTCATGTCAGTCCTTCGATGTCGAGGTTGAGGATCATCCAATTGAGGTGACGGCCGAGGAAGCGAAAGTCGCGGTAGAACCCGAAAATTATCGTCGCGGCGTGAATATCGGTGCCGATGTACGCCGCCGCGACTGCGCTCAATTCCGACAACTGGCGCAGCGCCGCGTTGAAATTGCGGGCATCCACCCACACCACGAATTCGCCGCGCCGCGAGTTGGCGCGCGGCACGAGGTCGTAGTTGCCGAACGCATCCGCCTCCTTGCGGCCGTACTCTCGGACGCCGACGCCGAATCCCCAATCGGTGTTGCCGAGATCGCGCCCGAGCCCGAACATACACTCGCCGCACTTGACCGTGCCGCCGGTGTCAGTGAGGGTGACGGTGAGCGTCGCGTTGCGATACGGCGGCACGTCGGTGAGCGCGACGTCGTGCACGCGGTCGATCGGGGCAAAAAACCACGAATACCAGCTCGGCACGCCGGAGTCCGCGATCAGGTTCACTGTTCGGTCGTAGACGACACCGTCCACCGCGTCGGTCAGTGTGACGCGCAGCTCGGCCGCGTCGATGTTGTGCAGCGTGACCGCGTTGATGCGCCCGGCCACGGCGAAGGTGCAGTCAATCGAGTCGGCGTTCTCCGTCTGGTCGGTGACGCGCTGATCGAACATGCGCCAGCGGTTGGTGGCGCCGACCTTGACCCACCAGGTGGGCGAGGTCGCCGGCGCATGATCGATGTTGTCGGCCTGCAGCGATTGGTAGACCTCGTGCTGCTCGGCGGCCACCAGGCGCACGCGAGCGGCGAGCGGATAGGTCGTCGCGCCGGACCATAGGGTGTAGTCGCTCTCCGCGACGTTGCTCGAGACGAGCACCGCGTCGGTGATATCGAAGCGCGGGACGATTTTCATCAGACCACCCGGGTCTCGGGCATGCCCTGCGCGTCCCAGTCATCGAGCAGCTTCGCGGTCTTGCTGGTATGGATCGCGAGCGCTAAGTACGAGTCGCGGAGCTCCGCTCTCAACTCTTTTATCTCTTCGCGCAGGCCGCCGACATCGATCATGCGCTCGCTGTCGCCGCGGCTGTAGATGCGCGAGGGGCGGGTGTACTCCAGCTCCGGCCCTGCCTCGCCGACGATGCGCCAGCCGCCGGGGTGCTCGCCACCGTGGGCGTAGCGTTTGACATTAGCAGCCGCCGCGCGCGCGCTGTCGCGCAGCGACTGCTGGTAGGCGGCGACCGCCGCCTGCGCGGAGGCGACGCCGGCGCGCGCGCTCGAGACGCCCAGGATCGCATCGCGCACCGAGAGCACGGATTCGTTGATGTTGATCAACGCCGAGACTTGCGTCGTCATCGCATCGAGCTGCAGGCGCGAGACATCGGCGTCCGCCCGGGCCGAGATCTCGAGCTGTTCCATCGCGGCCGCCGCGATCCCCACGTCGCGCGCGTAGTCGAAACCGGTGCGGGCGCGCGCTTGCGCCGCACCCAGGAAGCGCGAGGCGACGTCCTGGATCCGGTCGGCGCCGGCGGTGCCGAGCTCGGCGCGCAGCGCCTGGTAATTCGCCTCCGGTGAGGCCGCGCCGCCGAGGAGCGATTGGCGGAACGCTTTGAGCTGATCGGCGATGCGCAGCGAATCGGCGATCGAGTTTTGCAGCTCCGCCGACTCGCGCTCCCACGCCTCGCGCAGTTTGCCGAGCGCATCCGAGACCCGTGCCTCGGCCTGCGCCACCAGTCCATCGTAGAAGCGGCCGATGATTTGGCGCAAGCTCGCCTCGGCGGCGGCTTCCTGTTGCGCGGCGGCTTCCTGTTGCGCGGCGGCCAGGCGCTGCGCGGCGGCGGCCTGCTCGAGCGCCGCTTTGGCGGCCTCGTCCGCTGCCGCCGCCACAAACTGGATCGCCTGGCCGAACGCCTGCCACTGCGCCACGGCGTCAGGACTGGTGCCGGCGTCAATCGCGGCGAGGAACTGTGTTTTCCACTGCTCGATGGTGGCGACGTTTACGTTGAGCGCGGCGTTGAATTCGGTGATGCGGAGCTGCGCGATCGCGAGCGGCTCCATCGTGAGCTGCTCGCGGAGATCCTTCAGGCCCGCGCCAAACTGGATGGCCGCGTTGATCCCCGCGGCATCAAGCGAATCCACGATCAGCGTTTGGAAATAATTCGTGAGGTAGGGCTCCATCTGCGTGCCCTGCAACGCGGTGAGCACCGCGCGCGCGGCGGCGTTGGCGATGTTGGCGTCGGTGGCGGCCATCTCAATGCCGGTATCGAACATGCGCCCGCCCGCGCCGCCGCTCAGTCGGAATTGCGGATCGGCGCCCTGCCGTCCGGTATTGGCCCCGTAGTAGAACGATGCCGCGCCCG
>MERI01000152.1 GCA_001772005.1 Betaproteobacteria bacterium RIFCSPLOWO2_12_FULL_62_58 | reverse complement strand
CTCCATCCTGTCGATCGGGAGGGATATTTCGATCAGATTTCTTAGATGAGGCAACGAATCGATTTCAGTCAGGTTTTTGATGAGGCAATTCGCTCGATTGAATTTCCTATCCTTCAATCACACAATAACGGAGCCGGAGCTCATGGCACGCATACCTTACGCCGAGGAGAACCAGAACGAAGACGTTGCAGCGCTTGCGGCCCAGATCCGCAAGGAGCGCGGCAAGCTGCACAATCTTTACCGCATGCTGCTCAACAGCCCGCCGGTTGCGCGCGGCTGGCTTAACCTGCTCACGGCGGTGCGCCAGCAGTGCAAGCTCGCCGGCAGGTACCGCGAGATCTCCATTCTGCGCGTGGCGATCATCAATGGCGCCGAGTACGAATACGGGAGCCATATCCCTTTCGCGCTCAAGGAAGGCGTGACTCAGCAAAAGATCGATGCGCTTCGGGATTGGCAGAAATCGAACGCGTTCGATGCAGCCGAGCGGGCGGTGCTTGGATACACCGATTCGATGACCAAAGAGATCCGCGTGCCCGACAACGTATTCGATGCGCTAAGGCCTCATTTCGATGCGCGCGAGCTGACCGAGCTGACCGCGACGATCGCCGCGTACAACCTGGTGTCGCGATTCCTCGAAGCAGTGCAGATCGATCACGATACATAACCGGGCAGCATCTCCAAGGCGTGGCTCATGGCCGACACCCGCAAAGTGATCATCACCTGCGCCGTGACGGGGTCGATACCACCCCCACGATGACGCCGTATCTGCCGATCACGCCCGACGAAGTGGCGGCCGGCGCGATCGGCGCGGCGGAAGCGGGCGCGGCGATCCTGCATTTGCACGCACGCGATCCGAACGACGGCCGGCCGACGCCGGATCCGAAGGTCTTCATGCAGTTCCTGCCGAAGATCAAGGCGGGGACCGACGCGGTCATCAATATCACCACCGGCGGCGGCCACAACATGACCGTGCAGGAGCGTCTCGCGGCGCCGCTGCTCGCCAAGCCCGAAGTCTGTTCGCTCAACATGGGCTCGATGAATTTCGGTCTTTATCCCAACCTCGAGAAGCGCAGAGAGTGGAAATACGACTGGGAGCCGCAATACCTGGAGTTGAAAGGCGGCGCTAATGTTGCGTTCTAAGAATCAAGGAGAACAGAAATCATGGCACTGACACCAATCCGGCGCGTCGTGACAGGCAACGACGAGCGCGGCAGATCGAAAGTGGTTTGGGATGGCCCGTCTCCCGGAACGCACGAAACCAACTTCAAGGGCAGAGGGCATACCGACTTTTGGGTGTGGCGTGAGACGCCGCCGCCGCTCGACGGCACGGAGGACGCGGGCACGTGGCACGATGAATTCCCCGGCCCGCCCGGCGGTGGTCATCTGCGTGTCGTGCATTGGCTCGCGAAGACCGACGAGTCGCCGCCTAATGAGCCGTACAAAGAGCCGGAACAGCACGGTCGCACGTGGGACCGCGGCGGGGGCAACCACTACAACCGCTCCTACATGCACAAGACCGAGTCGGTGGACTACGGCATCATGCTTAGCGGCGAGCGCACGATCGAGTTGGACGATTGTAAGCTGGTGATGAAGCCCGGCGACATCGTCGTGCAGGTCGGCGCGTGGCATCTGTGGGACAGCTCGAAAATGGGCTGCATGATGGCCTTCGACATGATTTCCGCGAAGTTCTTCGACGGTCCTGCAGGAACCGCGCAAGGCAACCACCCGGTCGTGCGGCCAAAGCCCGATCGGAAGCTGCCGGCGGGCGTGAAACCGGCGCGAAGAATCGTCACCATAGATCGCGAAGCGGGCAAGTCGAGCCTGGTGGGTGACGGCCCTTCACCCGACGTGCGTACCGATCCCGCGCGTCCCGGCTTTGCGCTGCAGCGCATGTGGGTCGTCGACGGCGCGCCGGCTAAAATCGTGTTCGAGACGCTCCATCTGCCGCACACGCTCGAGCCGCCGGTGAGAGGATCGGTGCTGAACGTCGTTACCATTCCGCCCGACGCGGCGTGGAAAGGCAAAGTGGGCGCATCCGAAGTCGCGGCTTATTTCAAGTCGGTGGGCTCGCCTGGCGCATCGACGTACTCGCCGCAGGCGCCGCATCCTTACATGCAGAAAACGCGCACGCTCGATTTCTGCATCGTGCTCGAAGGCGAGGTCGTGCTGGTGCTCGACACGCAGGAAGTGCCGCTGAAAGCGGGCGAGTTCGTCGTGCAGCGAGGCACTAACCACGCGTGGAGTAATCGTTCGAGCAAGCCCGCGGCCGTGGCAATTGCATCGCATGGTGCGAAATAAGGGGAACATGCGGGAGCATCGTATCGCGCCGTTTGCAGACCGCCACGCGGCGCTCGCGGCGACGATGAGGCGGTCGGATTGCTTCATCAGAGTCTTCCTCGCAATGACAGCGTCGATGTCATCGCGAGGAGCGCGGCGACGTGGCGACCCCGGATCAAGTCCGGAGTGGCGTCGTTTGTGTGGCGCACGTCACATGTGGAGGAGGAACTGCATGAGGATTCATATAGCACTGATCGCATTAATTGGCGTCGTCTGCTCTCTTGCAGCGACCGTCTGGGCGCAGCCGTTTCCGTCCAAACCGATCCGCTGGGTGGTGCCCAGCTCGCCTGGCGGAGGCGCTGACACCGTCACCCGCCTCGTTGCCAATGCACTGCCGCCGGTTTTGGGTCAGCGAGTTGTCGTCGACAACCGCGCCGGCGCGAGCGGCAACATCGGCGCGGAGATCGTGGCGAAGTCCCCGCCCGACGGCTACACGTGGATCATGATGAACAACGCTCAAGCCGCGAACGTCAGCCTGTACAAGAACCTGCCGTACGATCTCATACGCGATTTTGCGCCCGTGACGCAGGTGGATTCCTCGCCGCACGTAATCGTCGTGCACCCTTCGCTGCCGGTGAAGTCGGTTGGCGAGCTCGTGAAGCTGGCGAAGGCGAAGCCCGGCGCGCTCGACTACGCGTCTGCGGGTCTCGGCACCGTTACGTTTCTGGCGGCGGAGCTGTTCAAGGCGGACGCGGGCGTGAAGTTGACGCACGTGCCGTACAAGGGTGGCGGGGAGTCGCTGCTCTCGATCGTCTCTGGCGAAACCGCCGTCTACTTTTCGCCGTTGGTCGTGGCGTTGCCGCACATCCGCCAGAGCCGGCTGCGCGCGCTGGCAGTCACGTCGAAGAAGAGAATGTCGCTCGTTCCTGACATTCCGACCGTCGCGGAGTCGGGCTACCCGAAGTACGAGTTCAATCTCTGGAACGGCCTGCTGGTGCCGGCCAAGACACCGAAGGAGGCGATCACAGCCATCCGGAGTGCGGTCATCAAGGTACTCAACACGCCGGAGGTGAACAAGCGTCTGGTCGAGATGAGCTCCACCGTAATCGGCAATCAACCCGAAGAGTTCGGCGCGTTCGTCAAATCGGAGGTCGACAATATCGCGAAGGTCGTGACGAAGCTCAATCTGACTGCCGAGTCGATTAGATGATTCTTGATTCTGCGGGCCGTACTTCAATTGTGCCGCCCACGCGGATCGTCGGAATGCGCGCCGCGAGCGAAAGCGCCTCGTTGAGGTCTCTGCACTCGACCAGGTGATAGCCGCCGAGCTGCTCCTTGGTTTCGGTAAAAGGACCATCGGTGATGACCGGCTTGCCGTTCTTGCCGCGAACGCTGGTGGCGCTCGCGGTCGACTGCAGCTTTCTCCTGGGGAGGCGGGAGCAAGCATGAACATAAGGCCCATTACTGAGCATTGCAGAAATATATGACAATGCTCAGCCCTCATCCCCGACCCCCTTCGACAAGCTCAGGACAGGCTTCTCCCGAGCGGAGAAGGGAGGTTCGAGGCATAAATGGCTTGTCAACCATTTACGCAAAACTCAGTAGGCGCAGTCCGGGACCTCCCGCGCACCTGCTCCCGGCGCCTCGGCTCGGCGAATCGGGATCGCGGCCGGATTGATTTTCCTTACCCTAACGCTGCAGCGCATGAGTTAAAGCCGTATCATCGTCATTTCGGATACGCCGCGCGGCGGCGAATCGAGGAGGACTTCGTGAGAACCGTAGTCGTGAGTGTGTTGTTGTTGCTGTCTGCGGGCATCGCGGGAGCACAGGCGTATCCGGCCAGGCCCGTGCGGATGCTGATTGGATTTTCACCAGGAGGCGGCGCCGACGTCGTAGCGCGCGCGGTGAGTCCCCGACTCATGGAGGGTCTGGGCCAGCAGATCATTGTCGATAACCGTCCGGGCGCCAACGGTCTGATCGCAGCGGAGCTCGCCGCCAAAGCGCCACCGGACGGCTACACCCTCCTTGTCGCGCCTGGCAATTACACGTTCGCTCCGGCGATGGATGCGAAGTGGAAGCTGGACATGACGACTGCGTTCGCGCCCGTGAGCCTTCTTGCTGAAGCGCCGCTGCTAGTGGTCGTACATCCTTCCTTGCCGGCGAAAAACATGCAGCAACTCATTGCATTGGCGAAGGCGCAGCCGAACAAGCTCTCGTACGCGTCCGGTGGAATCGGCGGTTCGGGCCATCTCGCGGTGGAGCTCTTTCGCACCATCACGCACGTGCAGGCGGTGCACGTACCCTACAAAGGCACGGGCGCAGCCATCACGGACTTGATCAGCGGGCAAGTGCCACTGTGCTTTTGCACGCTGCCGTCAGTGTTACCGCACGTGAAGAACGGCCGCCTGCGACCGCTCGCCGTGACGACAGCGCGGCGATCGAACTCGGTGCCCGACATTCCAACCGTCGCTGAAGCCGGCGTGCCGGCCTACGAAATGAGTCAGTGGTACGGCCTTCTGGCGCCGGCGGGTGTTCCGGCTGCAATCATCGAGCGCCTGAACGCGGAAATCGCCAATGTACTCAAGCATCCTGACCTGCGCGCCCGCTTGCAGTCCGACGGCGCGGACCCCATTCACACGTCTCCGCAGGCGTTCGGCGCGTTTTTCAAGGCGGAGATCGCAAAGTGGATGAACGTCGTGCGCAAAGCCGGGATCGTGCGCGAATAAACTCAGGTGAAATAGGTGAAATGGGGTCAGGTTCCAATGGCACTACCTTAAGCGAAAATGCGCGAACGATCGCGGGCACGAAAAATGTGTCGTTCCCGCGAAGGCGGGAACCCATACGGCGGTTCATCTCGCTCGAAGCATGGAATGGATTCCCGATTGCTCGGGAATGACAGAGGGTGTTGGGCCATTGTGCCGCGTAATTCGCTCAAATTGCGTTAAGGTAGTGCCATTGGGGTCAGGTTCACATTGTTGCCAATGCGAACCCCACCCGATTTTATCCTCGAGCACCTCGGATTATGGGCGCCGCTGCCCACCGAGCGCAGTCCGCCGCTCGCTCCCGCGAGTTGGCCCCGGCATGCCAACTTGCCGCTCACCTATCACCCGACCTCGCCTGAGCTGCCGCATTTTTGCTTTCTCTGTGAACTCTGTGCCCTCTGTGGCTTGTTTTTGATTTTCATCGGCGTACCCCTCAGGGGGTATTGAGAAGAATTTATCGGCGGCTGATCGTTGTCCGGGTTCTTGAGCCCGGCTCTACTGCGGTCGGAAGTGGTGGGCGAAGGTGAACTCGTCGGTGCGCGGCGTGTAGGCCATGTTTTTTTTCATCGCCCAGGTGACGATCTGGTAATGCAGTGGAATGAAAGCGAGCTCGCGTGCGGCGAGCGCGCCGGCGTTTCGTGCCAACGCCTCGCGTTGGGCGGGATCGATCGTACCCAGCGATTGCGTGATGAGTTCGTCAAGCTTGGGATTCGCGTATCCGCTCCAGTTCCATGCGCCAAAGCCTCGTTCCTCGTTCGGCGTCGCGGCGAGCGAGCGCAGCGCGAGGTCGGCGGCAAGCGAACCCCACCCCAGCAGCGCCAGGCCGAATTCACGGTTGCGCGCCTTGCCGAGATAGACGCTCAAAGGCATTGCTTCGACTTTGGTCGTGATCCCGACGCGCGAGAACATCTGCGCGACCGCCTGCGCCACCTGCTCGTCGTTGATATAGCGGTTGTTGGGTGTGGCGAGCGTTACCGCAAAGCCATCGGGATATCCCGCTTCCAGCAAGAGTTTCCTGGCGCCTTCGGGATCGTAGGGTTCAGCCTTTACCGCCCGATCATGGCCGAAAATGCCGGGCGATACGACGTTCGCGGCGGGCAATGCGAGTCCTTCCATCACGCGCTCCGCAATGGCCTGCCGGTTGATTGCCTTGGACATCGCGCGCCGGACGCGCGCATCCTTGAACGGGTTGCGCGGGAGCGGTTTGCCCGTCTTGGACGTGACGCCGGGGGGCTGCTCACGATACTGATCGACGTGCAGAAAAATGGTCCGCCACGACACCGCCTGTTCCAGACGGAAGGCGGGGTTCTTGCGCAGCCTGGCGAGATCGGCTGTGGGCACGTGCTCGATGGCATCCAGCTCGCCGGAGAGCAGCGAGGCGGTGCGCACCGGATCGCTCGGCATGATGTGCAGCGTGACCTTGTCCCAGGGCCGGCGCCCGCCCCAGTATGCATCGTGCCGCGCGAGTTCAATCCGATCGCCGCGTTTGAAACGCACCAGGCGATAGGGACCGGTGCCGATTGCCGCCTTGCCGGTGTCGAAATCCGCGCTGGTCGCCTGTCCGGCCGCCCGCTTCGAAACGATCAGCACGTCACTCAAGTCCTGTGGGAGCGCGCCGTACGGCGCGGCAGTCTTGAGGCGGATCGTGTGACGGTCGATGATTTCCTTGGCGACGATCGGGCGGACGTAAGTCGCGTAGCCACCGGGACTGCCGATGATGGTAAGCGGCCGTTCCAGCGAGAATGCGACGTCTTCGCTCGTGAGTTCGGCGCCGTCGTGGAACTTCACGTCCGTGCGCAGCTTGAACTCCCAGGTGATGGAATCGACCGTGCGCCACGAGGCCAGGCCGGGGATCGGCCGTCCGCGTTCATCAACTTGGACCAGGGAGTCGAACACATGCTTCTGGGCCGTGAGATTGGGCTGGGCGGCGACGAAGTGCGGATCGAATGTCGTGATGTCTGCACTCAAGCCGATGCGCAATTCCGCTGCGAATGGCGCTGCTGACGACACCACCAGCCAAAGAGCCAGAAATGAAACAGCAGAAACGCTAAGGATTCTGTTCAATACCCTTCTTCTCAATACCTTCTTTTCCATACCCCCTTGAGGGGTACGCTTGACGGGTGCCTTGAGGGGTACGCGAAGGAAGATCGAGGGACGCAAAGGTCAAACTCGTTCACATTTCCGGACAGTCTTGCATTTAGCAGCTTGCCGGAGCGGCAAGTCCGACGGCTGCTAGAGCGCGCAGGTCGCGGCAAGCATACCGTAAATTATCATGCTTGTGACGACTCACGAAGCGGAGCGTCGCCGATGGTGTCGGCAGGCGAATTGACAGTGCCGCTGCCCCAACCTATCCTGCGTTTTTCAGTTCGCAGTCCTGTCATGAAAGCTCCAGGCGCCGCGCCGGACAGCGTCGATATGATCCGCAGGCTGGTTGGTTTTCCCACCGTCAGCCGCGATTCCAACCTGGATTTGATCGAATTCGTGCGCGACTACCTCAAGCCGCTAGGCGCCGAGGTGCGCCTGACCTTCGACGATGAGCGCCGCAAAGCCAACCTGTTCGCGACGCTGGGCCCAAGCGGTAAACCCGGTATCGTGCTGTCGGGACACACCGATGTGGTGCCGGTGGACGGCCAGGAGTGGGACACCGATCCGTTCCGCCTCACCGAAAAGGACGGCAGACTCTACGGGCGCGGCGCCGCCGACATGAAGAGTTTTGTTGCGGTTGTGCTCGCACTCGCGCCGGAATTTGTGAAACGCGGGATCAGGACGCCGGTCCATTTCGCTTTTTCCTACGACGAGGAGGTCGGCTGCGTCGGCGTCGGGCGTCTCATCGCGGACCTCGCGCGCGCCGGCATCCGGCCGCAGTCGTGCATCGTCGGCGAGCCGACCATGATGAAACCGATCGTCGCGCACAAGGGCAAGAAGAGTTACCGCTGCAAGGTGCGCGGCCTTGCCGCCCATTCGGCCTACGCGCCGCAGGCTGTGAACGCGGTGGAGGCGGCGGCCGAAGCGGTGGCGTATCTCAAGCAGATGGCCCGCCGGCATCGCGACCACGGGCCTTTCGACGGGAGCTTCGACATCGCACACACCACGGTACACACCGGCGTCATTCGTGGCGGTGCCGCGCTCAACATCGTGCCACATGAATGCACATTCGACTTCGAGTTCCGGTATCTGCCGGGCGACGACCCCGAGGCCTTGCTGCGGGAATTCACGGAGTACGTCAGGAAAACGCTTGAGCCTGAAATGCAAACGGTACATGCGGCTGCGGGTTTTGTCATCCAACCGCTGTCGGAAATCCTGTCCCTCGACACCGGCGCCGAGACCGAGATCGTGGCGCTGGCGCAGGAACTTGCCGAGAGCACCGAGATCGGCAAGGCATCGTTCGGCACCGAGGGCTCGCAGTTCCAGCGCGCCGGGATTCCGACCGTGGTGTGCGGCCCCGGCTCGATCGAGCAGGCGCACAAGCCCAACGAATACGTCACCCTCGATCAGGTCGCGCGGTGCGAAGCGTTCGTTCGCCGGCTGATAGATCGCGTGTGCGAGTCTTGAGTAACCGCCAAGATTCTTTTCAATACCCCTTCTTCTCAATACCCGCTTGACGGGTACTTGAGGGGTACGCCAAGGCCGCCAAAAAGATCGCCCGACTTAAGAAGCTCGTGGCTAGAATGAGAGGTGTCCTTGCGAATGGCCAGCACATCAACGATACCGCGCCACTCCCCGCCGTCAGCACCTCGGAAAGACACGAATCGCCAACGCTTCGCAACGCGGGCCGCTAGTGCGCGGAACAGTCTCTCGGTCCATCGATCGGTATTTCCAGCTTTTTTCCAAGCTGGCGTATCAATGATGCGTGACATAGCGGGGGTCCTGGTGACCGCTAACAGCTCGACAATCAGCTGCGGCTGCCCCCGCTGCCGGACATCCACTGTAATATGCGGGTAGAGTTGCCAGGTGCCCATCACGAACGGAAGCGGCACAGGGGGCAGATGCCAGCTGCATTGTCTTGTTAGCCAGCGTCTGTGGGATCCTGCCCTGGGCTTTCAGGCACAGTATGAGCCGCAGGCCTGGCATCAATCGAGAGGACGTTGGTAGTACCGACCTCCCTTTTCAGCCTTTCGATCTGAAAGCCTTGGCGAATAGACATCTCCATGTGGCGTCGACAAGGGAGATCCAGATGGAATCGGACGAGATCCATAAACATGGCCTGTACGTAACGCTCGACGTCCTGCGGCATGTCGTGCTGTTGCCCATGATGAAAGAGCTCCGTTCGCATGCGCCACACTTGGGTGAAGCCGAGATCATTCTGTACATAGGCGCGCTTGGTTCCGTAAGCCTTTTCGAGCCTGGAGAGAATGCTCTGCATACCGTAGCTCCCGCAAAGAACCTCGATGCCGATCCAATAATAGAAGAACTTCGCACCTGACAGTTGCTGCGCAGCGCGTTCGAAGAGCTCCAACGAAAAAAGCACGCGGTCCGCCAGTTCCCCTGATTTACCGGCCAGCGCAGCCAGTAGCTCTTGAAGCAGCTCACGGTGCTCTCTGCCGAGCGACGGTCCGTCAGAGGGCTGCGGCGCAGGAATGAGGCGGCTTGGCGTCGTCATATTGCCGCCGGGAATGTCCACGATGGCCTCGCGAGCGATGTGAAAAACAAAGTTCATGCCGAAGGCGTATCGCAGGACGGAAGCTAGCTTGTCCATGTTCCTGGCGGCGGTGTTCCAATCCTGAATTGGAGCAAGGGGCGTCGACAACAACACGTAAAGCGAATCCGGAAGCTTCCGCTGGATCGCTTCGCCTATCAAGGCCGTATTGCCGTCAGCCGTCGATGTCCATGCCGGATGATTGGAGATGTAGATTTGGTCGCTAATTTGAGCGATCACGAGCCGAACGGGTATTCCTCCAATCTCGTACTGCTCGAACGTGTTGGCCAGGCGTAGATGATCCGGGCCCACCAAGACGGGAACGTAGTAGCGAACGAAGATTTGCCTGGCTTCCTGCCCGCCGAACCAAGCCGGGTTGCAGAGGTAATCAAGGAGCCTGGCGGCAGGCATCCCTTCCGGTTCTTCTGTCATTGGGCAAACGTTACTGAAGTCGCATCAAGCTGGCTAACGAGGCTGTAGAAAAACCCCAGCCTACCCGGAACAATTGCGCGTATCAAGGTTCGAAGAAGGGACATCGACAATTGAGGGATACGGCA
>MERI01000151.1 GCA_001772005.1 Betaproteobacteria bacterium RIFCSPLOWO2_12_FULL_62_58 | reverse complement strand
AACCGCGATTCCAGGCTGCGTCCCATGGAGCACCTCCAAGATCACGTGAAGATGCCGCGATAATACCTTGGTTTATAACACAGTGCAACTAAAGGTCTTGCCATTTATGCAGTCAGCCGGCATGAAATCAACGGCTAATCGTAACAACTTTGACCTATATCAATACTAATACATCTGCCAGCCGAGATATTATTCTCGGCTCAAAGAGTGCCGACAGTCGTCATCAATGAATAAAACGCCTGGGGGTTGCATGGCCGCATACTCGAGAAATCGATTCCCGCTCGCACTGGTTATCGCGGCCTGCAGCGCGTCGCTCGGGCACGCGGCGGATCCAGTCAAGGACTACCCGCTCAGGCCGGTGAGGCTCGTCTCCGCGTTCGCCGCGGGCGGCAACTCCGACATGGTGGGGCGGCTCCTTGCGCCGAAACTGGCCGAGCGCCTCGGCCAGAACTTCATCGTCGAGAACCGGCCCGGAGCGGGCAGCATGGTCGGTACCGCTTACGTCGCCAACGCCACGCCCGACGGCCACACCATACTGGTCATGAGCGGCGCTTTTACCGCGCAGGCGGCGGTGATGAAGACGCTTCCCTTTGAGCCGCTCCGGGATTTTGACTGGATCTCGATGGTAGTCACCTACCCGTTCGTGGTCGTCGTGAACGCCGGCTCGCCGATCCAGACGGTGGGCGACCTCATCGGTGCGGCCAGGCGTAACCCCGGAAAGCTCAATTACGGGTCGGTCGGCGTCGGCTCGGTGTTCCAGCTCGCGGCCGAGCTGTTCAATACCATGGCGGGCACCGACATCCTGCACGTGCCGTACCGCGGCAGCGCCGAGCCCATGACGGAGCTGATCGCGGGGCGCATCGACGTGATTTTCACCACGCTGACGGGCGTCTATCCTCAAATCCAGGCGAACCGGGTGCGGGCGATCGCCGTAGCCTCGCTCGAGCGCTCGCCGCAGCTGCCGAACGTGCCCACGGTGGCGCAAACCCTGCCGGGCTACGAGGTGACTTCGTTCGCGGGGCTCGCTGTGCCGCGCGGCACGCCGCGAGCCGTCATCGCGCGCCTGAACCGCGAGCTGCGCGCGGTGCTCGGTGAGCCCGATATCCGCAAGCGCTTTATCGACCTGGGCGGCGAGGTGCGGCCGAGCAGCCCGGAAGAGATGGGCCGCCACCTCGAGGGCGAAATCGCCAAATGGAAGCGGATCGTCGCGGAGAAGAAGATAGAAATACAGTGAATGGTAAATCGAGTGGTCGCTTTGCGGGATGCGGAGGAGTGAAATGGTGAATGAGCTGAAGTTATCGGTGCTGCTCTTTGGCGTTGCCCAGGCGATCAGGTTCGTTGCCTGGAAACACGCCTCATTCCGGGAGCATCTCAAAAAGAGAAACGGCATCGTTCAGATCAAGACCAAGGACAACTCGCTGGGCCGGATTTTCCAGTTCACGGACGGCCGCGTGAGTTCCCGGCGCGGCATCCACCCGGGTCCTGACGCTGCGGTGATCTTCAAGGACGCCGCCACGGCGGTGAGCTTCATGAGCCTTCCCGTAAATCACGCAGCACGGATCCATGCGGCGAAGAACTTCCTGGTTGCCGTGGAGGGCCCGGACGAACTGGTGTCATGGTTCATGCAGCTGTTGAACATGATCCTGACAGCGGGTATTGAATTCGGCGCCCGTATGGCGGATGGCGCCAAGCGCTACACGACGATGACCAACGGCGGGCCGCTCTTCGTCTACGTGAAGGCCGGCAGGATCGTGCGCACGAATGTCATCGAGTACGACGACAAGGACGCGCCCTCGTGGACCATTGAGGCGCGCGGCCGGAAATTCACGCCCCGGCGCAAGGCGATGGTGGCGCCCCATGCGCTGGCTTTGCGGTCACTCGTCTATTCGGACCAGCGGCTGTTGTATCCGATGAAGCGCGTGGACTTTGATCCCAACGGCAAGCGCAACTGTCAGAACCGGGGCGCCTCGGGCTACGAGCGCATCAGCTGGGACGAGGCCCTGGACATTGTCAGCGGCGAGATTCTGCGGATGAAGCGGCAGCACGGCCCGGGGGCGATTGCCATTTACCACAGCTCGCATCACCAATGGGGCAACGTCGGCTATTACCTGAGCGCTCTGCAGCGCTTCGGCAATGCGATCGGATACACCAAGATCCACCTCAACCCGGACAGCTGGGAAGGCTGGTACTGGGGCGCGACGCACCATTTCGGCAACAGCATGCGCCTGGGCCGGTCCGGGTCATACGGCACGCTCGTGGATTGCCTGCGGGAATGCGAAATGATCGTGTTCTGGTCGAGTGACCCGGAATCCCAGTTCGGGGGCTACGGCGGCCAGGAAGGTGCGCAGCGGCGGCTATGGGCACAGGAACTCGGCATCAAGATGGTCCACATCAATCCCTATTACTGTCCCACGGCTTCGCTGCTGGGGGGCAAGTGGTTTCCCATCCGTCCCGGCACCGACAGCGCGCTCGCCATCGCCATCATGCACGTGTGGATCACCGAGGGGCTCTACGACAAGGACTACGTGGCGACCCGGACCACCGGTTTCGAGGAATGGCGCGACTACGTGCTGGGCACATCCGACGGGGTAGCGAAGACTCCAGAGTGGCAGGAAACCGAGACCGGCATCCCTGCCAGGGATGTACGGGCGCTCGCGCGCGAGTGGGCGGCCCGGAAGACCTATCTGTCGACCGGATCGGGAGGAACCGCTCATGGCGGCGCGTGCCGGACCGCGACCGGCGCGCAGTGGGCACGCTCGATGATTCTGCTGATGGCCATGCGCGGATGGGGTAAACCGGGCATCAACCTCGGGTGCCTTCAAGGGGGCGCGCCTGTGGATCTCTCGTTCTATTTCCCGGGCTACGCGGAAGGCGGCATTTCCGGAGACGTGACCGGCACCGCTGCGGCAGTCAACAATTATGTCCGCATGCCGCACCTGCTCACGATGAACCCGGTGCAGCAGATGATTCCGCGCCAGAGGCTGCCCGAAGCGATTCTGGACGGGCACTGCGAGGGTTACCCGACGGATTCAGTTTCAGTCGAGGGTCAGTTCCGCCGCTTCCAATATCCCACGCCGGGCTTGTCCAAGGTCCACATGTTGTACCGCTACGGCGGCTCCTCGTTCGGCACCATCGCCGACTCGAGCCGGTTTGCCGACATGTACCGGTCGGATGAGCTGGAGTTCGTCGTCAATCAGTCCATCTGGCTCGAAGGAGAGGCCAAGTTTGCCGACATCATTCTGCCGGCCTGCACTCAATTGGAGCGCTGGGATATCGGCGAATGGAGCAATACCGCCGGGTATGCCCATCATCAGCAGGGTCAGCTCAGCCATCGCGTGATCGCGATCCAGCACAAGTGCATCGAGCCTCTCGGCGAATCGAAATCGGATTACCAGATCTTCTGGGACATCACCAAGCGCCTCGGCCTGGGCACCTACTATTCGGAAGGCATGACGGAATTCGACTGGTGCAAGCGGGTGTTCGACTCGTCCGATCTGCCCCGGCACATCAGTTGGAAGGCGTTCCTCAGGAAAGGCTACTACGTGGTTCCCGCGGAAAACGAGAAGACCAGGGGACCGGTCAACATGCGATGGTTCGCAGAAGACAGGTTGAAGGACGTGCCCGAGCCGCACCCGTTGCCGGGCGGATATTCGGGCAAATTCCGCACGGGGCTGCAGACCCAGTCCGGCAAGATCGAGTTCATTCCGGAAACGCTCAAGCGGTTCGATCCGGACAGCCCGGATCGTCCTCCCCTCAATCGCTACATTCCGTCGTGGGAAGGGCCGCGAGCCGAGGCACTCTATCGAAAGTTTCCGTTGCAACTCGTTACGGGTCATGCGCGCTACAGCTATCACACCGTAACGGATTCCAAGAACAGTGTCATCAATGACATTCAGGACCATAGAGTCCTCATCGACGGCCATTATTACTGGATCGTCCGGATCAATGCGGATGATGCCCGGCAGCGCGGCATCAGGATGCACGACATCGTCAAGGTCTACAACGACCGTGCGGCTGTGCTGTGCGCGGCGGATGTGATGGAAGCGATGGCGCCGGGCGTCGTGCATTCCTGCGAATCCTGCGCCTCCTACGATCCGCTGGGAGAGCCGGGCAAGCTCATCGATCGCGGCGGATGCATGAACCTGCTGACTCCGAGCCGCAAGCAGGTCGCGAAGTCCGACGGCATGGCGGCGATGTCCTGCCTGGTGCAGATTGAAACATGGAAGCAGGCAGCGGAGGCGGCATGAAAAAGTGGAACCTGGTTATCGACGTCGCCAAGTGCAACAACTGCAACAACTGCTTCCTGGCGGACAAAGACGAGCACGTGGACAACGATTATCCCGGTTACGCGGCGCCACAACCCCGGCATGGGCACCGCTGGATCGACATCATGCGCCGGGAACGGGGACGTGCACCCATGGTGGATATTGCCTATTTGCCGACTCTGTGCAACCACTGCGACGATGCGCCGTGCGTCAAGGCGTCCTTGGACGGCGCGGTCTACCAGCGGCCGGACGGCATCGTCATCATCGATCCGCAAAAAGCCGTTGGAAAAAGGGAGATTGTCGCCTCGTGTCCGTACGGCGCCATTGGGTGGAACGAGGAAAAAAATGTGGCGCAAAAATGGATTTTTGACGCCCACCTGCTCGACCAGGGGTGGAAAGAGCCGCGCTGCGCGCAGGTGTGTCCGACCGGTGCGATGAGGTCGCTCAAGGTGGGAGACTCAGAGATGGGGAAACTCGCCGCGAGCGAAGCGCTGGAAGTGCTGCATCCGGAGTTCGGTGCGAAGCCCCGCATCTATTACAAGAACCTCTATCGCTTCACCCAATGTTTCATCGGCGGCAGCGTTGCCGTCGAACGCAACGGAGTCATCGACTGCCTGGAAGGCGCCAGGGTGACGTTGGGCAAGACGGGCGCACGGCTCGCGGAATTGAAGACGGATAACTACGGGGACTTCAAATTCGACAAACTGGACAAGGACAGCGGCAGCTATACGATCGGGATTTCCCATCCCGATTACGGAAACAAGACCGTTGAAGTTCCGCTGGGCGAAAGTCAGTACGTGGGCGTCATTTATCTGAGATGACTAAGAGTGCCGTGTTGCCTCATTTAAAAATCTGACCGAAATGTGTTTCGTTGCCTCATCTAAAAATCTGACTCAAATAGCCTGCGCGGTACGGGCTGGTTATCGACG
>MERI01000150.1 GCA_001772005.1 Betaproteobacteria bacterium RIFCSPLOWO2_12_FULL_62_58 | reverse complement strand
AAACGCTTGCGCTGGGGCGAGACATTTATCGCGGCGGCAACACTTCCAAAGGTTTGGCCGCTTGCGCGGCGTGCCACGGCCCCTATGGCGGTGGTATTCCAGCGCAGTATCCGCGCCTCGCAGGTCAGTTTGGCGAGTACACCGAGTTGCAGTTGAAAGCGTTCCGCAGCGGTGTTCGCGCTAATGACGCGAACAAGATGATGCGCAGCATTGCCGCGAAGATGACCGACGACGAGATCCGCGCCGTCGCAGACTATATCGCGGGATTGCCCTGACGCGATCTTTGTCGGCTGAAATCCAAGGGGGCACCGGCGCTGAGGTTTCCCTGCATTTATCATGAGCATGAACGCGCACGGCTCGCCGTGGGCTTTGACTGAAAGTGAAAGGGCCTTTCATGAGTAATAAACAAGGTGTCAGCCGCCGCCGACGCAACCTCGTCATTGCCACAACTTGCGCTGGCGGCGCGGCGGGCGCGGCCACGGCCGTTCCGTTTGTCGCCTTCATGCTTCCTTCCGAGCGCGTCAAGGCCATGGGGGCTCCGGTCGAGGCCGACATCAGCACGCTTGCACCGGGCCAGAAGATGACCATCGAATGGCGCGGCCAGCCGGTGTGGATCCTGCATCGAACCCAGGAGATGCTCGCTGCGGTCGAGGCCGATGACGGCAAGGTTGCCGATCCCAATAGCGAGCGAAAGCCCGGAGAGATAACGCCCTCCTACGCGAAAAACGAATATCGCTCGATCAAGCCCGAGTACTTGGTGGTGGTGGGAATCTGTACGCATCTTGGCTGCTCGCCGCAGGACAAATTCCAGAGCGCCAAGGAGCCTTTCGATGCCGAATGGCACGGCGGCTGGTACTGCCCCTGCCACGGCGCGCTCTTTGACCTGGCCGGTCGCGTCCACAAGAACAAGCCGGCGCCGGACAACCTCAAGGTGCCGCCGCATATGTACCTGGTTGATTCCAAGATCTTGATCGGCGAAGACAGGAAAGGGGCGTGAGCGTGGCCGCAGCCGAAAAGCAACCCGTCACCGGGGCCGGTCCTTTCAACGGCATTCTCACCTGGATCGACGAGCGCTATCCGCTGGTGGCGACCTGGAAGACGCATCTGTCCGAGTACTATGCGCCGAAGAACTTCAATTTCTGGTACTACTTCGGCTCGCTTTCTCTGTTCGTGCTCGTGATCCAGATCGTGACCGGCCTCTGGCTCACCATGGATTACAAGGCCGACGCGGAGAAGGCGTTCGCCTCGGTCGAACACATCATGCGCGAAGTGCCCTGGGGCTGGTGGATGCGCTACATGCACTCGACCGGCGCTTCGGCGCTCTTCATCTGCGTCTACCTGCACATGTTTCGCGCGATGCTTTACGGCTCCTACCGCAAGCCGAGGGAACTGTTGTGGATCATCGGCATGCTGATTTTCCTTTGCCTGATGGCGGGATCGTTCTTCGGCTACCTGCTGCCGTGGGGTCAGATGTCCTACTGGGGCGCGCAGGCGATCGTCAACCTGTACGACGCCATACCGATCATCGGGCCGGATCTCGCGCTCTGGATCCGCGGCGACTACGTCGTGTCGGACGCGACGCTCAACCGCTTCTTTGCTTTCCACGTGGCGGGGGTGCCGCTGGCGCTGCTCGGGCTGGTCGCGGTGCACCTGGTGGCACTGCACGAGGTCGGCTCGAACAATCCCGACGGTATCGAGATCAAGAAGGTCAAGGACCCGAAGACGGGCATCCCGCTCGATGGCATCCCGTTTCATCCGTACTACACGGTGAAGGACCTGTTCGGAGTGGCGGTATTCCTGACAGTGTACTTCGCCATTGTGTTCTTCGCCCCGGCGCTGGGAGGCTATTTTCTCGAGGATAATAATTTCGTTCCGGCCGATCCGCTGAAGACCCCACCGCACATCCAGCCGCTTTGGTACTTCACGCCGTACTACTCGATCCTGCGCGCGATCACCGAAAATTTCATGTCGGTGATCGCCGCCGGCACGGTGGGTATGGCGCTGCTTATCATCGGCAGCGTGAAAAGTAGGGCGGTCCGCGGTGCCACTGCCGTAATCGCGGTGGTGTTGCTTGAAGGATACTTCACGTTCGATCCCAAGGTTTGGGGTGTGGTCCTGTTCGGCGTTTCAGTGGTGATCTTCTTCCTGCTGCCCTGGCTCGATCGATCGCCGGCGAAGTCGATCCGCTACCGCGGCCCGATCTATAAGGTCGCGTTGGCGTTGTTCGTGATCGCGTTCCTCCTGCTCGGCTATCTCGGCACCCAGCCGGTGACTGCGGTCAACACGCTGCTCGCCCAGATCGCTACCGCGGTCTACTTTGCATTCTTT
This sequence comes from Betaproteobacteria bacterium RIFCSPLOWO2_12_FULL_62_58, assembly GCA_001772005.1. Lineage (GTDB taxonomy): Bacteria > Pseudomonadota > Gammaproteobacteria > Burkholderiales > SG8-41 > DSOT01. The sequence continues at coordinate 2,872 of MERI01000150.1, read as the reverse complement.
TTCCTGATGCCCTGGTACACCAGGATGGACCGGTGCAAGCCGGAACCGAAGAGGGTGACGTAATGAAAAAACGCCTTGCCGTTTTTCTTTTCGCTGCCCTGGCGGGGCTTGGAGAGAGGCCGGCGTTCGCCGAGGCCGAAATGAAGCTCGAACGTGCCCCGATCGACGTGCGCAACGCGTTGAGTCTGCAGGCGGGAGCCCGTACGTTCGTCGATTACTGTCTGAACTGCCACTCGGCGTCGCTCATGCGTTACAGCCGGCTGATGGACCTGGGCCTTTCCGAGCAGCAGATCAAGGACGGCCTGCTGTTCATCGCGGGGAAAAAAGTCGGACAGATGATGGACATCAACATGAGCAGGCCTGACGCCAGGTCCTGGTTTGGAACGGCGCCACCCGACCTTTCAGTGATCGCGCGCTCGCGCGGCGCTGACTGGCTGTATACCTTTCTGCGCAGTTTCTACCGCGACCCCTTGAACTCGAACGGCTGGAACAACATGGTGTTCCAGCGGGTCGGCATGCCGCACGTACTGTGGCAATTGCAGGGCGAGCCCGTGCTGGACGTGCGCGAGTTCAAGACCAGGAAGGAAGCTGAGGCGGCTCAGATCCAGGCCAAATCGTTCTCCATGGTCGAGGAAATGGCCGGCAAGTCTGGCGGCAAGGAGAGTACGCGCTATGCGTTAAAAAGCATCAAGATCGAGAAACCGGGCGTCCTCAGCCCGCCGCAGTACGACGAGACGGTGAGGGATCTGGTGAATTTTCTGGTGTGGATGAGCGAACCGAATCAGGTCTTCCGCAAACAGGTGGGAATCGTCGTGATGTTTTTCTGCTTGATCCTCGTTCTGCTGACCTGGTTTCTTTACAAGGAGTTCTGGAAGGACGTGCACTGATCGTGCAAGCATGCCTGCACGCCTGCGCCAGCGCCGCCGCCCCCGCTCTCGGCCGGCTTCGACGAAGTGAAGCCGGCTCGCAGGCGCGGGCGATGCGCAGAGCTATCAGCGGTACTTGAAGTCGAACTTGGCCTCGATTGTCCGAGACATGTCCGGCCTCCGGATCTGCACGATGATCGTGTGGGGGGCCTTCCCTGACATCCGGAAATAGTTGCCATAACTTATCGTGTTGTTCATCGCCATAAGCTCGAGCTTCTTCGTTTCTCCGCCCACGACTGGATCCGCGACTCTCGCCTCTACCTGCGCATCCGTGATCACGGCTTTGGTCTTGCTGTCGAACAGCGAGATATTCACGTGGTAATAGTCCTTGCGGCTCGGAATGCCCCCGTGCATCAAGCTTTCCGCGTCCGCCTTCGGATGCTGTGCGCGTATCGATTCCGCCGATACGATGCCTAAATATATCTCTGTTCCCTCGATGACCTTATGATTGGGGTCGGGTCCCGCGGTTAGTGCAGCCGAAGGTCTTGTCGTCGCGGCGACACCTTGGTTGATCATATAGGCGATCGCAGCTCGAATTTCAGAATCGGTGAGGTCGGCCACACCGCCACGAGCAGGCATCGGTCCGTGTCCCTTGATCGCGGAGCGAACCGCGACCTCGAATCCTTGCTTGAGTCGCGGTATCCAGGCAGCCCGGTCGCCGATCTTGGGTGCGCCACCCACGCCGGTTTGGTGGCACTTGGCGCAGTGCTCCTGCACAACCTGCCCGCCGCTGCGCTGGACAGCAGGGGTTACCCTGCTGATAGACTCGATCCAGCGGCCTCCCGACTGGTTGACCATAAAGGTAATGGCGCGCTCGATTTCGGTGTCGGTGACATCCGGATTACCGCCATGCGCTGGCATTTTCCGGATGCCCTTGAGCGCGACTTCTGTGAGGCTGGCGAGGCCCTGCGACGCGAGCTTGCCCCATGCTTTCTTGTCGCCTATTTTCGGGGCGCCGTTCACGCCAGTCCTGTGGCAGGCGGCGCACACCGCTTCTACCACTTCCTTGCCGCCGCGCTCGCCGCTCTGGGCGCTTGCCGTTCGCGGTGTGACTGACGCCGCGAAAGAAAAAACCAGTACCGTCATCAGTTGCTTCGGTATATTGACAAAAGACGAACGTCCTTCGACGTGTAGTCGGGTGTTCATACACAACTTCCTATTTGATAAAGCGGCACATGGTATGAACTTCCAATCCCGCCATGAGCTCGACGTTTCGCGTCCAGAAACAGAGAGTATATCTCATGCAAAACATTTACCGCGCGCCGGTGTGAGGTGAAGGCGTCGCATTATCTGCCCAAGGCGGCAGCAGCCGGACCATCACCGCCAGCAAAATCAGCGGTGCAACGACCGTTGAGGCGGCAGCCACCAGGCCCTCCCTGCCGAAAATGAGCATGTGATAGTTTAGCAGTCCCTGGCCGGTCTTCGAAATTTCCTGGCCGCCGATGACGACGTTCCAGCGCATCATCATCACCGACATCAGCACCAACACCGCACTCACGGTGACTCCAGCGATCAGCGCCTTGCCGGTGGTGCCGCGCCAGATCATGTACGTGATCACGACGATCGGTGTTACCGCCCCGAGGCCGAGTTGCAGAACGAAGAAAGGAACGATCAGCGGTCCTGTCACGTATTCTATGATCGTCTCGATCCCTTCCCGGGCTTTGTACACGATGTTGGCGAATTCCAGCCCCTCCAGCACCAGGGTGAACATCATGAAGCCCCACAGCACATAGGCCAATCCCTTCAGGCACGCGAGGTCAACCGCGACTCTGCGTAGCCGGCAAGACAGAACATAGAGCACGATCAGCAAGGCGACGCCGGAGACGACGGCGGAAAACAGGAACACGACTGGCATCAGATCGGAGGACCACCATTCCCGGGCCTTCACCGAGCCGAAAATAAATCCCACATACCCATGCAGGCCGTGCGCTCCGGGTATGCCGATG
>MERI01000149.1 GCA_001772005.1 Betaproteobacteria bacterium RIFCSPLOWO2_12_FULL_62_58 | reverse complement strand
GGTACTGGCGATGCCGATTTCCTGGAAGGGTACGCTACAGCAATATGCCGGCCGTCTGCACCGAGAACACGCAACCAAGGTTGACGTCCGGATCTACGACTACGTCGATACCGTCCATCCGGCATTGATGCGGATGTGGGACAAGCGGCAACGTGGTTACCGGGCGATGGGGTATCAAATGAGAGAGCCCGACAGGGGCTCGCTGGGATTCGATTGAGCATTGGAAAAGTGTGTGTCCGTGGAGTCGCCGGGGGTTCCGCGAATACGATAGAATTGCGGCATCTTAAACTTGATCGGGAGAGCGACAGATGGGTAAGGGAGACAAGCGGACGCGCCGCGGCAAGATTTCCAAGGGATCGTACGGCAAGACGCGCTTGCAAAAAACCAAGAAGAAGGCGCCGGCTGCCAGGCAACCCCGCAAAGCCGGGAGTTAGAGCACCATCACCACCATCGGGTGGTCGCACAGCTCCTGGTAGAGGGCGTCGAGCTGCTCGCGGGAAGTGGCGCGGATCACGCACGTGATGCTCAGGTACTTGCCGCGCTTGCTCGCCTTCATTTGCAGGGTCGCGCCGTCAAAGTCCGGCGCGTGCCGCTGCACCACTTCAAGTATCGTCTGCGCGAAGCCGGCACGCGTGTGACCGAGGATCTTGATCGGGAAATCGCAGGGATACTCGAGCGGCGAATCTTCGATCATGGTGGACTGGCTCACGCGGCCTGGCGCATCACCTTGCGCTTGAACTCCTGGTAGAGCGGGTGGATCCGGCGGAACACCGCGCCCGGCTTGCCGGTGCCGACCGGCTTGCCGTCGAGCGTGGTGATGGCCAGGACTTCCCTGGTCGATGACGTGAGCCACAGTTCGTCCGCCGTTTTGACCTCCTGCTCCGGAATCTCGCGCACGTCGCATGGAATGCCGTGCGCCGCCGCGAGCTCGAGCACGACATCGTAGGTAATACCGGGCAACACGAGGTGGTTCTTCGGCGGCGCCAGCACTCGGCCGCTCTTGACTGCGAAAATATTGCTCGACGAGCCCTCGGTGAGATATCCGTCGCGGAACATCACGACCTCGGCCGCGCCCGCATCGAGCGCCGTCTGGCGCAGCAGGCAGTTGGCAAGCAGCGATACCGACTTCACGTCGCATCTGAGCCAGCGGTAATCGGTCGCCGTGATCGCCGGCACACCGCTGTCGACGAGATCCTTGGCAGGCGTCGAGAGCGGGCCGCTCATCATCAACACCGTGGGCTTCGCGTCCTTGGGAAAGGCGTGGTCGCGCCTGGCCACGCCGCGGGTGATCTGCAGGTAGACCGACTGGTCGTCGCCCTCATTGCGCGCGACGATATCGCGCGTGAGCCTGGTCCACTCGCCGTCGCTCAACGGGTTTGCAAGCCGGATGCTGTCCAGGCTGTGCTGCAGGCGCCGCAAGTGCTCGGGCAACCGAAACGGGTGGCGCGAATACACCGGGATCACTTCGTAGACGCCGTCACCGAAGATGAAGCCGCGGTCGAGCACCGGAACGCGGGCTTGCTCCAGCGGCATGAATTCGCCGTTCAGGTAAACGATTTCGCTCATGTTGTCCTCATCAGAGGTTCTTGAACAGCAGCCTGATCGAGTCCCAGCCGCGCCCGAGGATACCCGCGAGCGGCACGCTCTCCAATGCTACTACAGGAAGCTCGCGGAAGGATTTTCCCTCGAGCGTGATTTTCATGGTTCCGATCCTCTGGCCGGCGGCGATCGGTGCGACCAGCGGTTGCAGGCTTTCGACGCTCGCCTTGAGCTTGTCGGCCTGGCCTTTCGGCAGCGAGAGGTACAGGTCGCTCGTGAAACCGGCTCTAACGGTGTTGTCACTGCCCTTCCAGACCTGCAGCGTTGCGACCGGCTGGTTTTTTTCGTAAAGCCGCACGCTGTCGTAGAACTGGAAGCCGTAGTTGAGCAGCTTCTGGCTTTCGCTCGCGCGCATCGCCTCGGATGCCGCACCGAGCACTACCGAGATGAGGCGCCGCTCGCCCCGCCTGGCCGAAGTAATGAGGCAATAGCCGGCGTTCTCGGTGTAGCCCGTTTTCATGCCGTCCACGGTGGGATCCGTCCACAGCAAGCGGTTGCGGTTGGACTGGGAAATGTTGTTGTAGCGGAACTCTTTCGTCGAGTAGAGCGGATAGTATTCGGGGAAATCACGGACGATGGCGGCGGCCAGCAGCGCGAGATCGTGCGCCGTTGAATAGTGCTGGGGGTGGGGCAATCCGGTCGAGTTGACGAAGCTGGTGTTTTTCATGCCGAGCCGCTGCGCTTCGCGGTTCATCATCTGTGCAAATATTTCCTCGCTGCCGGCAACCGCTTCGGCCAGCGCGATGCACGCATCGTTGCCCGATTGCACGATCATGCCGCGGATCAGTTCGCTCACCGTCACCGGCTTGCGCGGCTCGATGAACATACGCGAGCCTTCGGCGCGCCAGGCGCGCTCCGAAACCGGCACCGTCTGTTCGAGCTGAATTGTTTTTTGCTTGAGGGCGGCGAACGTGAGGTAGGCCGTCATCAGTTTGGTGAGCGATGCCGGCTCGACGCGCTCTTGCGGATTGTGGCTCGCCAGCAGTTGCGCGCTGTTGAAGTCGAACAGCAGGTACGCTCTGGCGGCGATCGGCGGAACGGGCGGTAGCGGTGGTGCGGCCTGCTGGGCGAGAAGCGGCGGGGACAGCAGCAGAAAAATGATGGCTAAAACCAGTCGCATGTCGGTCACGGAAAAACGGGCATTATACAATTTTCGCGCTTGCGCGCGTGAGATGAAGCTGAAACAATGCGCGCTTTTCCGTTCGTCATCGCCATGACAGGAGTGGGTCCGTGAACTTCATTCGCAACTTGCGCGCCGTTGTGTTGTCGGGTGCGCTGGTCGTCGTCTCCGCGTTGTCTGTTGCAGCGTTTGCTGCGGAACCGGTGGGCGTCAAGAATGCGTGGGCGCGGCCTACCGCGCCGGGCCAGAAGACGGCGGGCGCCTACATGGAACTCGAGAGTGCTGCCGCCGCCGTCCTGGTCGCCGTGGAAAGTGCCGCGGCCGCAAAAGCCGAACTGCACACGATGAGTATGGATGGCGGCGTGATGCGCATGCGGCCGGTTCAGAAAATCGATCTGCCCGCAAAAAAGACGATCAAGCTCGCGCCCGGCGGGCTCCATGTAATGCTGATCGACGTCAAACGGCCGCTCAAGGAAGGGGATAAAGTGCCGCTTGCGCTCACGGTTCAGACCCCGGACGGCGCGAAATCAACGATCAAGGTCGAGGCCGAAGTGCGCGCCGCGGGCGGTGGGGCGGAGCATCGCCATCACTGAAAACCCGGTGCCAGGTCGCTTCTAGGGGCGCTCGAGGTAGCGCTTGAATGCCTCGCGCATGAAGACGAGCTGCCTCTTGAAGTTACGGCAGCCCTCGCACAGCGGCAGGTGCACGTGGAGTCCGAATCTTTCCACCAAGGTCAGCGGACGCTCCTGTGCCTGGGACAAGAGTTCGGAAACTTCCCGGCATGAGGGAATGATCTTCATGATTTTCCGAACCACTTTGATTCCAGGCATTCCCGCAGGCTGAGCCGGGCCCGGTGCAGCATCACCCAGCAGTTGGTCGCGGTGATGCCGAGTTCCTTACAGATTTCCTCGGTGGACAGTTCCATCACCTCGCGCATCACGAACACGCGCGCGGTCTTGACCGAGGACTTGCCCGAAAAGCGGGCGGCGCCTTCGACTGCCGCGAGGAGCGTTTCCTGCACGGCGTCCTCGGCGGCAGTCCGGTTGCGCAGTTGCAGCAGCGCATAGCGCATGAGGTAACCACGGTGCTGCTCGATCTCGAGGGGGCGCGAGGCGTCCGGGGCGCCGCTATTGGTGGTATTGTCGGCCATGCCGGCAGCGTTGGAAGTCCATGAAAATCATAAATTTAGAGCTTTCTCTCGCGGAACACAAGGGACCTCGCAGGGCATACCGCGGGGCGCGCGAATACCGGCGCCGCTTGAAAAGCCATGGCCGGCGCCCATATCTGTGTTGTCGGCGCCCAGCGCCAAACCGATTAAAGGAGATGAGCTATGGCAAACATTACTCGCTTCACCCCGTTTGATGACACGTTTGATGACCTGTTGCGCGGCTTTTTCGTGCGTCCCGTGAGCTTCGAAGGGACCGCCACGCCGGCGCAGTTCCGGGTTGACGTCACCGAAAACAACGGCGCGTATACGCTCCGTGCCGAGCTTCCCGGCGTGAAGAAGGATGACATCAACATTACGATCGATGGCGACCAGGTCGCGATCGGTGCCGAAGTGAAGAAAGAGAAGGACGTGAAGGACGGCGACCGCGTGCTGCGTTCCGAGCGCTATTATGGGAAGGTGTACCGCGCTTTCACGCTCGGCCAACCCGTGGATGAGGCTGCCACCAACGCGAAATACGCCGATGGGGTGCTTGAGCTGACGCTGCCGAAGAAGGCGGCGGTGACGGCGAAGCGTATCACCGTCCAGTAACTGCTAAAGACGCCAGGCTTCCGCCGGCGCTTTAGCTGCGCGAGTTGAAACGGTCGATTCTTCCATTTCGCCTCTTAACTCGCGCGTGAGCCGCCCCGGGGCGGCAGGTTTTTTGGCCTGCCGCCTTTTTTGCGCTCGTGTAGAATAAGTGGGCCCTCACATAGCAGCCGCTAACGCATGTCGCTCACCGCCAACTCCGCCGCCACCAAGGCCAAGATCCTCACCGAAGCGCTGCCCTATATCCAGCGCTTTCATGGCAAGACCATGGTCATCAAGTACGGCGGTAATGCGATGATCGACGATAAGCTCAAGGAGGGGTTCGCGCGCGATGTGGTGCTTTTGAAGCTCGTGGGCATGAATCCGGTGGTCGTGCACGGCGGCGGCCCGCAGATCGACGATCTCCTGCAGCGCGTAGGCAAGAAAGGCGAGTTCATCCAGGGCATGCGCGTGACCGATGCCGAAACCATGGACGTCGTGGAAATGGTGCTGGGCGGCAAGGTCAACAAGGAAATCGTCAACCTGATCAATCGGCACGGCGGGCACGCGGTCGGACTCACGGGCAAGGACGGGGCGTTCATCCGCGCCAAGAAAATGATGGTGCGCGGTCCGGGCGATAGCGACGAATTGATCGATATCGGTCAAGTCGGTGAGGTGGACGCGATCGAACCGCAGATCGTGGAAACACTGTTTGCCGGTGGATTCATCCCGGTCATAGCGCCGATCGGTTTCGGCAAGAAAGGCGAGTCATACAACATCAATGCCGATCTGGTCGCCGGCAAGGTGGCGGAGGTTCTCAATGCCGAGAAGCTTATCGTGCTCACCAATACGCCGGGTGTGCTGGACAAGGACGGCAACCTGCTCACCGGGCTCACCGCGCGCAAGATCGATGACCTGTTCGCCGACGGCACGATTTCGGGCGGCATGCTGCCGAAGATCAGTTCGGCGCTGGATGCGGTGAAGAACGGGGTCAACGCCTGCCACATCATCGACGGCCGCGTCGAGCACGCACTCCTGCTCGAGATTCTCACCAACGAGGGCGTCGGCACGCTGATCCGCCGGCGCTGATCCGGCTGCGGAAGTAGGCGATGACGCGCAGGAGATCGTGGATTTTTGACTTGGACAACACCTTGCACAACGCCACTCCGCACATCTTTCCGCACATCAACCGCGCCATGACCGCGTATATGCAGGCGCACCTCGGGCTCGACGAGACTGCGGCGAGTGAGCTGAGGCGCCAGTACTGGAAGCGCTATGGCGCGACGCTGCTGGGTCTCATGCGCCACCATGGCACCGATCCGCGACACTTCTTGTGGCACACGCATCAATTTGACGATCTCAAGCGCATGATGGTGCGCGAGCCGCGGTTGCGCGCCATTCTCGCCCGGCTGCCCGGGCGGAAGTTCGTGTTCTCAAACGCGCCGGTGCATTACTCATGCGCGGTGCTGAAAGCGCTGGGTATAACCGACCTGTTCGACGGCGTGTTCTCGATCGAGCACACGCGCTATCGGCCCAAGCCCGATTGTTACGGCTTCCTGCGGCTCACCCGCAGCAACCACCTGCGGCCGCGGCGCTGTATCATGGTGGAAGATACACTCGCCAATCTGCGCACCGCGAAAAAACTCGGCATGAAAACGGTATGGGTGACGAGGGCCGCCAGGGCGCCGGGCTACGTGGATGCGAGCATCCCGAATCTCAGGCAGTTGCCGCGCATGCTGGCGCGGCTACAATGTTGAGGCCCGTTTCGGCGTGCGATCGCGAAACGGGCTCAAGCGAGGTGGGACATGGCAGCCAGGACCGGGGAGAGAAAGACGCAGATTCTGCATACGCTGGCGCAGATGCTGGAGAATCCCGCCGCCGAGAAAATCACCACGGCGGCGCTCGCCGCCCGGCTCGCTGTGTCCGAAGCCGCGCTCTACCGTCATTTCAGCGGCAAGGCCGAAATGTTTGAGGGGCTGATCGACTTTATCGAGCAGACGCTGTTCGGGCTGATCAACAAAATCACCACCGAGGAAAAAAGCGGCGTGCGTCAGCTCGAGGCCATGATTGCGGTGCTCCTTGGGTTCGCCCAGAAAAACCGCGGCATGACGCGCGTGCTCATCGGGGATGCCCTGGTCCACGAGGATAATCGGCTGCAGGTTCGCATCAACCAGCTGCACGACCGGATCGAGGCCGCGTTGAAACAGGCGCTGCGGTTCGGCGTCACGCAGCAGGAAGTCCTGGCCGAGGTCGATGTCGCGGCGCAGGCCAACCTGCTGATGAGCTTCGTGACCGGCCGCTGGCACCAGTTCGCGAAAAGCGGTTTCAAGCGCGATCCGGTCGAGTTATGGAGCAAGCAGTGGCGGCAGTTGCTGGAGGGCGTAGTTGCCTGAACCGGCCGACCGCCAGGAGATCACACCCTAGGAGTTTGTCGGACTTGGCCCCGGCAAACTCCTAATGCAAAACCGGCGTGAGGAAAATAGCAAGAGAAAATGATAGCTATGCGAATTCACCCTCAGTTTTCTTTACGTTCGACCCGTTCGGCGGGTTTTTTTCGGAATTGTCAGCCGGTTTTGCTTTTAGCAGCCTGTTCGGGCTGCTAAGTCCGACAGGCTGCTAGGGGGCAATCATGTCGAATCTGACAACGCAACAGCTCGCGGAAATCCTGATCGGGATCGCGCGCACCCAGCAGGCGATCATCGATGCCATGGAGAACTCGAAGGCGGGATTCAAGTCCACGCACTTCCGGCCGATGCTGGAGACTGCATCGCGCATCCGCAGCAACCGCGCCGAGACGCTTGCTGACTTTCCTTCGCGCCTGTTGCTGCAATTCCTGGGCCGCAACGGACCGGAACTGTCACAGGTTGTGAAAGACCTCGAAACGCTGCTGGCCCAGAAATCCACGTCCACCGGCGATGGCGCCGCTCCCGCCCCTGCCGCCGCTCCCGCCCCCGACGCCGCTTCGCTCGACATGACGCTGCTGCCCTAGTACAACGAATCATTGATTTCGAAACGTCGTTCGCATCTACAGAGATGTTGCAAAATTAAGGTGTCGCGATACTAGGAGTTTGTTGAACCAAAGTCCGACAAACTCCTATGCGCTGCAGACCGGGCAAGCCGGGTCTTTCCGCAGCTTGACGGTGCGGGTCTGCATGGTGAGCGCATCGAGCAGCAGCAAGCGCCCGGTGAGCGGCTCCCCGGCACCGGCGAGCAGTTTCAGCGCTTCCGCCGCCTGGATGGAACCTATAATGCCTACCACCGGCGCGAATACGCCCATCACCGCGCAGCGTACGTCCTCGTTCTCGCCGTGCTCGGGAAACAGGCAGTGGTAACACGGGGAGGCGTGGCCGCGCATGTCGAATACCGCAACCTGCCCGTCGAAGCGCACGCCCGCGCCCGACACCAGCGGCTTGCGGCATTTCACGCAGGCCCGGTTTACCGCGTGGCGGGTGGCGAAGTTGTCGCTGCCGTCGACCACCACATCGGCTGTCGCCACCAGCGTTTCGAGGCGCTCGCCGCCGACCCGCTCGGGGAGTGCGACGACATTCACTTCCGGATTGATCGCGGCGAGTGTTGCGCGCGCCGAGTCGACTTTCTTGCTCCCGATGGCACCGGTGCGATGCACGATCTGACGCTGGAGGTTGGTGAGATCGACGTCATCGCCGTCGCAGATCGTGAGGCGCCCGACGCCCGCGGAGGCGAGATAGAGGGCGACCGGGGAGCCGAGTCCGCCGGCGCCAATGATGAGAGCGTGCGATGCGAGCAGCTTCTCCTGACCCTCAATGCCGATCTGGGGCAGCAGGATGTGGCGGCTGTAGCGCAGCAATTGCTCGTCGTTCATGGAAGTGAGGCGCGAGGCAGTGAATTTGATAAGTGTACAACAAAGCGCCCGGCGTATTACCGGGCGCTTTGGACGGTGCGGCAGGGTGGGCTAGTTGGTCTTGACGCCGCCGCGGCTCTTCAAGAAGGCGATCGCCTGATTGAGCTCATAGTCGTTCTTGGAGACGATCTCTCCGGGTTCGGGTATGAGCGTCTTCTCGTCGACATCCTTCGGCCGCGGCGCGGGCGTGAAGTTGTACTTTGCCGCCGCCGCCGCGGCGTCCGCCTTCTCCTCGTTTCTCTCTTTGTCTTTGTCATTGTCGAGGAGATGCTTGGTGAGGTCGGCCTCGCGCAGCCTGAGTCCTGCCAACCTGTCCGCAGAGCCGTCGTCGAGCGGAATGTCCGGCATGATACCTTTGGCCTGTATCGAACGGCCGTTCGGCGTATAGTAGCGCGCAGTCGTGAGCTTGATCGCCGTGTTGTTGCCGAGCGGCAGGATCGTTTGAACCGAGCCCTTGCCGAAAGTCGGCTGCCCCATTACCACCGCGCGCTTGTGGTCTTGCAGCGCGCCGGCCACGATTTCCGAGGCTGACGCCGAGCCGGCGTTGACCAGCACCACCATCGGCACGTTCCTCGCTTCCGCCGGCAGCTTCCTGATGTAGTCTTCCCTGTTGCGGCCACGCAGGTAGTTCTCGGGACTCGCATTAAGGCGCATCTTCGAATCCTCCGTGCGGCCGTCGGTGTAGACCACGAGCGTACCCTGCGGCAGGAAGGCGGCCGATACGGCGACTGCGCCGTTCAAGAGCCCGCCCGGATCGTTGCGCAGATCGAGCACGATGCCCTTCATGGGCCCCTGGTTTTCCTTGAACAGCCTGTCAATGGCGCGCGCCAGGTTCTCACCGGTCGCTTCCTGGAACTGGGTGACGCGAAAGTAAACGTAACCCGGCTCGAGGAGCTTCGACTTGACGCTCTGGATCTTGATGACCGCACGCGTGAGCGTGACCACGATCGGCTTCGTTTCCCCCTTGCGTACGATGGTGAGCGTGATCGGGGTGTTGGGCTTCCCGCGCATGCGCTTCACCGCGTCGTTCAGCGTCATGCCTTTGACCGAGCTTTCGTCGAGCTTGACGATCAGGTCGCCGGACTTGATTCCGGCGCGTGCTGCCGGTGAGTCGTCGATCGGCGCCACGACCTTGACAAAGCCGTCTTCCATGCCGACCTCGATGCCCAAGCCGCCGAATTCGCCCTGCGTACCCACCTGCAACTCCTTGAATGCTTCCTGGTCGAGATAAGCGGAATGGGGGTCGAGGCCGGTGAGCATGCCATTGATCGCCTGGGTGATGAGCTTCTTGTCGTCGACCGGCTCGACATAGTCGCTCTTCACGCGCCCGAACACCTCGGTAAACGCGCGCAGTTCTTCGATCGGCAGCGGCGCGGAAGCGCGTTCCTTCTGCGCGACGGCCGAGAAATTGAGGCTGATCGCGACGCCCATCAGGATGCCCAGCGCGATCAGACCGAATTGTTGCAATTTGTTACGCATAACTCGCTCCTAGAAACCCGTGAATCGTGAAACGTGAAATGTGAAACGGGAAAAACCCGCTTCGCAAACCACATTGTGGTTACGTTTCACCTTTCACCTTTTACTTTACGTTCACCCATGTCAGCGGGTCGAGCGGCTTGCCCTGGTGCCGCAGTTCGAAGTATAAACCCGAATCGGGGTTGCCGCCGCTATTTCCCACTGTGGCGATGGCATCGCCACCCTGGATCTCTTCCCCCACCCGCTTGTAAAGGGTCTCGTTGTTGCCGTAGAGGCTCATGTACGCTCCGCCGTGGTCGATGATCAACAGATTGCCGAACCCGCGGAGCCAGTCGGCGAAAACAACCCTGCCTGCGGCTACGGCTTTCACCTCCTCGCCAGACCGGGCCGAAATGAACAGCCCTTTCCAGGTGAGTCCGCCATCAGAACGTTGACTACCGAAGCGGTTGCCGAGTTCCCCCCGCACCGGCAGGCTCAACCGGCCCTTCAGCCGCTCGAACGGGCTGCCGTCGCTTGAGCCATCCGGCAGGCGCTCGTTCCTCGGGCGCGGCGGCGCCGGGGTGCGGGCGATAATCCGGCCGAGTTGTTCGATGAGCCGTGCCAGTCGGTTTTCGTTGCGCCGGAGCGTACTGATCTCGCGCTGTTGCTGTCGAATCTCGCGCGCAATCCTGGTGAGCACTTGGGCGCGGGCGCGTTTTTCCTGCTCGAGCCGCCGCTTCTGCGCGGCCTGTTCGGTGGCGATCGCCGCCAGTTCAATCGCTTTCTGCTCTGTCTCGTGCGCAAGTCCCTTGAGACGCGCGAGGCTCGCGCGCAGTTCGCTGATGAAATCGGCCCGGGCGCGCGAAATGTAGCCGAAATAATGCATCTGGCGCGCGATCCGGTTGGGATCCTCGCGGTTGAGCAGGAGCCGCAACGGCGCCGCCTGGCCACCCAGGTATTGCTGGTAGAGCAGGCGCGCGAGCAGCGCTTGCTGGCTGCTGAGCGTATCCTCGCCGCGACGCGCCTCGGCGCGCAGTTCGGCAAGGCGTTGGTTGACTGCGCGCGCGTGCTGCGCGAGATCGTGCAAGCTGCGGTTGGCGTCCGAGATTGCGCGCTCCGATTCCTTCAGCGCGTCGCCGGCCTCGGTCTTGGATTCCTCGGCATCGGCGAGCCGTTTTTGCAGCGCCTCAATTTTGCCGCGCAGCTCCCGCAGTTGTTCCTTCGCACCGGCGGCCGTCGTGGCCGCGAGCGTGGCGCTGCCGGCAAGAAGCAGGACGGGCAGTAGCGCGAGTCGGGCGAGGCCGCAGAGCGTCACGCGAAGCTGATCATCGACTTGCCGCTCATTTCGGACGGTTGCGGCAATCCCATCATCGCAAGCAGCGTCGGCGCCACGTCCTGCAACGCACCGTGCTCGGCGATCCGCGCCGTGCGCCCGATGTAGAGCAGCGGCACGAGATTCAGCGTGTGGGCGGTGTGCGCCTGTTTGGTCTGCGGATCGAGCATGGTCTCGGCGTTGCCGTGATCGGCGGTGATCAATACCTCGCCGCCGGTTTCCCGCATCGCCGTGACCGCGCGGCCGATGCATTCGTCGAGCACCTCCACCGCGCGGGTGGCGGCCTTGAGATTGCCGGTGTGCCCGACCATGTCGCCGTTGGCGTAATTGCAGATGATCGCGTCGTACTTTCGGCCTTTGATCGCCGCGACCAGCTGGTCGGTGACCTCGAAGGCGCTCATTTCCGGTTTCAGGTCGTAAGTGGCGACCCTGGGCGAAGGCACGAGTATGCGGTCTTCGCCCGGGTACGGCGTCTCGATTCCGCCGTTGAAGAAATAGGTGACATGCGCGTATTTCTCGGTCTCGGCGATCCTGAGCTGCTTGAGATCCCGCTTCGAGATGTATTCACCGAATCCGTTCGCTACGGTCTGCGGCGGAAACGCGGCGGGAACATGGCTGAAGTCCTCGCCGTAGCTTGTCAACGTGCAATAGTAGCCGAGCCGCGGGGCATGGGAGCGCGCGAAGCCATCGAACCGGCCGTCTGTAAGCGCCAGCGTGAGCTGGCGCGCGCGGTCGGCGCGGAAATTCATGAACACCACGGCGTCGCCGTCGTTCATGCGCGCAGGCTCGCCGCCCGCAGGCGTGATCACCGTCGCCTTCACGAACTCGTCCGATTCGCCGCGCGCATAGGCGGCGAGCAGTCCATCAACGGCGGTGGCGGCGCGAAACTCCGCTTTGCCCTGGGTGAGCAGGTCGTACGCCTGCTGCACACGCTCCCAGCGTCGGTCGCGGTCCATGGCGTAGTAGCGGCCGCAGATCGAAGCGATGCGGCCTACCTTGAGCGCGTTGCACCTGGCCTGTAACGCGGCGAGCGAAGCTTCGGCACTCTTGGGCGGCGTGTCGCGCCCGTCGAGGAAGGCGTGCACATAAGTGTTCCTGGCGCCGCCCTTGGCTGCCATTTCGAGCAACACGTGAATCTGCGATTCGTGGCTGTGCACGCCGCCGGGCGACACGAGCCCCAGGACATGCAGCGCGCGCCCGGTGCCGCGCGCGGTCACCACGGCTTGGTTCAGCGCCGGATTCCTGAAAAAATCACCGGTCTCGATCGCGTGCTCGATCTTGGTGTAGTCCTGGTAAACGACGCGGCCGGCGCCGATGTTCATGTGGCCGACTTCGGAATTGCCCATCTGGTCCTTGGGCAGACCCACCCATTTTTCGGAGGCGTCGATGGTCGTGTGCGGAAAGGTTTGCCAGAGGAAATTCCAGTGCGGCTTGCGCGCCTGGCAGATCGCGTTGTAGTCGCACTCCTCGCGGTGCCCGAAGCCATCGAGTATGATCAGCAAAACCGGTGTTAGCGCCATGATTTTATGAAGTTTATTTCAAGAATCGGGTTAATGTATAATATCAGCATATTTTAACATTCAGATGTCCGCAGAAGGATAGATTCATGGCCAACACCACTGCACTGCGCGCTGTGCTGATCGAAAAGGAAGAGCATATCGAACAGGCGTCGCGGGCAATGAAAGCGATGGCTCATCCGCTACGGTTGAAAATCCTGTGCGTGCTCGGCAACCAGGAAATGAGCGTTCAGGACATCGTCGAGTGTGTCGGCACCTCCCAGAGCAACATTTCCCAACATCTTGCCATCCTGCGCGAGAAAGGCGTGCTGCGCACGCGCAAGGACGCCAACCGCGTCTATTACCGTGTCGGAGACGAGCGCACACTGACCTTGATCGGCATGATGCGCGAAGTGTTCTGCGGGATTTCCGAATAGTCTTTGCAAGCATCAGCCCCGGCTGCGGCAAGAGTTGTACAGGCAGCGGGTTTCACGCCGCCTCGAAGGGATTCTTCGTACGCCCGCCCAGTCTATAGCGGGAGCGCTGCTGACGCCAGGAAGCTTCGGCTTCATCGGGCCTCTGTTAGAATGAGCGACCGCGAACTCTGCGGCACAGCGCACCGTGGAGAAAATCGAACCTGGCAGCGCCAAGTTTAGGAGTCTGAGTTGGAGCAGTTTCTCGCGTTTCTGCAGAAAAATCCGTTTAACATGCTGCTGTTCGGCGCGGCGGTCATCACCGGCGGCATGCTGGTCTGGCCGCTGATCAACCGGTTGTTTCGGACCGCCAATGAAGTGAGCACCCTGGAGGCGGTGCAGCTCATTAACCGGCGCGATGCCGTGGTAATCGACGTGCGCGATTCCGGCGAATACGCCGCCGGGCATATCGGCAACGCCAGGCATATTCCGGAGGCGCAGCTTGCCGAGCGCATCAAGGAGCTGGAGAAGTTCAAGACGCGGCCGATCATCATCAGTTGCCGCACCGGCAGCCGTGCGGCCATCGCTGGCGGGGTTCTGCGCGAGCATGGTTTTGGCGAAGTGTTCGTGCTGCGCGGCGGCATCGCAGCGTGGCAGCAGGCCAGCATGCCGCTCGAAAAGTGATGGCCAAGGTGCGTATGTACGGCACCGGCGTCTGCCCGTTCTGCCAGATGGCCGAGCGGCTGCTGCGCGCGAAGGGCGTGCCGGTGATCGACAAGATCCGTGTCGACCTGGAGCCGGCAAGGCGCGTCGAAATGATGGAGAAAACCGGGTGTCGCACAGTGCCGCAGATCTATATCGGCGACACCCACGTTGGCGGCTTTGATGAACTGGCCGCCCTGGATCACGCCGGCAGACTCGAAGAGCTGCTGCGGGGCGCAGAGTGACTCCGCCCGCCTCAACACGACAGGACCCAACATGAGCGAACAGCAGCAAGCGGTTTTCGGCATCCAGAAAATCTATCTCAAGGACATGTCGCTTGAGATTCCCAACGCCCCGCAGGTTTTTCTCGAACGCGAGACGCCGCACGTGGACATCAAGATTCACAACGAGGCGCGTCCCCTCGAACCACAGGGATTGTTCGAAGTCGTGCTCACCGTCACGGTGACAGCCAAGCTCAAGGAGAAGACGGTATTTCTGGTGGAGGCGGCGCAGGCCGGTATTTTCGAGATTCGCAACATATTGCAACAGGATCTCGATGCGGTGCTTGGCATCGTGTGTCCGAACACGCTGTTGCCATATGCGCGCGAGGCGGTTGCCAGCACGGTCACGCGCGCCGGTTTTCCGCCGGTGGTGCTGCAGCACATGAGTTTCGAGACGATCTACCAGCAGCGCCTGCAGCAGATGCAGCAGCCTCAAGCCGGCGCATCGCCGGCGAACTAGGAACGGCCATGCCCGGCCGCCGCCGCAATCTGATCGCAGCCGCGTTCGTTGCAGTCGCGGCGACGCCGGCGTGGGCGCTGGAATTCCGCTCGGTCGCCGAGAATGCCGCCGTGCTCTACGACGCGCCCTCGGTGAGGGCGAGGAAACTCTACGTCGTCAACCGCGGCTATCCGGTCGAGGTGGTGGTCGTGGTCGAGGGCTGGATCAAGGTGCGCGACGCGAGCGGGGAGCTGACCTGGATTGAAAGCAAGTTTCTTGCCGACAAGCGCACAGTGATGGTCAAGGTGCCGCTGGCGCAGATCCATCAGAGCGCCGACGACAGTGCGCCGGTCGTGTTCCAGGCGCAGCAGAACGTGATCCTGGAGCTGGTTGACGTGACGAGCGGCGGATGGCTGCGCGTCAAGCATCGTGACGGGCAGAGCGGTTTCGTCAAAGTCACGCAAGTGTGGGGCGCGTAAAGGCAGTGTTGAGTTTAGAGTGATGAGTGCAAAGTGCAGAGCGAAAAGCGCGCTTGCCGCTGCATGTCCAACCGGCAACTCATCACTCGTCGCTCATCACTCGTCACTTAGATGAAGATCGCGGTATTGGGCGCGGGCGCCTGGGGCACCGCGATCAGCATCACCCTGGCGCAACGCCATGACGTGACGCTGTGGGCGCGCGATGCCGGGCAATGTGCGTCGATGCGGTCCGCGCGCAGCAACCAGCGCTATCTCCCCGGCTTCACGCTGCCCGCCAATCTCGTGCTCGAAACTGATATCGCGGCCGCCGTTGCGGGCTGCGAACTTGCTCTGGTGGCGGTCACCACCAACGGCCTGAGGGCGACGTTCGAGCGTTTGCGGGAGGCACGGTGCGCGGCGCCAGTGGTCTGGCTGTGCAAGGGTTTTGAAAAGGAGCGAGCGAAGCTGCCGCACCAGGTCTGCGCGGAAGAACTCGGTGCAGGCGTGCGGTGCGGCGCGCTATCGGGACCGAGTTTTGCGGAGGAGGTGGCGCGCGGGTTGCCGACCGCGGTCACGCTGGCCTCGTCCGATCCGGAATTCGCGCGCACGGCCGCGCGCGACCTGCACAGCGCCACGCTGCGCGTCTATTGCACAGACGATGTGATCGGCGTCGAAGTCGCCGGCGCGGTGAAGAACGTTATGGCGATCGCCGCCGGTATCTGCGACGGGCTTGATCTCGGCCTGAATGCGCGCGCCGCGCTGATCACGCGCGGACTCGCGGAGATGACGCGGCTCGGCGTCCGGCTGGGGGGCCGCATCGAGACCTTCATGGGGCTCGCCGGCGCCGGCGACCTGATTCTCACCTGCACCGGCGATTTGTCGCGCAACCGGCGCGTGGGGTTGAGGCTCGCGCAGGGCGTGCCGCTTGCGGATATTCTGGCCGAACTCGGGCATGTGGCGGAAGGCGTTTATTCGGCGCGGGAAGTGGCCCGCCTTGCCCGGGAGCTCGCGGTGGATATGCCGATCACGGTTGCGGTGTGCCGCGTGCTCGACGATCCCACGGCGGCCGGCGCGGTGGTTAAAGAACTGCTGCAGCGCGAACCGAAAGCGGAATTCTAGTTTCCGCCAGAAAAGCCGAGTTGGCGCCACGCTTCGTAAACGATGACCGCAACTGCATTGGAGAGATTCAAACTGCGACTGCCTGCCTGCATCGGGAGCCGAATGCATTGCTGCGGCGGGAATCCGGCGAGGATTTCGCTCGGGAGCCCCCGGGTTTCCGGGCCAAACACGAAGACATCCCGTTCGCGGTAAGCGGGCACGTCATAGCATTGTGTCGCGCGCGTGGTGACGGCGAACATTCGACGGCCCGCTAGCAATTCACAACAGGCACACCAGTCAGCATGCACCGTGACGCTGGCGAGTTCGTGATAGTCGAGCCCCGCGCGCCGCAGCTGTTTGTCGCGCAGGGTAAATCCCATCGGCTGCACGAGGTGCAAGCGGGCGCCGGTATTGGCAACAAGACGAATCGCGTTGCCGACATTGGGCGGGATTTCGGGTTCGTAGAGCACGATATCGAACATGGGGAGGGGAACGGGAAAGATGGCGTGACAGATCAAACTGTCATCACATCAGGGGAACAGCTTGCTCGATGTAGGCAGCGTTGCATTGCGTACGAAAAGGTCGGTCATGTTACGTTGTTCCTGCTGAATCCTGAATCCTTGACCCTGAATCCGGAATCCTGCTTTAGCGTCCGCGCCACGATCCAGCCGCTCACCTCGACCGCGCCCGCACGGCGCAGATTTTTCGCCAACTCGTTGAGCGTGGCACCGGTCGTCATCACGTCGTCGATCACCGCCACTTTTTTGTGACTCAGGTCGGCATCGCAGACGAACGCACCACGAACATTCCTGGCGCGTTTTTGCCACGGCAGCGCGGCCTGAGGTTGCGTTTCGACGACCTTGCGGCAGATGTCGGCGGCGACCGGGATGCCAGTCAAGCTGCCGACGCTGCGCGCAAGCTCCCGAGCCTGATTGAATCCACGTTCGCGCAGGCGTTTGCGTGCAAGCGGCATGGGAATGATGAGATCCGCGCGTTCGGTGACCGCGGCTCCGAGTGCCTGCCCGAGCATGCTGCCGACGGCGAGATCGCCGCCGTACTTGAAGGCGTGGACCAAGGCGTCAACCGGAAAGCGATAGGCGAAAACCGCCATCACACGATCAAAACATGGCGGATGGTCGAGACAGGCGCCACATACACACCCGCTTGCGATCGGCAACGCGCACACCGCGCAACGAGCGTGCGGCAAGCGGGGCAGATCGGCGTCGCACGCTGCGCAAAGCAAAGCCTGCCCGCTCGCCGCGCCACACAGCAGGCAAGCTTGCGGCAGCGCACGCTGTACAAATACTAGGCGACTGTTTAAAAATCCCTGCATAAAATTTGACAAGAAAAAGCCGATTCGCGATGATGCAAGTCTCTAATAACCCGCGTTTTTCCCTTTTTGTTCAGGACATGAGTCGTCATGGATACTGTTACCGTTAACGACAATTGCCAGTCCCCCGCTGACACGGCTTACGAAGTAAAGACGCGCTGTACGGTGGAGCAGATCGAAGCGTTGTTCGACTTGCCGTTCAACGAGCTCATTTATCGGGCGCAGTCAGTGCATCGCGCGCACTTTGATCCCAACGCGGTGCAACTGTCCACGCTGCTTTCGATCAAGACCGGTGGCTGCCCCGAGGATTGCGGCTATTGTCCGCAGGCTGCCCGGTATAACACGGGCGTCGACAGCCAGGACACGCTGTCGGTCGCCGCGGTTGTCGCTGCTGCGCGTCTGGCGCGGGAGAAAGGCGCGACGCGCTTTTGCATGGGCGCGGCCTGGCGCGGACCCAAACAGCGCGATCTCGACCAGGTCATCGCGATGGTGCAGGCGGTGCGTGGGCTCGGCATGGAAACCTGCGCGACCCTCGGGCTGCTCAAGGAGGGCCAGGCCGAGCAACTGAAGGCTGCGGGCCTTGATTACTACAACCACAATATCGATACCGCGCCCGACTTCTACGGCGAGATCATCACCACGCGCACCCAGCGGGACCGTTTCGACACGCTCGCGCGCGTGCGCGCCGCCGGCATACACGTCTGCTGCGGCGGCATCGTTGGTATGGGCGAGTCGCGCACGAGCCGCGCTGCACTGATTGCTCAGCTCGCCAACCTCGATCCCTATCCGGAATCCGTGCCGATCAACAATCTGGTACAGGTCGAAGGCACGCCGCTCCATGGCATCGAACGCCTCGACCTGTTCGAATTCGTGCGCACCATCGCCTGCGCGCGCATCGCCATGCCGAAGGCCATGGTGCGGCTCTCCGCGGGTCGGCGGGACATGCCGGAAGGCATTCAGGCGCTGTGTTTCCTGGCCGGCGCCAACTCCATTTTTTACGGGGAAAAGCTGCTCACCACAGGCAATCCCGATGTCGAAAACGACCGCGCGTTGTTTGCCAGGCTGGGGCTCCGCCCCATGGAGCCGAGGGGAGAGGAGAGAGGTGAGAAGAGAGAGGAGAGAGGGGAGAGGGGAGAGGGGGGAGGCGTGAGCTGACGGTTTCCCGTCACGTTTTTCGGTGGTTCTCCTGTCACCTCTCGCCTATCGCCTCTCAAATGACTTTTTCCGTACTCGCGTCCGAGCTTGCCGACCTTGATGCGCGGGGTCTCAGGCGCGAGCGCCGGGTATTGCAGAGTCCTCAGAGGGCGCGCGTCACCGTGGACGGACGCGAGTACCTCGCGTTCTGCAGCAACGACTATCTCGGGCTCGCCAGCCATCCCCGGGTGGCGCAGGCGGCGCAGGAAGGTTGTGCGCGTTACGGCGTGGGCGCCGGCGCTTCGCACCTGATCCTCGGCCACAGCGCAGCGCATCACGCGCTGGAAGACGCGCTTGCGCGCTTCGTCGACCTGCCGCGCGCGCTGCTGTTTTCCACCGGCTACATGGCGAACATCGGCGTGGTGACTGCGCTCGTCGGGCACGCCGACGCGATTTTCGCCGACCGCCTCAACCATGCCTCGCTCAACGACGCCTGCCTGCTGTCGCGCGCCGCGTTCAGGCGCTATCCCCACCGCGATCTCGGTGCACTGGAGAAACTGCTTTCTGTCACGCGCGCGCGGCGCAAGTTGGTGGTGACCGACGCGGTGTTCAGCATGGACGGCGATATCGCGCCCGCGCCCGATCTGGTGGCGCTCGCGGAGCGCTACGATGCGTGGCTCCTGCTCGATGACGCGCACGGATTTGGCGTGCTGGGCAATCGCGGTCGCGGCGTGCTGTCACATTACGGTATCGTATCGCCGCGGGTGATCTATATGGCCACGCTCGGCAAGGCCGCGGGCGTATTCGGCGCGTTCGTCGCGGCGCAGACGCAAGTCGTGGAAACGCTGGTGCAGCGCGCGCGCAGCTACGTTTACACCACGGCGACCCCGCCGTTGCTGGCGCACGCGCTACTCGAGAGCTTGAGGCTGATCGAAGCCGAACAATGGCGCCGCGATCGTTTATCGCAACTCATCCGCCTGCTGAAGGAGGGCCTCACCGCGCACCGCTGGCGGCTCATGCCTTCCGATACCGCGATTCAGCCTTTGATCATCGGCGGCAATGAAGAAGCAGTCGCAGTGTCGGAGCAGCTCG
>MERI01000148.1 GCA_001772005.1 Betaproteobacteria bacterium RIFCSPLOWO2_12_FULL_62_58 | reverse complement strand
GGCGTGGCTTGCCACGCAATCCACGTTACCAAGAAGGCAGACCGCCTACCACTCGCAGGAAGCCATTCTGTCTAGACGTCGAGGATCGATCAGCCTAGAATGGACAGATGCAGTTCGAATGGGACCGTGCGAAGGCGGCGGAAAATGAGGCTAAGCACCACGTGTCCTTCGATGAAGCAGTTACAGTGTTTTACGACCCGCTTGCCGCGACGTTCGATGATCCTGACCATTCCGTGACCGAGCGGCGCCTGATCACGGTCGGTTATTCCTTTCAAGAGCGCCTGCTCGTTGTGTCCCACGTTGAGCGAGGCAACAGTATTCGACTTATCAGCGCTAGATTAGCGACTCCACAGGAGCGCAAACGCCATGAAGCCTAAGCGTTCTCATTCTAACGATCTTCGACCAGAGTACGATTTTGACTATCGCAACGCCGTGCGCGGGAAGTACTACAAGCGCATTCTGAAGGAGGGCGCAAACGTTGTCGTGTTGGAACCAGACGTTGCGAAGGCTTTCCCTAACTCTGCGGCGGTTAACGATGCTCTACGCGTGGTTCTGAAGGCGGGAGATTCAGCTCGACGTCTAACAACACGCTCAACCCGGACACGCGCAAGATCATCGCGTGCCGGTTAGCGTGGCACGTTAAACGGCACCTTCAACAGCCAAGAGTTCTCAGATTTGCCCTGGTCTGGGAGCCAAGCGACACTTGAACTGCAAAGGCAGCGCTTTGACGTGACTGTGACGCGATAACCCCGAGCAACGTTGTTTGTGCCGTCAGTGACATTGGGTTGCGAATTGGCAAGCGTTGCAAGCAATTGATTTAACAGCAACCTCGTTTTACAGCTAGGACTTTTAATCCGTTGGTCGCAAGTTCGAATCTCGCACCGCCTACCAAACATTCAAGCGGTTAGCTTACCGTAAGTTGACGGTCTAGTAAGTAGTGGCCGTGCTTGCGCGCTAAAAGCGCCTGGCGCGGCCACAGCGCAAGGCGTCATCCACGAAAGCCTGATGCTAACCAAGGCATGATGTCCTCCGCACTGCCGCGCATCTACGTGCTGGCCGGCGTTAACGGCGCGGGCAAGAGCAGCATCGGCGGCGCAGCCTTTCGCCACTTCGGAAGCGACTATTTCAATCCGGACTGCTGGCGCATCTCTTCGCGTTGCGGGTATATGACAACAACGCGGATGCGGACCCCGCGAAAGGGCATGTACCCGCACCCCAGCTGATCCTGTGCGTGGTGCGGCGGAAGATTCTCAACGCGACGGACTTTCCGCATACGCCGGACTGGGCCAAGCCCATCGTCGCCGCGGCGATCAAGTTGAATCTCGCTTGAATAATTCCTGGGAGGCTGAAAGCCATTTTGCCGTGCGCCCGCGACGACGAAACTCTATCGCGTGAATCAAGGTAAAATCCGCATGTAATATCGTCCTATCCGCCCGGAGAAGCCCCCTTGGATCAGACAGCAGACGCAGCAGTGCGGCAGCGCCAGGATTTTTCGCGCTTTATCAATCCGCGCGCCGTCGCGGTGGTCGGGGCATCGAGCGATCCATCCCGCATCGGCGGACAGCCGCTCAAGCTGCTCATCGAGTTCGGCTACCAAGGGAAGGTTTATCCGGTCAACCCGAAATACACCGAGATCAAAGACCTGCCCTGCTATCCCGACCTAGCCGCCGTGCCCCAGCCGTGCGACGTGGCGCTGGTGGCGCTGTCCGCGCCGCACGTGCCGGGCGTCATCGAGCAGTGCGGCAAGGCCGGCATTCCGTTTGCGCTCGTACTCTCGGCGGGATTCAGCGAAGTCGGCGAACAAGGCAAATCGCTGCAATCCCAACTTGTCGACGCGGCACGCAAGGCGGGCGTTCGAGTGGTCGGCCCCAACTGCCTCGGCATACTGAATCTGAAGGACAACGCGCGCATCGGTTTCGGCGGCACCCTGCAACTGAAGACCCTCAAGCCCGGCCCGCTCGCGATGGTGACTCAGAGCGGCGGATTCGGTTTCGGCGTGGTCGCGATCGCCTGTTATTACGGTCTCGGCTTCAATTACGCGATCTCCACCGGCAACGAAGCCGACCTTACGATGCTCGACTGGATTGCCGATCTGGTCGAGCGGCCCGAAGTCGAGATCGTCGTCGCATTCATGGAGGGCATCACCGACGGCCGGCGCATGATCGACATCGGCGAGCGAGCGCTCGAACTGGGCAAACCGATCCTGGTGTGGAAGGTTGGCAATACCGACGTGGGAAGCCGGGCGGCCACTTCGCATACCGCGCGCATGACGGCAGGATATGAACTGTTTCGCGCCGCGTTCCGGCACGGCGGCTTCATCGAGATTCGCGACGTCGACGATCTCATCGACATTTCCAAGGTGCTCCTCGGGCGGAAACTCCCGGCCGGCAACCGCATTGCTGTACTGACGCTCTCCGGCGGCGCCGGCGTGCTGCTCGCCGACCGCTGCATCGAACATGGTTTGGCGCTCCCCAAACTCACCGCAGCCACTGTCTCGCGGCTGCGCGAAATCATGGTTTCGTTTGCGTCCGCCGACAACCCGATCGATGCCACGGCGCACGGCTACAACGACAACTTCGCCTCCTACGGCAAGGCCATCCGCGAAGTCCTGGCCGATCCCAACATCGATCAGGTCGTCGCCCGGGTCCCGCGGGGCACGGCGGCCCGGCCCTGGGCCGAAGGCCTGCTCGAAGTGCTGCGCGCAACCGACAAGCCGCTGGTCGTGAACTGGCCGACGGCGCCCGACGACAACGGCGATGTCATGCACTATCTCGAGCAGAATAACGTGCCCTGCATACTCGCCCCCGGGCGTGCCGTGCGCGCGATGGCTGCGGTCACCGGGTTCGCGCAGAAGCGGCGCTCCTTCGTCCAGCGTGGAACATACATTTTCAAACGCGTCACTGAGCGCCGGAACCTGGACCTCGCCGGCGCTGAGGGAACGCTCGGCGAGCACCGTTCCAAGAGTTTGCTCAAGGCCTATGGCGTGCCGGTCACCAACGAGACTCTCTTGTCTGCCAAGGACATCGCCGCGCTCGAGCATTGCCCGCTGCCGTTTCCGGTCGCGGTCAAAATCGAGTCGCCCGACATCCCGCACAAAACCGAAGCCGGCGTAGTGCGGCTCAACGTGCGCGATCTCGCCGAACTCAAGCGGGCGGCGCGGGACATCGCGGCCGCCGCCGCGCGCCACAAGGCGGATGCGCGCATCGACGGCATCCTCGTCCAGGAAATGGCGGAAGGCCTCGAGGTAATCGTTGGCGCGGTGAACGATCCGTTCTTCGGCCCGACGGTCGCATTCGGCCTCGGCGGCATTCTTACCGAACTCATGAAGGACGTAACCCACCGCTTCGCGCCGTTCGACGAGGACGCGGCACGCGAGATGATCGCCGAAATCAAAGGCGCGCCGCTGCTCACCGGCTACCGCGGCCGTCCGGTGCTCGATGTCGCGGCGCTGGCGCAGACTCTCGCGCGGGTATCGCAGTTGATTGCGGATCATGCCGACCGCATCGCCGAGATCGACATCAACCCGCTGTTCGTGCGGCCTGAGGGCCAGGGTGTGGTCGCTGCCGACGCGTTGATCGTATTGAAGAATTGAATGCTATTCGCACGGAGATCAGCAGAGGCCGGCTGGTAAGGTGGCGGGTTTCTGCTCGACTAAGGTGGCATGCTGCGGCATGCGGGAACTTTCCGGCGATACTGCGGTATCATGATCAACAGCGAGGAGATGGATATGCAAAGGCGTGGATTGTTACAGGGCATATTGGCAATGGCCATCTGGAACGCATTGACGGGCCGCGCGGGGGCTGCCCAGCCCCCATCCCGGAAAACGGTGGAAGAACTTCAGAAGAACTGGAAAATGCTGCTCGCCGACGGCGCTAAGGTCCCGCTGCCCAGCGAACCGCTCAAGCTGCCGAAGGAGGAATGGCGCAAGCGGCTTAACCAGATGCAATACAACGTGCTGCGCGAGGAAGGCACGGAGCGCGCCGGCACCAGTCCGCTCAACAACGAAAAGCGCCCCGGCGTCTTCGTCTGCGCGGGTTGCGACCTGCCGGTCTTCACTTCCGACATGAAGTACGAAAGCGGCACCGGCTGGCCGAGTTTCTTCACCACCATCCCCGGGGTGTTCGGCGCCAAGAAGGACTTCGCGCTGTTCCAGCAGCGGATCGAATACCACTGCATCCGCTGCGGCGGCCACCACGGTCACATCTTCGACGACGGCCCGCCACCCACCGGCAAGCGCTGGTGCAACAACGGCGTGGCGCTGAAGTTCATTCCCAAGACCGGCAAGGCTTGACTCAGAACGCCCGGCGGTGACGGCCGGGCGTTCGTACGTACACCAGCCCTCGCACCGTCGCGGCTGCAAGAAAAGAAGGAAACTCAATCCGCCCGTCGCCGGCGTTCTATGGCGGTGCAACGCTGCGGTGATGCCTGATCGCCGCTCGGGCGCCATACGCATCCACGGCGCGCGAGGCTGTCGACCCGCTTCGGGACATCGAACAGATTGTCGTCAATCGAATGCGAGCGTCCATCGCCACGCCTTATCCAGAAGCGGTTGTCTTTGCCGCGCTCCGCTGCGAGGCCGAACGCGGGCTTGCGGCAAAGCCCGGCGAGAAAGGCTTCATCCAGAGCGTGTGCGTGGGCGTCAATAATCACTTGGTTATTCTGTGTTTTCCTAAAAGTCTCACTGCACCTTCGCGCTCGACGCCTTGACGGCTTTGCCCCACTTCACGATCTCCCGATCGATATAGCGTGCGGTTTCATCGGGTGTATTGCCGACGGGCGTTGCACCGTCGCGCGCCAAGCGTTCCACAACGTCCGGCTGCGTCAGGGTGCGCGTTGACTCGGCGTGCAGCTTCGTGATGATGTCGCGCGGCGTACCGGCGGGCGCGAGCAGGAAGTAGGAAACCTCCACGTCGTAGCCCGGGATCGTTTCGGCGACCGCGGGCACTTCGGGCGCGATCGGCGAGCGCTTGGCGCTGGTGATACCGATGGCACGCAGCTTGCCGGCGCGCACCTGTGGCAGCGAAGTAATGAGGGTGACGACCATGAGCTGCGTGTTCCCCGCCACGACGTCGAACATCGCCGCCGCAGATCCCTTGTACGGCACGTGGGTCATCTTGACCCCGCCCATCATGCACAGGATTTCGGTGGCGAGATGGCCGCCGCTGCCGCTGCCCGCCGATCCGTAATTGAGCTGCCCGGGGCGCGCCTTGGCGAGCGCGATCAGCTCCTTGACGGACTTCACCGGCAGCGCCGGATGGACGTTGACCAGCAGCGGCTGGACCGCGACCTGCGTGATCGGAAGGAAGTCCTTGACGGTGTCGTACGGCAGCTTGGAGTACAGGGTCGGGTTCACGACGTGGCTCCCATAGGCCATGAGGAGCGTATAGCCATCGGGCGCCGACCGCGCCGCGATGTCGGTACCGATCACCCCGCCGGAACCCGAGCGGTTCTCGACCACCACCTGCTGGCCGAGACTCGCCGACATTTTCTGCGCCACGAGCCGCGCGAGCGTATCCACGCTGCCGCCGGCGCCACTGGGGACGATCACACGGATCGGTTTTGTCGGATAAGCCTGTCCCGAGCTTGACGAGGTGGCCTGCGCCGCGGCGCTCGTCGTTCCTCCTGCCAGCAATGCAATAGACAATACACACATCGTGTAGCGCATCAAACCGTATCTCATGTTTCTCTCCTCTTCGTTATCTTTTTGGACTGGTGCCGGGTAAGTCGTGCGCCGTGTCGCTGTTCCGCTCACCGCCCACCGACCACCGCTTACCGCTCACCGCTTACCGCTCACGATTTTCAGTTACCCCTATCCCATATATTTGCGTTCGAGCTCGCGCCAGCGCGCGGTATTCACCGCCTGCTCGCGGTCGTTGAACGTCGCCAAGCGATGTTCGATCGCCGCAGTATCCCCGTCGCGCTTCAGCACGGCCAGCACTTCCTGCGCGGCAAAAATCGCCGCGCGATGCGTTTGCGAGGGATAGATGCCGATGCGGTAGCCCATTGCCTCCAGCTGCTTCGCGGGAAGCGGTGGCGTCTTCCCGCCCTCGAATATATTGACCAGCGCCGGTCTGTTGATGCTGCGCGGTATCTGTTCCATCTCTTCCACGGTTTGCGGCGCCTCCACGAAACCCACGTCGGCGCCTGCCTCGAGATAGGCGTTCATCCGGTCGATCGCCGCCTCGAATCCCTCCACGGCCCGGGAATCGGTGCGCGCGATGATCACCATGTCGGCATCGCGGCGGGTATCGACCGCCGCCTTGATCTTGCCCACCATCTCCGCCTTGCTGACGAGCTGCTTGCCCTCGTAGTGCCCGCACTTCTTCGGCGACACCTGGTCCTCGAGATGAAAAGCGGCGACGCCCGTCTTCTCGAATTCGCGCATGGCGCGGATCACGTTGAGCGCGTTGCCGTAACCGGTATCCATGTCCGCGATTACCGGAATGTCGACCGCCTCCACGGCGCGCGAGATGAACTCGATGTTCTCGCTCATGGTGAAAAGGCCCAGATCGGGGAGTCCGTTGGCGCGGGAATATCCGCCCCCCGTGAGGTAGACGGCGTCGAAGCCGGCGAGCTGAACGAGCCGCGCCGTCAGCGGGTCGTAGGCGCCCGGCACGATGATGTAACGGTTGCCGTTTACGAGTTCACGCAATTTCTTTCGCGAGTTCATACCGGTGTTTTCTCCTTGATGAGGCGGCGCAGGACGCAATGGAAGATGCCGCCGTGATGGTAATACTCGACTTCGGCCCGCGTATCGAGCCGTGAACGCAGCCGGATCGTGTCGCGGCTGCCGTTCGCGCGGGTGATGATGCACGAAACCTCCATGCGCGGCGTGATGCCGGTTTCCAGTCCCGTGATATCGAAGACTTCGCTGCCGTCGAGCCGCAGCGTCCCGCGGGTCGCGTCATCGACGAATTGCAGCGGCAACACACCGAAACCCACGAGGTTGGACCGGTGTATGCGTTCGAACGATTCCGCAACCACGGCGCGCACGCCGAGGAGTCGCGTGCCCTTCGCCGCCCAGTCGCGCGATGAGCCGGCCCCGTACTCCGCGCCTCCGACGACGATGAGCGGCACGCCTTCCTGGCGGTAGCGCTCGGCGGCGGCGTAGATCGACATCTCCTCGCCGCTCGGCATATGCCGCGTCCAGCTGCCTTCCACATTGGGCGTCAGTTCGTTGCGGATTCGCAGGTTGGCGAAAGTGCCGCGCGTCATCACGTCGTGGTTGAGGCGGCGCGCGGCGTAGTTGACGAAATCTCCGGGCGCGATGCCGAGCGATTGCAGATACTGCCCCGCGGGCGACTTCGCCGGGATCGCGCCGATCGGCGAGATGTGGTCGGTGGTCAGCATGTCGCCAAACATCGCGAGCATCCGTGCGCCGCGAATGTCCCGCACGGAGGCCGGCTCGGCTCCCATGTCGTCGAAGAACGGCGGACGGCGAATGAAGGTACTGTCCGGATTCCACGAGAAGAGGGTCGCAGCAGCCGTTGCGCCGCCGGCCCACTTCGCGCCGTCTTCCGCGGTGTTTTCATATCGGCCGCGGAACATTTCCGGCGAAAGCGCCTTCTCGACGATCTGGCGCACTTCTTCGTCGTCCGGCCAGAGATCGCGCAAGTAAACCGGCCGGCCGGCGCGGTCCTCGCCGAGCGGCTCCGACGACAAATCCTTGAGGATGGAACCCGCCAGCGCGTAGGCCACCACGAGCGGCGGAGAGGCGAGGAAATTCGCGCGCACGCTGGGATGGATGCGGCCTTCGAAGTTCCGATTGCCGGAGAGCACCGCGACGGCGGCAAGTTCGTTGTCTTCGATCGCCTCTGCCACCGGCTCGGCCAAAGGGCCCGAATTGCCCATGCAGGTCATGCAGCCGTAGCCGGTCAGGTGAAAACCCAGCTCTTCGAGCGGCTGCTTAAGGCCGCTCCCGGCGAGGTAATCGGAGACCACCCGCGAGCCGGGCGAGAGCGACGTCTTCACCCACGGCTTGCTTTTCAGCCCGCGTGCTCGCGCATTGCGCGCGAGGAGACCAGCGCCGATCATGACGGACGGGTTCGAGGTGTTCGTGCAGCTCGTGATCGCCGCGATGACCACGTCGCCGCCGCGCAGCGAGAAATCCACGTCCTTCACGGGCACCGCGTTGCCGTTGCCAGGATAAGCGCTGCGAAAGGCTTGCGGCGCCTGCGGCAGCGGCACGCGCTCGTTCGGCCGCCGCGGACCGGCCACGCTCGGCTCGGCGGCGCTTAGATCGATTTCCACCACAGCCGTGTAGTCCGGGATAGGGGTGCTCGCATCGCGCCACAAGCCCTGAGCTTTGCAATACGCCTCGACCAGCGCGATCTGCTGTGCATCACGACCCGTCAGCCGGAGAAAGCGCAGCGTTTCGGCGTCCACCGGAAAGAAGCCCACCGTCGCGCCGTACTCGGGAGTCATGTTGGCGATGGTGGCACGATCGGGCAGCGAGAGCTCGCCCACGCCCGGCCCGAAGAACTCGGTGAACTTGCCGATTACTTTGTGCTTGCGCATCAAGTGCGTGATGGTAAGTACGATGTCGGTGGCGGTGACACCGGGCCGCGGCTTGCCGATGACGCGGCAGCCCACGACCTCGGGGATCAGCATCGCGACCGGCTCGCCCAGCGCGGCAACGCCGCCTTCAACCCCGCCTACGCCCCACCCAATGATGCCGAGTCCGTTGATCATGGGCGTATGGCTGTCCATGCCGATGACTGAGTCGGGAAAGACGAGGCGCCGCCCGCCCTGCTCGCGCGTCCATACGACGCGCGCCAGATATTCCAGGTTGATCTGGTGGCAGATGCCCGTGCCCGGCGGGATCACACGGAGGTGTTTGAAAGCGCGGCTCCCCCAGCGCAGGAAGTCGTAGCGCTCCTTGTTGCGGGAAAGCTCGAGCGCCATGTTGCGTGCCATCGCATCGGGATTGCCGTAGTCGTCCACCATAACCGAGTGATCGACGATGAAATCCACCGGAGTAAGGGGGTTGAGGCGCTGCGGATCGCCATTGAGTCGAGCCATCGCATCGCGCATGGCCGCCATGTCGCCGAGCAAGGGGATGCCGGAGGAATCGGGCATCAGCACGCGCGCCGGCTTGAAGCCGATCTCGCGCTCGGAAGTGCGGCTGCGCAGCCAATCGAGGACCGCAAGTGCATCCTCGCTGCCCGCCGTCCCTTCCGCCTGCTGGCGAATCAGGTTTTCCAGGACGATTTTCAGTGTGTACGGAAGGCGCGCCACGCCGGACAAGCCGGCCGCCTCTGCTGCGGGGAGGCTGAAATAGTCATATGAGGCGCCGTCGAGCTTAAGCTCGCGCAGCGCAGTGTTACCGTCGAATTGCATCGAAAGGGATCCTTGTTCACATGCTGAACGCGCGCTAAGAAAATTCATCCGCCCGTCGTCGGAGTCCACTCCTCGGCCGAGCCTGCCGCGATGCGGCCGCGGGCACCTTGCCCGGACTCGGGCTGGGGCTTCGGGACGCGTTCGGCGGCCCGATCCACGCTTGCCGAGGGTCCGCAACGGGCTTACGGCAAATCATGCGCGCGACGCGCGAAGCGGGTCAAGCGCCGGCGCGCTCGCTCGCACTCAGGCGATGTCGGGAACAGGATGTAATGCAGAGTGTATTGTTATGCGGAGCCGCATCCTTGAAGGCCTTGATTGCAGGTCATTTTGAAGGTTGGTCTCTCCGCATAACTGTGCGCGTCCTGAGCGAGGCGATCAGTTGATCGGTTGCCTTGATGCGCGAAGTGCTTGAACTCGTAGAGGGGAATCGAAGAACTGTTCGAGCATGGCGT
The DNA here is from genome assembly GCA_001772005.1 of Betaproteobacteria bacterium RIFCSPLOWO2_12_FULL_62_58. Classification (GTDB taxonomy): domain Bacteria; phylum Pseudomonadota; class Gammaproteobacteria; order Burkholderiales; family SG8-41; genus DSOT01. The sequence continues at coordinate 32,092 of MERI01000148.1, read as the reverse complement.
CCTCCCTGGATGCAAATCTGAGGCCAGGGGGCCGTCACTATTATGCGGTAGAATAATTAGGGTCAGTGTAAGATTTTCCGCGCATCGCGAGCACGCACCCACGGGAAAGTTACACCTATTTATTCGCAAGGAGGAAGGAAACGGCGTGAAGTCGGGAGAGCGGAAGATCGGAGAGGATCTGCCTTGCTCCCAGGCCCTGATGCTCTTCCACCCTGAAAGCGGGAAATTCGCGAAGCCGGCGTATCTGCCGAGTTAATCGAGGCTTATCCGGAGGACAAATATGCGCCCAGCGCGTTGTTGCTGGGATTCAGCGCGGCTGGACGGGCCCTGCACTTTCAAGTATCGTTCGACGACACTGTGTTGACGAAGATCATCACGATTTACGAGCCCGATCCGAATGAGTGGGTCGGGCATCGTAAACGGAGGTAGCCATGTTTAAGTGTCACGTCTGCGGCTCCACCGCCGCCAGAGAAGAGTTCGTGAGCGAGGTGTTCACGATCGATGGTCGCCGTGTGCTGGTCGAGCACATTCCGGCGCAGGTGTGCGAGCGCTGCGGCGAAGCGACCTTTTCCCGCACCACCACTGAGAAAGTGCGCAGGCTCGTACATGGCGAGGGGCGTCCCGTCCGTACCGTGCCGATGGATGTGTTCGCGATGGCGTGACGCATTTCAAGCGAAAAATGGACGCACACCTTTTTCTGATCGCCCCGCTCGACTTTCTTCGGCAGCCCGCTCACCCCCAGCTCGCGTAGAGCGCGGCAAGCGCTGCCTGCACGATCGCCTTGCAGGCAAGATCGAGGCGGCTGCCGTTGCTGAGCTCGGTCCGCTTTGCATCGCGAAGCGATGTCTCCGCCGACGCCGGCAGTCGGGCGGCTTTGCCCCTACCCTACGCCCACCCCGCCTGCCACCCCCACCCCACCCTCCCCCATTATCAAGGGGGAGGGAATGTTATTCATGTGCTCCGCGATCGAAGGGTAAGGAATGTCATGCTGACCAGGGGCATGCGACGGAATAACTTCGCCCCCATCCGGTTTCGTACCTTGTGACGATTCACTGCGGCTGGATGCCGATCTTCTTCACGATGCTCGCCTGTCGGGCGATGTCCTTCCTGAGGAACTCGGCGAACTCCTCCGGCGAGTTGCCGAGCGGAAAGTAGTCGGCATCCGCGAGGTATTTGCGCACCTCAGGCGCGGCGAGCGCCTTCACGATCTCGGCGTGCATGCGGCGCACGATTTCGGCGGGCACGCCGGCCGGGAACCACATGCCGTGATAGCAGGTATAGTCGTAGCCCATGAGTCCCGCTTCGTCGAACGTCGGCAGATCGGGAAGCGTCGGCAAGCGCCGCGGACCCGCCACGCCGAGCGCGCGCAAGCGGCCTGCCTGCATGTACGGTCGCGCGAACGAGGGGCTCACGAAAATCACCTCGACGTGCCCGCCGAGCACGTCGTTAAGCGCGGGCGAGTTGCCCTTGTAGGCTCACGTGCGTGAGCCCGATGCCGGCCATCAGGGCGAACAACGCACCGGTGACATGCAGGGGGCTGCCCACGCCGGCCGAGGCGTAGTTGAGCTGGCCCGGCCGCGCTCTGGCGAGCGCGATGAACTCCTTGACCGAACGCGTCGGAACCGATGAGTGGACGACCAGCAGGTTACCGGATGTCACGTCGGCCTGCGTGACCGGGGCGAAGTCGGCCATGGAATCGTACGGCAGCTTCTTGTAGTAGGCCACGTTCGACGAGTGCGAACAGTTGGTGATCAGGAGCGTGTAGCCGTCGCGCGGCGCCTTGGCGACGAACTCGGTGCCGATCGTACCGCTTGCGCCGGGCCGATTGTCGAACACGAACGGCTGGCCCATCGTCTCGACGAGACGCTGCGTGAACGCGCGTCCAAGGAGCTCGACCGGACCGCCGGGTGGAAACGGCACGACGAGCCGTATCGGTCGATTGGGGTAGGGTGCGTCAGTCGCGGCCTGGGTCGGGTTTGGCAAGAGCTGCACGGCGATAATCACAAATCCCAGCGCGCGACACGCCGCAAATATCTTCACTTTCACAGACCCTCCCTCGTTTCGCGTCCGTGGCCTCGTTACGCTATGCGGACCGCGCCGCTTCATTCCCCAGGGATCGTTGCGCCCACTCGGCGTAGGTGCCGGTGTCGATCATCTTGCGGCGTATCACGTGCCGCAGCACGTGCAGTTCCTCGTCGCTGGGCGCAGGTGTCGGCGGAATCGGCCCGTTCGCTTCGAGGTCGAATCCGGTGTTCGCCCGGATATCGTCCAGCGTCCACGGCGGATGGATCGTATCGAGCTTCAGCACGCCCGCGTCCTTGTCGAAGCGGAACGTCGCCTTGGGCGTCACCGCCTTGCTGGGATGGCCCAGCCGCAGCATGTCCGGCGGCGTGCTGCCCGCGGCGGAGACGAAATCCACCCGCTCCACCAGCGCGCGCCGCGTGTGCTCGGTGCGGAACACCACCGTGCGGCGGGCGCAATAGTAGATCATGCCGCCACCGTAGCCTCCCGGATAACGCGCCTTGGGCCGCTCCGGATCGGGGCCCAACTGGTGCAGGTTGTAGTTGCCGTGGCGGTCGATCTGCACCCCGCTCACGAAGAACAGTCCCAACTCCCCGCGCTGCGCCAGGAAGTGGAACTGGCGGGAGGTGCGGAAGGGATTGAACACGGAGTTGAGGATGATCAGCTCCGCATTCGGCGCGTGCAGCGCCTGCGCCAGCAGCAGGCCCGCCGCGGGAATCTGCGAGAGCGCCCCGCAGGCGGAAATCTCGCCGTCGCGCACCTCGCGCGAGAGGAGCACCGCCAGCAACTCGGCTTCGGAGTATTTCATCAGCCACCGATCGCGCGCGCCGGCTGCCGCCAGTTCGGCGGGACAAAGCGTTCCACGTACTCGTCGTGGTCCTTTACGCCCAGCACGTAGGTGCGCAGATACTCCGCGAAGGAAACATCGTCCTGCGACGCGGCCACGTATTGCGCCATGTGCACCTTGTCCGGGCCGTAGAGGCCCGCACACCCGGCGGGATGGGCGCCGAACGGCGCGTGCGCCACGGCATCGACGTGTATCCCCGGGATGAACGCGCCCGCCGCTTCCTTCTCGGTCAACCGCTCCACGATGGTTTCGGCGGTGACGATCACGTGCTTCGAGGCTTCCGCCAGGATCACGACCTCGGCCTCGTAGCCGCACGACACGTTGCCGTGCCGATCCGCTTTCTGCGCGTGAAACACCGCGACGTCCGGCCGCAGCGCCTTCGCCACCACGGATTTCGTCTTGCCGTCAAAAGGGTCGACGGCGATCACCATGTCGTCGCGCCGCTTGAGAAGATCCGTCCCGGCCAAACCGACGATCGGCACGTAAGGCACTCCCATAGACCCAGCCTGGGCCTGTGCAAAGAGCACCCCTCAGGTGTTGTCGAGGGCCCTCACCCTGCCCGCCTGCACGCAGCGCGCGAAGTTGGGGCCGGTGCGGGCGAACTCGCCCAGGGTCACGCTGCAGGTATCGACTGCGCGCACCACGCCGGCGCCGACCAGAAAGTCGATGTTGATCTCGCCGCCCACGACGCCCACCACCCGCAGCTCCCGCGTGCCCTGCCGCACCACCTGGCGCAGAAACGCCATCGGCGAGCGGTGCATGTTGGCGCTCATCACCAACTGGGCGCCGCTCTTCACCTGGGCGGCGGCCCGTTCCAGCGTCGTCAGCTTGTCACGCATGGAATCCTCCATGGTCCAGAGTTCACGCGATAAGAAAATCAATCCGCCCGTCGTTGGAGTCCACTCCTCGGCCGAGCCTGCCGCGAGGCGGCCGCGGGCACCTTGCCCGGACTCAAGCCGGAGCGCCACGACGCGTTCGGCGACCCGATCCGCGGTTACCGAGGGTCCGCAACAAGGGTTACGGCAGATCATGCGCGCGACGCGCGAAGGGGGTCAAGCGCCAGCGCCCTCGCTCGCACTCAGGCGATGTCGGGAACCGGGCACATCTGTGCAGGGTCAATCTCGACCTCGGCCTACGACTTCTACCTCGTGGCGCCGGAGGGCGTGGGGTTGTTCTCTGTGACAAATCCGAATCAGAGGCGTTAAGCCCGGCTACGGCATACTGCTCGATCAACTGAGCGCCATCGGCCGGATCATGTCCGGATCCGGTCATGCCCGTTCAACTTCCGTGTTGGACTGCCATCTGATACGATCAACTCACGCAGAACGCGTGAAATCTGATTGCGCTGTTAGCGGCATACTGGATGCGTTCGAACCGTGACCACGAGGAAAACAGGTCCCGATAACGCTCGCCTCGATCGTGTCATCGCGGAGGCGAGGCGGGTCCAGGCGGCGCGCGAGCAGGGTTATCGCGAGATGGCGCTCAAGATATATCCCTGGATCTGCGGGCGGTGCGGACGCGAGTTCACCCGCGCGAACGTTCAGCTCCTCGACGTCCATCATCGCGACCACAACCACGACAACAACCCTCCCGACGGCAGCAATTGGGAACTGCTGTGCACCTACTGCCACGAGAACGAGCACCGGCGGTATCTCGACAGCGCCGGGCGCGGTGGGCAGGAGCCCGGCGCGCAGCAGTCGCAGGCCACGCACAAACCATTCGCGGGTCTGGATGCCCTGTTGAAGCAAAAAGAGTGAGATTGGAGCGCCGGTGTGGTATGTTTTAACCTGGTGATCCACCACTCGCAGACTTGGTCATGACAGCGCCCGTCATCAGACTTGCTACTCCCGCCGACGCCTACGAAATCGCGGTGATGTCGCGGTATCTGATCGAGATCGGCCTGCGCGGCTGGTCGTGGCACCCCGAGCGCGTGGTGCGCGCGATCCGCGCGCGTGACACGAACGTCCTGGTCACGGAGGTCGAAGATCATCTCGTCGGCTTCGCGATCATGGAATTCGGCGACACCAAGGCGCATCTCAGCCTGTTCGCCGTCAAGCCTGCGCACCAGCGCTGCGGCATCGGCCGGCAGATGATGGAGTGGCTCGAAGAGGCGGCGCTCGCGGCCGGGATCGCCACCATCAATCTCGAGCTGCGTACCAATAATTTCGCGGGGCGCAGCTTCTACCATATGCTCGGGTTCAAGGAAACGGCCTACATTCCCGGCTACTACCGCGGCGTGGAAACCGCGCTCAGGATGTCCCGCGACATCCGCCGCGCGATTCCGCAAAGCGGTCAACTCACCCCCGGCCGCACGGCGTAAACAGGACTGCAAGTCGGGGCTGTGAACAGCCCGATGGCCATGCGTCGTTCATCCGCCGTGCCGCGCCAGCGCCCACGCCACGTGCTCGCGTACAAGGGCTGACGCGTGGCCGGAGCGTGCCTTCAGCGCGGCGATAACCGCGCGCGACGTTGGCGCATTGCCCAGTCCCACCGCAACATTGCGCAGCCACCGTTCGTAGCCGGTGCGGTGGATCGCGCTGCCGAGCAAGCGCGCGTGAAATTCTTCCTCGCTCCACGCGAAGAGTTCGATCAGTGTCGCGTCATCGAGACCGTTGCGCACGGCGAAGTCCGGCTCGTCGCTCGGCCGCGCGAATTTGTTCCACGGGCACACGAGCTGGCAGTCGTCGCAGCCGTAAACCCGGTTGCCGATCAGCGGTCGCAGTTCCTCGGGGATGCTGCCCTTGTGCTCGATGGTGAGATAAGAGATGCAGCGGCGGGCGTCGAGCTCGTAGGGCGCGACGATGGCGCGCGTGGGGCAGATGTCGATGCACTTCTCGCAGGTGCCGCAGTGGTTCTCCGGCGCGCGGTCCACCGGCAGCGGCAGGTTGGTGTAGATCTCGCCGAGAAAGAAAAACGAACCTGCTTCGCGCGACAAAAGCAGCGTGTGCTTGCCGCGCCAGCCCAGCCCCGCTTTCTGCGCCAGCTCGACTTCCATCACCGGCGCGCTGTCGGTGAATGCGCGGTAGCGGAACTCGCCCACCGCCGCCGTGATGCGGTCGGCGAGCTGCTGCAGGCGGCGCCGCAGCACCTTGTGGTAGTCGCGCCCCAGCGCATAGCGCGAAATGAATGCTTTGCCGCCGTCGCGTATCACATCCCAGCTCTCCTGGGCCCGCGACGGCCGGTAATTCATGCGCGCGGCGATCACGCGCAACGCTCCGGGCACCAGCTCCGCGGGACGGCTGCGTTTGACGCCGTGCCTTGCCATATAATCCATGTCGCCATGGAAGCCCTTGCCGAGCCAGTCCAGCAGCCGCGCCTCGGCAGCGGAGAGATCGCAGCCGGCGATGCCGATTTCCTGAAATCCGAGCTCTTTTCCCCAGCGCTTGATGTCGTGCGCCAGGGCCGCGCAATCGTCCGCCGCTGAGCGCTGAACGGGACTTCTTTGCATACGCCAGATCATAAACCAGCCGATCTGAACCGCCATCTCGCGACCGAAGCCGACACGCTTGCGCTCGGCGCCGCACTCGCCCAGGGGCTTGTGCCCGGCATGGTGATCTACCTTTGCGGTCAACTCGGCGCCGGCAAGACGACCCTCGCCCGCGGCGTGCTGCGGGGACTCGGGTATGCCGGACGGGTCAAAAGCCCGACCTTTGCCCTGGTTGAACTTTACAAACTTTCTAGGTTATACTTGTATCACTTTGATTTTTATCGATTCGACGATCCGCATGAATTGAGGGATGCCGGGCTGCGGGAATACTTCAATCCTGACTCGGTGTGTCTTGTGGAATGGCCGGAAAAAGCGGCGGGATTGCCCGCGGCGGACATGAGGATTTTGATGCAGGTGGCTGGAACGGGAAGGCGTGTCGAGATCTTCACCGAAACGGAGGCTGGCAGGAGTTGTTTAGACCGTCTCAAGCATTAACGCCACACCTTCCGCCGGCGGCGGCCGCGCGGTCACGTCGTTCTCTCGCCGTTCCCTTCGCACTCGTCTTCCTCGCAATACTGATTGCAGCGCTGCCCGGCACCGGATTTGCTCAAGCCGGTGTTCAGATCACCTCGACCCGCGTGTGGCCGGCGCAGGATTACACCCGCGTCACGCTTGAGTCCCGGACCCCGATCCAGCACAGCCTGTTCGGTCTCGAAAATCCGGAGCGGCTGGTGCTCGACCTCGAGAATGTCGATATCACCGCCGCGCTCAATGGGCTCGTCGAAAAAATCGGCGCCAACGACCCGTACGTGAAGTCGGTGCGCATCGGCCGCTTCAAGCCCGGCACGATACGCCTGGTGTTCGACCTCAAGGCCAAAGTCAAGCCGCAGGCGTTCGCGCTGGCGCCGGTCGGCGACTACGGCCACCGGCTGGTGCTCGACCTCTACCCGCTCGAGCCGCCCGACCCGCTGCTCGCTTTCCTCGACCGGCACCAGTCGCAGCGCACCGCCGGCGCCGACGTTGTACCCCCGGAGCGTAGCGCGCCGGGCGCGCAACCTCCCGCTGTTGCTGAAGTCACGCAGGCCAGGCAACCGCCCGTCGCGCCCGAAAGACCCGCGCGCGCCGAACCCGGAAAGGCGCGGCCCGCGCCGAACCGGCTCATCATCGTCGCCATCGACGCCGGGCACGGCGGCGAGGATCCGGGCGCCGTCGGCCGGGGCGGCACTTACGAGAAGAACGTCACGTTTGCGATTGCGAAAAAGCTCAAGGCGCGCATCGACCAGGAACCGAACATGCGGGCAGTGCTGATCCGCGACGGCGACTACTACCTTCCGCTGCAAATGCGGATGCAGAAAGCGCGCCGCGTGCATGCCGATCTGTTCGTGTCGGTCCATGCCGATGCCTTCATCAGGCCGAATGCGCGCGGCTCCTCGGTATTCGCGCTGTCGGAGGGCGGGGCGACCTCCGTCGCCGCGCGCTGGCTCGCCAAACGCGAAAACGAGGCCGACCTCATCGGGGGGGTCAATCTCGACGTGCCGGATCCGTATCTTAAACAGACGCTGCTGGATCTGTCCCAGACCGCAACCATCAACGACAGCCTGAAGGTCGGCAAGGCGGTGCTGGCCGAACTCGGCGGGATCAACACCCTGCACAAGCCGCGCGTCGAGCAGGCCGGTTTCGCCGTGCTCAAGTCGCCCGACATTCCTTCGATCCTGGTCGAGACCGCCTTCATCAGCAACCCGCACGAGGAAAAACGGCTGAAGGACAGCGCCTACCAAGAGAAGATGGCAGCGGCCATTGTCTCCGGCATCAAACGCTATTTCGCCAAGAACCCGCCGCTCGCGCGCGACCGGCTGGCCCAAAACCCCTGATCAACGAGCGGAGCTGGACGTATGCGAGATTTTCTTTGATGCGTGATACGTTTCCGCGTCCGCATCTTTCAATAGCGTTTTTCTTCACCCTTCTCCTTGCAGCTTTTCCCTCTTACGCGGTCGTCTCCGCCCCCGTCATTTCCGTGCATGACGGAGATACCCTGACCGTCCTGATCGACCACCATCCGCTACGTGTGCGGCTCACGGACATCGATGCGCCCGAACTCCGCCAGTCGTTCGGTACGCGTTCCAGACAATCCCTCTCCGACCTGTGTTTCGGGAAATCAGCCGCGCTCGACGTTCGCAGTCATGACCGTTATGGCCGAACGCTCGCCCAGGTCACTTGCGCCGGCACCGATGCCAACGCCGAGCAGGTGCGCCGGGGCTACGCGTGGATTTTCACCCGCTATGCCAGGGCAGATTCGCACCTTTACACCCTGCAGAGCGAAGCGCGCGCCGCCCACCGCGGCCTGTGGAGCGACCCCGCGCCTACTCCGCCCTGGCACTGGCGACGCAAGGGCCGGTGATCGGTGAATGATGAACGATGAACGATGAACGATGAAGGGCGGTAATTGGTGAGCGGTGAGCGGTTCCACCGCTTATCAGGGTTAACGCACGCTCTACCCCGGCCGCGGTTTTTGGTCTAACATCGGGGATCGCCGCCCGATACCAACGATAACATGCTCAGAGGATGGGGGATTCTTGCAGCGGTCGTGCCGGCATTGCTTGCCGGCTGCGCTGGCATTCCGGACTATCCGGACGCGGTGGTCCTGCCGTACGTGAAAGGCTTTTCGGACAGCCGGCCGGGCGACAGCATTCCACACGGCTGGGAACCGTGGACGCTGTCGAAGTTCAAGAAGCCCACCCAGTACAGCCTCGTTGACAACGATGGCAGAACGGTCATCAAGGCAAGCGCGCATGCCTCGGCGTCGGGACTGGTGCACCGGCTCGAGGTCGATCCCAAGCGATACCCGCTGCTGCAATGGCGCTGGAAGGTCACCGACCTCATCGCCCAGGCAGACAACACCAAGAAGCACACCGAGGATTCCCCGGTGCGCGTCGTCGTCAGTTTCGACGGCGACATCGATACGCTGCCGCTCGACGACCGCATTTTCTTCGACAACGTGCGGCTGCTGACGGGCCAGCAACTGCCCTACGCGACCTTGATGTACATCTGGGAAAACCGCGCGCCCAAGGGCGGCGTGATTCCCAATCGCCACACCTCGCGCATCAGGATGATCGTGGCTGAAAGCGGGCGCGACAAGGTCGGCGCCTGGCAGGAGGTGACGCGCAACGTGTATGAAGATTTCAGGCGCGCATTCGGCGAGGCGCCGGGGAAGATCACCGCGATCGGCATCATGACCGACACCGACAACACCGGCGAGAACGTATACGCCTATTACGGTGACATCCTGTTCCGGCGCGTCGCCCCGCCGCGCGCGTTGTTCGCCAGCGACTAGTTAGATCTCCTAACACAATGAAACACGCGCTCAAATGTGTGCACGATCGCGGCTCAGAAGGTGTGTCGTTCCCGTGAAAACGGGAACCCATACGGCGCATCATCTTGCGTGAACCATCCTATGGATTCCCGACTTCTCGGGAATGACAGCGCGTGTTGGGTCATCATTCCGCTCAATCTGCCTTAAGGTAGTGCCCGGGCCTTACCGCCAATCCGCGGTTTCAAACTGCTTTCACGATATCCTCGACAACTTTCTTCGCATCGCCGAACACCATCATCGTTTTGTCCATGTAGAAGAGCGGGTTGTCCAGCCCGGCATAACCCGCCGCCATGGAGCGCTTGTTGACGAGCACGGTGCGCGCCTTCGCCGCCTCGAGGATCGGCATGCCGTAGATGGCACTGCCCTTCTCGTGCGCGAGCGGATTGACTACGTCGTTCGCGCCCAGCACCAGCACTACGTCGGTAGTGCCGAATTCGCTATTGATGTCGTCCATCTCGAACACCTGGTCGTACGGCACCTCGGCTTCGGCGAGCAGCACGTTCATGTGGCCGGGCATGCGTCCGGCCACCGGGTGAATCGCATAGCGCACGTTGACGCCCTTGTGGATCAACTTTTCGGCCATCTCCTTCACTGCGTGCTGAGCGCGGGCCACCGCCAGTCCGTAACCCGGCACGATGATCACCGACTCCGCGTTCGACATAAGGAATGCAGCATCGTCCGCAGAGCCTGATCTCACCGTTTTCTGCCCCGCGCCAGCCGCTGCCGTACCCTCTGCGGCGCCGAAACCGCCCAATATCACCGAGATGAACGCGCGGTTCATCGCCTTGCACATGATGTAGGAGAGGATCGCGCCCGAGGAACCCACCAGCGACCCGGCGATGATCAGCATGGAATTGTTAAGCGAGAAGCCGATGCCTGCGGCGGCCCACCCCGAATACGAGTTCAGCATCGAGATCACCACCGGCATGTCGGCGCCGCCGATCGGGATGATGATCAGGAAGCCGAGCAGGAATGCGATCCCCGTCATGATCCAGAACGGCGTCCATGCTTTATCTGCCGCCATGAAGAACGCGACCCCGAAACCGATCATCACTATGGCGAGTATGAGATTAAGCAGGTGCTGCCCCTTGAACACCACGGGTGCGCTCGAGAATAGACGGAAATGCTTGCCCAGGCCCGCCAGCTTGCCGAAGGCGATCACCGAGCCGGAGAAGGTGATCGCGCCGACGAAGGTGCCGATAAAAAGCTCCAGCCGGTTGCCCGTCGGCATCGGATCGGCAACGCCGAATGCGGCCGGGTTGTTCACCGCGGCGACCGCGATCAGCACCGCCGCCATACCAACCAGCGAGTGCATCGCCGCGACCAGCTCCGGCATCTGGGTCATCTGCACGCGCCGCGCGACGAAAGTGCCGATGCCGCCGCCGATCACCATCGCGAGGAAGATGAACTCGATCTTGCCGCTCAAAATGATGGAAATAGTCGTCAGCACGGCAAGCGCCATGCCGATCATGCCGAGCAGATTGCCGCGCCGCGCGGTCTCGGGAGAGGACAGCCCTTTGAGCGCGAGGATGAAAAAGACCGACGCGACGAGATAAGTGAGCGCGATCTGGTTGGCAGTCATAGCTGCTCCTTCGGAGCGTGAAAGGTGAACGGGTGAACGGGTGAACGGGTTCCACCTCTTCGCGCCCGCTCGCGCAATGGGCAGCGAGTGAACAAGGTGACGCAGTCCCGAATCCGATTCTCGCGCTTCACTCGTTCACTCCTTCACTCGTTCACTTTTCACCGCTTTCTTCTTGAACATCTCGAGCATGCGCCGGGTGACGAGGAAGCCGCCGGCGACGTTCACCGACGCGAGCGCCACCGCGATCACGCCCATCGTCGAACCGAGGTCCAGCGCGCTCGCTCCCGCGGCCAGGATCGCGCCCACGATAATGACGCTGGAAATCGCGTTGGTGAGGCTCATCAGCGGCGTGTGCAGCGCGGGCGTCACGTTCCAGATGACGTGGTAGCCCACGAATACCGCGAGCACGAAAACGATGAGATTGATTACAGTTGGATCTACGGTGCCGGTCATGGTTTGCTCCGCAAACTAGGATTCAGGATCAAGGATTCAGGATTGAGTAAAAACCACCAGAGCGAACGCGAACCGCCATGTCCTCGATCCTCACTCCTCGATCCTCAATCCTCACTTTTTCACCACCTCACCGCCCATGCACATCAAGGTGCCGGCGATGATCTCGTCCTCGCGGTCGATTTTGAACGCACCGCTCTTGACATCCAGCATGAGGCTCAGGAAATTCAGCAGATTGCGCGCGTAAAGCGCGCTCGAGTCAGCCGCGACCAGGGCCGGCAGGTTGGCGATGCCGATGATGTGTACGCCATGCTTGACCACGACCTTGTCGAGTTCGGACAGCGGGCAGTTGCCGCCCTGCTCGACCGCCATGTCCACGATGACCGAGCCGGGCTTCATCGTCCTGACCATATCCTCGGTGACGAGGACCGGCGCCGGACGGCCGGGGATGAGCGCCGTCGTGATCACGATGTCCGCCTGTTTGATGCGCTCCGCGATCAGCGCTGCCTGGCGCTTCTTGTAGTCTTCTCCCATCTCGCGCGCGTAGCCGCCCTGGCCTTTCGCGAGCTCCTTCTCTGCGTCGGTCAACGGCACCTCGACGAACTTGGCGCCGAGCGATTCGACCTGCTCCTTGGTTTCAGGCCGCACATCGGTAGCCTCGACGACCGCGCCCAGTCGTTTCGCGGTCGCGATCGCCTGCAGTCCCGCTACGCCCACGCCCATGACGACCGCGCGCGCAGCCTTCACCGTGCCGGCCGCGGTCATGAGCATCGGCATCAGGCGTCGATAAGCATTGGCTGCCATCATCACCGCCTTGTAGCCGCCGATGTTGGCCTGCGACGAGAGCACGTCCATGCTCTGCGCGCGCGAGATGCGCGGCAGCGCCTCCATCGCGAACGCCGTCACGCCCTGCTTCGCGAGCGCTTCGATGCCTTCCTTGTTGTGAGGATTGAGCAGTCCGATCAGCACCTGGCCCGAGCGCATCTGCGCAAGTTCCTGCGCGTCCGGACCACGCACCTTCAACACGATGTCGGCCTGTTGATAGACCTCGGCCGCAGACGATACGATGGTCGCGCCGGATGCGGTGAACAGCTCGTCCGGAATGCTTGCGCCCACACCGGCGCCGGACTGGATGATGACGGCATGATGTCCGGCGGCGGTAAGTTTCTTGACGGTCTCGGGCGTTGCCGAGATTCGTGTTTCGTTGGGGCGCGTTTCCGCCGGAATGCCGAGCTTCATTGCGTTATTCTCCCTGCCTGCTGAGGCGACACGTCAGGTGCGACGTGACACAATTGGCGGCAATTATAAAGGAAAACGAATTCGCCTTTTATTGACATGCATCAATAAAACGCCGCCGAAAACGGCCGCGACGGCAACATTGCGTCCTGTCCGGCTGAATCCCGGCGTCAGCGCTAGTTCTTGGCGTCCTTGGCGGTAAAAGCTCTCTTGTTTTTTGATCGGCGTTCATCGGCGTTCATCTGCGGTTTCACCTTCAGAGTTTGAGCGAGCGCAGAAAACCAGTGCGATCCCGGCCGCCCGCCATCATGAACGAAATATCCGAGCCGCTCAAAATGAACCGCGCGCCCATGCCGATGAATTTCGGCATGATCTTATGATCGTAGACGCCGCCCATGCCGGGGTGCTTGCCATGCTTGCGGCACGCTGCTACCACCGCGGCATATGCCGCCTCGGCTTTCTCTCCGCCAAACTCGCCGGGCACGCCCATCTCGGCGCACAAATCGTTGAAGCCCACCAGCAGGACATCGATGCCCTTGACAGCGGCGATGGATTCCGCGTTGGCGATGGCTTTGGGCGTCTCCAGCATCACCACCACCAGCGTTTCCTCGTTTACGAGCCTCATCGCTTCCGCGGTCGGCAAGGTCTTGAAAGAAAGCTGCGGCTGGGCGCCTGCGACCGAACGGTGCCCAATCGGGGGATATCGGCAGTGTGAGGCGATGCGTCCCGCTTCCTCAGCCGTGTCCACATGAGGCACGACGACTCCCTGCGCCCCGTTGTCCAGCAAGCGGGTCGCATGGTAATGCTCGTGCCCCGGCACGCGCACAATGGGGGAGACACCGGCGCTGAGCGCCGCCATGGAGATTTGCGCGGCGGTGTCGACGTCCATCGAGTTGTGCTCCATGTCGACGAACAGCCAGTCGAAATCGCAGGTCTTCGCGATGGTCGCGATATCGACGGTACGCGCCTGGCGCAGTCCCATGCCCAGCGACAACTCTCCTGCCGCGAGGCGGCGTTTGGCGTGGTTGGCAATGATGCTCATGGTTTCTCCTTGTTGCGGGGGTTGCGCGGCGCCCGCCACGCGGAAGACGGAATTGTATCCGCAACGCGCGGCTCGCGGGCGAATCTGACACGGGAACGCTCTCCTCAATCCTCAATCCTCGATCCTCGATCCTCGATCCTCGATCCTCAATCCTGATCCCTCTCGCCTCTCGCCTCTCTTGCCACTTATAATGGCGCATGCCTGAAATCCGGGTTCTGCCCGAACTGCTCATCAACCAGATCGCCGCCGGGGAAGTCGTCGACCGTCCGGCTTCTGCGCTCAAGGAACTGCTCGAAAACAGCGTCGATGCGGGCGCGCGCGAGATTGCGGTGCAGCTCGCCGGCGGCGGCATGAAGCTGGTCAAGGTAGCCGATGACGGCTGCGGCATCGTCCGGGAGGAATTGCCGCTTGCCCTCGCGCGCCATGCCACCAGCAAGATCGCATCGAGCACCGACCTCGAACGCGTATCGAGCCTGGGATTCCGCGGCGAAGCGCTGGCCAGCATCGCCTCCGTGTCCCAGCTCACGCTCACGAGCCGCCGCGCCGAGGACAAGCATGCGTGGACGATCTCAGCCAGCGGGCCGGATCTGTCCGGGACCACGCCCGCTTCGCTCACCGCGGGCACCAGCATCGAAGTGCGCGATCTTTACTTCAACACCCCGGCGCGCCGCAAGTTCCTCAAATCCGAAGGAACGGAATACGCGCACTGCGAGGAAGCTTTCAAACGCGTCGCGCTCTCCCGCAGCGAGGTCGGATTCACGCTGCAGCACAACGGCCGCGTGCAGCATCATCTCAAGGCGCAGGCGGTCGGGGACCGTATCGCCGCACTCCTCGGCGACGACTTCAGCGCCGCCTCGCTCGCGCTCGATGAAGCCAGCGCGGGCCTGAGGCTTCACGGCCGCATCGGTTTGCCGTCGCATTCGCGCACCGCGCGCGATGCGCAATATGTCTTCGTCAACGGCCGCTTCGTGCGCGACAAGCTGCTCGCCCACGCCGTTCGCCAGGCCTATCAGGACGTGCTGCACCACGAGCGCCATCCGGCGTTTGTGCTGTTTCTTGAGATCGATCCCGCCCTGGTCGATGTCAACGTGCACCCGACCAAGATCGAGGTGCGTTTCCGCGACGCGCGCGGCGTGCATCAGTTCGTATTCCACGCGCTCAACAAAGCGCTGTCGCGGACCGCAGCCGGCGCGACAGCGGCAAGCGAAGCCGCGGACGCGGTCATGAATGCGGCGGGCGCAGCGCACGCCGTTTACGCGCGACAGAGCAGCATGGCGCTGGGCGCGGCGCAGCCGGCCGCATTCTACGAGACGCTGTTCGGCCGGCGTCCCGATCTGCGGCCGCCTGAAGAAGCGGCAACGACCGGGCACGCTGCGCCACCGCTCGGATTTGCACTGGCGCAACTCTCCGGCATCTACATCCTGGCGCAAAACGGGCACGGGCTCATCATCGTCGACATGCACGCCGCTCACGAGCGCATCATGTATGAAAAGCTCAAATGTGCGCTCGATGACCGCGAGATTCCGATGCAGCCGTTGTTGGTACCCGTCACCTTCACCGCTGAGTCACTCGACGTGGCGACGGTGGAAGAACATCAGGACGTGCTGCGGCAGATCGGCTTCGACCTGGCGATGGCGTCGCCGACGATGCTGGTGGTGCGCGGCATCCCCGCGATGCTGCACGACGCCGACGCGCGCGAACTCGCGCGCGACGTGCTGCGGGAAGTGCGCGAATTTGGCGGCAGCCGCGTGCTCACCGAACGGCGCAACGAATTGCTCGGCACCATGGCCTGTCACGCCGCGGTACGCGCCAACCGCAAGCTCGCCGTGCCGGAAATGAACGCGCTGCTGCGCGAAATGGAAGAAACGGAGCGTTCCGGCCAGTGCAACCACGGGCGCCCGACTTGGCACCAGATCTCGATAGCCGAACTCGACAAGCTGTTCATGCGCGGCCGGTGAAAACCGGTAATCGGTAATGGGTAATGGGTAATGAGTAAACCGAAACTCAAGGTTACGCGGCGGAAACGCCGTGTACATCGCTCTCCCCTTCCCACCGCTCGCTCTGCGCGCTCAGCACCAAGCGCTCCACAACCCGCCTCCAAGGTTGCGCCCGCGGCAGGGCCCCCGTTACCCATCACCCATCACTCATCACCCATTACTCATCACCCATCACCCATTACTCATCACCCAAAGTGGCCGCCGGCCATTTTGCTGATGGGCCCGACCGCGAGCGGCAAGACCGCGGTCGCGGCGGCCATCGCGGAAAAACTGCCGTGCGAAATCATCAGCGTCGACTCGGCGCAGATTTACCGCGACATGAATATCGGCACCGCCAAACCGGAGCCGGAACTGCTCGCGCGCGTGCCGCACCACCTGATCGACATCATCGAGCCGCACGAAAGCTATTCCGCGGCGCGCTTCCGCGACGATGCGCTTATCGCCATGCGCGAAATCACCGAGCGCGGCAATATTCCGATGCTGGTCGGCGGCACCATGCTCTACTTCCAGGCGCTGATCGAAGGTCTCAACGAGCTGCCCGAGGCCGATCCGACGATCCGCCTCGTGATCGACTCCATGGCCGATGAATCCGGCTGGCCGGCGCTGCATGGCGAACTCACCCGCGTCGACCCGGAAACCGCGGCGCGGCTCAAACCCAACGACGCCCAGCGCATCCAGCGCGCGCTCGAGATCTACTACATCACCAACAAGCCGATGTCGGAACTCCTGAAAAAACCGAAGTACGTCTACTTTCCCTACTCTGCCATCAAGATCGCGCTCGTTCCGAGCGAGCGGGAGGAATTGCACGACCGCATCGCGCGGCGCTTCGAGGACATGCTGGAGTTGGGCCTGATCACCGAACTGCGGAAACTGCGCGAGCAGTATGCGCTCGAACTGACAATGCCCTCGATGCGCTGCGTGGGGTACCGCCAGGTGTGGGAGTATCTCGACGGGGAATGCGGGCTGGCCGCGCTGCGCGAGAAAGGCGTGGCGGCCACCCGCCAGCTCGCCAAGCGCCAGCTCACCTGGTTGAGATCGATGAAGGACGTGACCGAGTTCGACTGCCTGGCGGAGGATGTGGCCGATCAGGTGTTCGCGTGCCTGCAGCTACGGCTGACAGAGCTCTCAAAGGTCGCCTGATCGACAACCTGTCTCACCTCTTGCGCCTGTCTTAACGTTTGCGCCCGCCCTCAGTCGCCGAAACACGCCAACGCTCGCCAAATCCTCACGTTTTCCCCACGTTCCTGGTATTGCTTGCCTCCCCAAGCTGGGCAAATCTAACCGGCACTGGGTGACAAACCGATCTGGTTCAGAGTTGCAGGTCGGCAACGGCTGCGCTAGGATCGTCCCATCTGTCGCCCTCCAAATCGTGGCCGTCGGTCGCGCGGCTGGCCCCGGGCCGACGTGACGTCGCGTTCGGAACAGACAGCAACCGAAGGAAGCAACCTGTGCCGGAGACTCCCGACCGCGAGCGGATCCGCAGCCTCGTCCACCGCTACTTCGAGCTCCATTCCCGCCGCGATTGGCCGGGGCTCTCGGACATGTTCACGCCTGACGTGACGCTCATCCACCCGGTCTACCCGAAAAGCAGCGGACGGGATGCCGTCGGCCGATTCTTTATCGACTACATCCCCTCGCGGTTTCCGCAGTACCACGAGTACGCCTCGAACGTGATCGTCGAGGAAAATCAGGCGGCCGCCGAGTGGATCTTCGATGTCACGCTCCTTGACGGGCAACCGGCGACGCTCACCGGCATCACCGTGCTCGAGTTCGACGGTGAGCGTATCAAAACCATCAAGATCTTCACCGATACGAAGCAACTGGGGAATCCGCCTAGTGTCCTGAGTCGTTAATTCACTGCACCATTTAAAACGTAGGTCGGGGTACGCTCAGCGTTCCCCGACGTCCACTTGGCCTGCCTGTGCGTGACCGCACGCAGACAGGCGTCAGGTAGCCGCCGATGCGGCAACCTGACCTACCCATCCGGACACGAGCGGCTCGAAGGATTCTGCATCGAAATAATGGCTCACGACACTAGTTGAGCTGCCAACCGCGGATTGACCTCGAACCCCTCTTCAAGCTGAAATCGCTCGTCGTTGATTTTCAGGCGCTGCAGCGGGACTGATTCGCAACGAGAGTCGCGGCCCAGGGCGCGCCGCCGGGGCAGCCGTGTCAGTCGACCTTGATGTTGCCGGTCTTGACCACCTTCGACCACTTGGCAATGTCCCCGGCGACAAAGCGCGCGAAGTCCTCGGGCGTCGAATGCGCCGCCTCCATGCCGTCGATGCGCAGCCGCTCCTGCACGTCGGGCAGCTTGAGGATGCGCGCGATCGACTGATTGAGCCGCGAAACGATTTCCTTGGGCATGCCCGCGGGCGCCCACATGCCGAACCAGGTCGTCGCCGAATAGCCGGGAACCTGCTCGCTGACCGCGGGCAGATCGGGCATTATCCGCGAGCGCTGCGCGCTGGTAACGGCGAGACCGCGCAGCTTGCCCGCCTTGATGTGCGGGGACATGACCAGCGGTCCGCCGAGCACGAGCTGGACCTGCCCGCCGAGCAGGTCGACGATCGCGGGCGCATCGCCCTTGTACGGGACGTGGACCATGTCGGTCCTGGTCATCTGCCGGAAGTGCTCGGTCGCGAGATGCGGCACGCCGCCGGTGCCGGACGAGCCGAAGGTGAGGCTGCGGCGAGCGCGAGCAGCAGCAATGCGTGTCTTCTTTTCATCGGCGCGATCTCCATTGGTTTACGGGCGGTATCTGCCGACCGGATAGCATGGACGCTGGCCATCCGAACGTCCAGGAGTTTGTCGGACCTAGGTCGGACAAACTCCTAATGCAAAACCGGCGCCAGGAAAATTGCAAAAGAGAATGACGGACCTGCGAATTCACCCCTGCTCTTCTTCATATGCGGCCGCTTCTGGTGGGTTTTCTTCCCGATTGTCAGCCGGCTTTGCTTTTAGCAGCCTGTCGGATTGATAAGTCCGACAGGCTGCTAACTGCCTGTGAACTTCGGCTTGCGCTTCTCCACGAAAGAGCGAAATCCCTCTTTGGTGTCCTCTGTGTCCTGAATGTCGGTGAGGACAGTCCACGTGTAGGGTATGCCGTGGGTCGGCCCTCGATCTATTGCGCCCATGATGGCTTTCTTGGAGCCCTGCACCGCGAGCGGAGCTGCTTCCTCGGCGATGTGGGTGGCGATCTCCCACGCCTTCGCCATGAGCTTGTCGTGCGGCACGACTTCCGAGACCAGGCCCCACTGGTACGCTTGCTGGGCATTGACCCGGAAACGGCGGCCCTCAATCACCATGCGCATCACGATGCCCAGCGGCATCTTAAAGGCGAACCCCGCCGATTCGACGCCGTTGATGAGACCGATATTGACGTGGGTGTCGAAGAACTGCGCATTATCGGAAGCGATGACGATGTCGCTGTCGGCGACGAGATGCCAGCCGCCGCCGATGCAATAGCCGTTCACCGCACAGATGAAGGGCTTGCGGATCGACTGCATCATGTCGGTCCACGGTTTGAAGATGGTGTAACCCTCGGTCTTGCCTTTTTCCTCGGTCTTCTGCGCCGCTTCGGTCACGTACATGCCGCTGCAAAATGACTTGTCTCCGGCGGCGGTGATGATCATCACCCACTGATCCGCATTGTCCCGGTATTCCTTGAATACTTCGATGAGTTCGTTGCCGGTCTCCACGCTGATCGCGTTCATCCGGTCCGGCCGATTGAGCGTGACGCACACGATGCGGCCCCGTTTCTCAACCACGATGTCCTTGTACGCCATGTTGTTCTCTCCTTGATTATTGTCAGCGGCGCAGCAGCGCGCGGCCGATGATGAGCCGCTGGATTTCCGACGTTCCCTCGTAGATTCGCGTCACGCGCGCGTCGCGATAGAACCGGCCGACGGGATTGCCCGTAACGTAAGCCGAGCCGCCCTGGATCTGGACCGCGCTGTCGGCGACGAACGCAAGCGCCTCGGACGCGAACAGTTTCGCCATCGAGATGATTTCCGGCTTCGCGCGGCCCCGATCGGCGAGCGTAGCCGCGTGGTAAGTCAGCCACCGCGCGGCTTCCGTTCGCGTCGCCATGTCGGCCAACATGAACTGGATCGCCTGGAACTCTCCGATCGCCTGGCCGAACTGCTTGCGGTTCCTGGCGTAGTCGGTCGAAATTTCGATCAGCCGCTCGCAAGCGCCGACGCAGCGGCCGGCCACCAGCGGCCGCGCATCGTTCAGGATTTTCATCGCCGCGATCCAGCCTTTGCCTTCCTCACCGAGCCGGTTCTCCTCCGGCACTTCGCAATCCTCGAAAACGAGCTCGGCGATGGGTTGGCCACGGGTGCCCATGGTGTCGTACAACGCACCGACGCGAAACCCCGGAAAGGACGGCTCCACCAGAAAAACGCTCAACTCCTTCGGTTTCGCCGCACTGTTGGTGCGCGCGACGACCGTGATGAGGCCAGCGCGCGCACCACCGCTGATGAAGCGCTTGACCCCGTTCAGGTAATAGCGGCCGCCTTGCTTGCGCGCGTGGGTTCGGATGCTGCCCGCATCCGACCCGGCCTCGGGTTCAGTGATGGCGAACGCCGCGCGCAGTTCCCCCGTCGCCATCCGCGGCAGATAGCGGCGCTTCTGTTCCTCGGTGCCGATCGACACCAAACCATCCGAACCGATGCCGGTGTGGGATGCTATCGCCCCGGCGAAACCGAAGCCGCTGCGGCCGAGCATCTGGTGCACGAGCGCGCGCGAAAAGCGGCTGAGCCCGCTGCCCCCATACTCCTCGGGAATGCTGATGCCGAACAGCCCGAGGGTGGAGGCTTCCGCGAAAATCTCGTCCGGAATCTGGTTCGCGGCCTCGATCTCCACCATCCGCGGCTCGACGCGGTTGTCCACGAAGTTCTTTACCGTCTCAGCGAGCGCCTGCTCTTCCGCCGTCAGTTCAAAGTCCATGGCTCTTCCTACTTCAACTCGATTCCCTCCCCTTCCAGCCCTCACTCCTAACCTCTCTCCCAGAGGGAGAGAGGAAGCTCGAGCCTCCCTTCTCCTTCCGGGAGAAGGGTCGGGGATGAGGGAACGGGAGGGCCAGGGTGGGGATGGGTTTCGCAGCCGTCATGAACCACCTCCCTCCCACCCCTGATGGGGAAGGAACGTTCTGCTGCAAGGTTCGCGCAGCAAGGTTACTTTTCATCTGCGCCCTCAATGCGCTCGAGCTCCGCGAGGATCTCGCCGCGATGCTGATCGACGCCTGGCACACCGAGCTTGGTCTCTGCGACCTGCCCGTCCACCTTGACGGGCACGCCCCACGTTGAAATTTCGCGACCGTTCGGCAGCCGCACAGACTTCACCATCTTCCTCGCGTTGACCTGCTCGTCCCGCACGACGTCATTCAGCCCGCGCACGTGGCTCACCGGCACGCCCGCCGCAAGGCAAAGCGTCTCCCACTGCTGCGCCGTGCGCGCACTGAGGTAATTCTGGATGAGCGGGCGCAGCGCGTCACGGTTCTTGACCCGCAGCGGGTTGTTGGCGAATCGCGCATCATTGGCGAGCTCGGCGGCGCCCAAGAGATCACAAAACCGCTGCCACTGGTATTCGTTACTCACCTGCACGAGGCAGTATTCGCCGTTCTGCGTCGCGAATGCGCCCATCGGGTACATCCCCATCGTCTCGGAGCCTATCCGCACGGGCAAAGGAAGCCCGGCCAACGCGCCCTGCAAGTACGCGTGCATGAATCCGAGCGCGGATTCCATCAGCGAGACCTCGAGCAGGATGCCGCGCCCGGTTTTCGCCACGGTGTGAATCCCGGTCATGATGGCGCCCCAGGCGAGATAGGCCGTCGCGATGTCGATGGGCGAGCCCCCGCAGCGGACCGGCGGACGGCCCTGCTCCCCTGTGATCCCCATGATTCCGGTGTAAGCCTGGATCATCGAGTCGTAGGCGGGCGCGGTCGCGCGCGGGCCGCTCCTGCCGTATCCCGTCACCGATATCCACACCAACTTGGGATAAGTGTCCTTGAGGTTGCTCCAGCCGAGCCCCATCTTCTCCAGCGTGCTGGGGCGGTAGTTCTCGACCATGACGTCCGCCGTCGCGAGCAGCCGGTGGAAGAGATTCTTGCCTTCATCCGTCTTGAAATCGATCGCGATACTGCGCTTGCCCCGGTTGCAGCTCACGAAGTAGACGCTTTGCCCGTCGACGAAAGGCGGCCATTGTCGCATCTCGTCGCCACCCGGCGGCTCGACCTTGATGACGTCGGCCCCCATTTCCGCCGCCAGCATCGTCGCCACAGGGCCAGCGATGTTGCGCGTGCAGTCCAGTATACGAACCCCGCGCAGGATCGCGGAGAACTCCATTCCCGTCATAACCCACCCATGACTGGAAGTCTCTCTGTCATCGACGCTCCTTTGGCGTGAAACCGGACGGCGATGGCGCCGCGCTTTCATTGGCTCGTTTCGGTAATGCTGAGTATATACAGCACGCAGGTCCAGTTGTGTTGGATACCAGACCAGGACTTCTATAGCAGAGCTGGGATACCGATTCTTTGATGCAAGTCAAGACATCATTTCTCAGCTCAGGTTAAGAGTTTGTCGGGACAAAGCCAGACAAACTCCAGTGCCTGCGCTTGCCTGAAGCTTCGCGTGGAGGATTGGGACGCCGCCGCCCGCGCGACCCCGCACGGCAAGCCCATCGAACTACCGCGGCCCTGAACGCCGTTCCGGGAAAAATAAATCCAGGTTCATCGCACTCCGCGCCGCGCGGTAGCGGAGGCGATGGTGGCACTCCCATCTTGGCCAGGTTAGCCAAGGCGGTGTATCATTCATATTTGCACGCGGAGGATCGCATGACCACTCAGGTCAACATGCTGGAAGCGAAAAATCAACTCTCGAAGCTGGTGAAAGCGGTCGTGGCTGGAGAGGACGTCGTCATTGCGAGCAATGGCGTACCCATGGTTCGTCTGGTGCCGGTGAAGGCGCGGCGCAAGCCGCGTAAGCCTGGCGCATGGTTGAAGTTGCCCGCAGCGGCACCGGACTGGGACGCACCGGAATTCAATCGGCGGATTGCAGACGAACTGGCGGGCAAGCGCACGCGATGACTCGCTACCTGCTTGATACCCACGTGATCTATCGCTGGATGCGCGATGACCGGCGCCTCGGGCGCGAGATGCGCAGGATCCTCAGCCAATCGGACTGCGCTGTGAGCGCAGCGAGCGTTTGGGAGATGCTGATCAAGAATTCCCACGGCAAGCTGCCGCTGCCCGAGGGTTCGCTCGGCGATGCCATGGAGGCGCAAGGATTTTGGGTGCTCGCAATCACCGCGCGGCATGTCGAAGCGACACGGCGGTTCGATCAGGCGATCGCAGACCCATTCGATCGACTTCTGGTGGCCACGGCGGCCGAGGAAGGCATGTTTCTGTTGACGCAGGATACAGGCATTCTCGATCTCGCCAGGCGAACCAGACTTCCGGTTGCAGATATCACGGCGTGACACGCCGGGAGCGCTCGGGCTGGGGGCGCTGGCGCCAACAACGGCGCAGGAACCGTGACCTGTCGCCTGAAGCGGCCCACAAGGAAAGCGGCTGGTCTTCCCGCGCGCCTGCGCTGGACAAACTCCTGGGTTGACACTGTTTTGGGGCGGACCTAGCATCAATGATCGAACTGGTCAGGCCGGGCGCCGCACGGGGAGAGACATGAACGAAAAGCGACGTAGCTTTTATGGGTGGGGCTACGAGGGTGACACCGTGTCGCCGGCGGAACTTCAGTGGTTCGAGGACGCGTGGTCGAAGCTCCTCAAGGTCGACCGGTTCGAGCCCGCGCCGCTGCCGCGCGAAGAAGAGATCGAGTTGCGCGAACCGCGGGTTGCGGTGCCGGAGAGCCTGAAGAACCTGTGCACCAGCGACAAGTACGAGCGCCTGCTGCACTCCTACGGCCGCTCGGGGCACGAGCTGGCGCGCATGATCCTCAGGCGCGACTTCTCGAACCCGCCCGATATCGTCGCCATGCCGAAGACCGAGGGTGACGTTGCGGCGCTACTGGACTGGTGCGGCGCGAATGATGTCGCGGCAATACCATACGGGGGCGGCTCCAGCGTCGTAGGAGGTATAACTCCGCCATCCGACGGCCGTTACAAGGGCGTGCTGACGATCGACCTCAAGCATTTCAATCGTGTCCTCGAGGTCGACAAGACTTCGCAGGCCGCACGCATTCAGGCCGGCGTGCTGGGTCCCAGCCTCGAGCAGCAACTCAAGCCGAGCGGGCTTACGCTGCGGTTCTTCCTGCAGGCGTGGGAGTTTTCCTCGCTCGGCGGCTGGATCGCAACGCGGGCGGGGGGCCACTACGCCACCCTCTACACCCACATCGACGACCACGTCGAATCGATAAGGGTCGTAACCCCTTCCGGCACGCTCGAGTCGCGGCGCGTGCCCGCCTCCGGCGCCGGGCCCAGTCCCGACCGCATGTTCATCGGCTCCGAGGGTGCGCTCGGCATCATCACGGAAGCCTGGGTGCGCCTGCATCGGCGCCCCGTGTTCCGCGCGGCGACCACAGTGCGCTTCCGCGATTGGGAAAAGGCGGTGAATGCCGTGCGTGCGCTGACGCAGTCCGGCCTGTACCCGGCCAACGCGCGGCTGATTGAAAAGGATGAGGCACTGTTCACCGAAGCGGGCGACGGAACCGGTCACGTGCTGGTGCTCACCTTCGAGTCCGGTGACCATCCGCCCGATGCGTGGATGAAACGCGGGCTCGAGCTCTGCGGCGACCACGGCGGCGAGTGGGACAGCGAGGTGTTGGGGAAGCAGGAGTCGCAGCGCGAGGGTGCCGCCGGCAACTGGCGCGACAAGTTCATCCGCGGGCCGTATTTCCGCGTGCACGCGATGGCGCGCGGCGTGATGCGGGACACGGTCGAGACCGCGATCACGTGGGACCGTTTCTTCGACCTTGAGCAGAAGGTCAAGGCGGCGATCCTGCGCGCGATCCGCGAGGCCACGGGGCGTGAAGGCACGTGCACCGTGCGCTTCACGCACCTGTACCCCGATGGGCCCGCGCCCTACTTCACCTGGCACGCGTTGGGCGACAAAGCCCGGCTCCCGGAGCAGTTCTGGGCGATCAAGGCAGCCGGCGCCGATGCGATGGTGGACGCCGGCGGGACCATTACCCACCATCACGCGATCGGGCGGGACCACCGGCCATGGTACGACCGCCAGCGGCCGCCGCTTTTCGCCGAGGCCTTCAAGGCTGCGAAGAACCGGCTCGACCCGCACTCAGTGATGAATCCGGGCGTGCTGGTCGACTGCTGAAACCAGGAACGCGTAACAAGATGACGCTCAACAGCCCCCTCACCCTAACCCTCTCCCCCGTGATCGGGGGCGAGGGGATTCATATTGTTACGCGCTCTAAGAAGAGCAACGAGCCGCCGATGGATTCTTCTCAATACCCCCTTGAGGGGTGCGCCGATAAACGCTGATGAATATTGAGTTTTGTATGAGTGCCTGACAGCGTAACCGGACGGTGATAGGGGTCGGGAAGGGCTCACGCCCTCCCCGCCCTCCGAACCGTGCGGGCGGTTTTCCCGCACACGGCTCTCCAGTCGAGAGTTTCCACATCGGGATTGACTCGTGCAACACAGCATGACGCAGGTGAGACGCACACCGTGCAGTGAAGAGGTATGGCCATCCGCCTCCTCAGCGTTCCGTTACCAGAACCGTCAACAGGACCTCCCCGTGAGACCACACCGATGCCACCGTTCTGAGGCACGCCTCTCCCAGTGCATCAGGCACTCGCCTAGCCGCGCTCGCGGCACTCGGCACCTTCCCTTCATGGTCTGCATGGCCCAACGGCTCAGTCCTCTCTCTTCCTGGCCCCCTTCCCTTGGCGCGGTTTTGCTCGCCGCACCTCTCGATGGGCTCATGCCCATCCTCGGTACTATGGGGCCTCTGACTGCTACCACCCCTCACCCCAGTGGCAGCTCTCTCCGCTTACTGCGCTTTGCCTTCCAGACATCCCGCCCCCAACCACGTTATGCGCCCACACGTCGCTTTCGCAGTCACTTCAGCGCGTGCGGTATGTTCCAGGCTTCGCCACGAATGAGCAGGCTCGCCGCCACATGCCGCCGAATCGGGTTCGTTACCCTACGGGCTGCCTTTTCGCCTCCGGTTGCTCCCCACCCCGCCTCGCAGCGACGCAGTTACCTTCGGCTACATAGTAGTGACCTCCTATGACATGGACTTTCACCTTGCAGACAAAACGCCCTCACGGACGCACTCATTCCCGTGAAAACGGGAATCCATAGGGTACCCATGTGATTTGTCCATGAACGGAGTGCCGTCAATGCAAATTTCTTCAATGTTCGCCGCCAGGAACGTAAGCGTAGTCGTCTTTGTTCCACGATGCATGGATTCCCCCCCGATTAGTGCCTTCGGGGGCAGGCTCTAGTCGGGAATGACAAACTGGTGTAAAGGGTCACGCATGAGCAGACAAATCGCGGTCGTGGGAACAGGCGCCATCGGCAGCAGTGTCGGCGCGGACCTGACCAAGGCAGGATATGACGTGGTGCTCATCGATCAATGGCCCGCGCACGTGGAGGCGATGAAGGCCAACGGATTGCGCGTCGTCATGCCGGATGAAGACTGGCAGACGCCGGTGCGTGCTTATCACCTTTGCGATGTCTGCACGCTGAACCAGCAGTTCGACATCGTTCTCCTCGCCCCCAAATCCTACGACACCCGCTGGATGGCGGAATTCATCAAACCCTATCTCAAGTCCGACGGCGTACTGGTGGGCGTACAGAACGGTATGAACGAGGAATCGATCGTGCCTATCGTCGGCTATCCACGCGTCGCGGGTTGCGCTTTCGAGCTTTCCGCGGAAGTCTTCACCCCCGGCCTCGTCCAGCGCAATACGATGCGTGATCGAACGTGGTTTGGCCTTGGCGAGCTTCACGGCGGAATCACCCCGCGACTGCGGGAACTTGAAAAGATCATGAGTTGCGTCGGCAGGGTCTCCGTCACCACCAATATCTATGGCGCCAAGTGGGCCAAGCTGGTCAACAGTTCGATGATCCTCGCGCCTTTCGGCATGCTCGGCCTCCAGTCATGGGAGGCGACCGAAATCCCGGCGGTGTTCAAGCTGTGCATCAAGCTCGGCAGGGAGACCATGGCTGTCGGTGCTGCGCTCGGCTACACCATCGAGCCCATTTTCGGATTGAGCGCCGAGGAGTTCATGGGCTCCACCGATGAGATCGTGGAAAAGCTCCTGCGAACCATCGTCATCCACCACGGCGAAACCGCGAGACAAGTGCGGGGGGTCGTCCTTCAGGATTACCTGAAGGGCCGCTATACTGAAACGGACTACCTGAGCGGCCTCGTGGTGAGAAAAGGCAAGGAGGTCAATGTGCCGACGCCCGCAAATGAGGCGGTCACGGAGATCAACCGGCAGATCCGACAGGGCGCGCTGAAACCAGATCGCTCCAATATGGAACTCGTGGAGAAGATGTTAGGTTGATCCGTTGTCCGCATGCTGGCATGTGGAAGTGGCTCGGTCTGAAAAAATGACGCCTAGCACCATAATACCCATTGTCATTCCCGTGGAGGAGCCTGCCCCCGAGCGCTTTAATCGGGGGGGAATCCAATTTACGAATTGAACATGTGGAGCCGTCGTATGGATTCCCGTCGCCACGGGAATGACAACGTATTATGGAGCGAAGTGGCATTTTTGACACCACTTCCGCTCAGGAGGAGCTTATGAAGCAAGCATTGCTGCCAACTCTTTTTGTGCTCGCCGCCACCGGCGTCTCCACCGGAGCGGCCGCACCAGCCATCTCCAAAGATCCCGCATACCCGACCAAGCCCATCCGCTTCGTTGTCCCGTACTTTCCGGGCGGGACTCCCGACATCCAGGGTCGCAGGCTGGCCGAGAAGCTGAGGGACCGGCTCGGCCAGCCGATCGTGATCGACAACCGCCCCGGCGCCAACGCCAGCATCGGCATGGGGATCGTCGCGCGGGCGCCGGCCGACGGTTATACCATCATCATCGCCCCGGTCGGCCCCTGGGCGGTAAACCCGCATCTCTACAAATTGCCGTACGACGTGCTGAAGGACTTCGCCCCGATCATCCACGTGACGACGACGCCCGGCGTGCTGGTGGTCCATCCTTCCGTTCCCGTGAAGACGGTGAAGGAACTGATCGCGCTCGCGCGGCAGAAGCCCGGGGAGCTCAACTACGGATCAACGGGGGTAGGCGGTTTCGGTCATATGTGCGGCGAATTATTCACCATGATGACCAATGTAAAGATGACGCACGTGCCACACAAGAGCATCGCCGCAGCATTGTCCGATGTTATCGGTGGACACCTCCAGGTGCTGTTTAACGTCGCCAGCCCGACCATCCCGCAAATCAGATCCGGCAAGGTGCGCGCTCTGGGCACGACCGGCGCCACGCGTCTGGACGCGCTGCCCGATGTGCCGACCATCGCCGAAGCCGGCGTCCCCGGCTATGAGAACACCACCTGGAACGCGATCGCCGCGCCCGCACGCACGCCGCGGGCGATCATTGAACGGCTGAACAAGGAACTCAACACCATAGTGCAACTGCCTGACATCAAGGAAGCGGCGCGCGCGGAGGGCTCCACCATCGTCGGCGGCGCACCGGAGCAGTTTCGGGATTATTTGAAATCCGAATACGCCAAGTTCGGCAAGCTGGTCAAGGAAGCCGGCATCAAATACGAGTAACTTCACTATTGCTGGACGCGAATGTTGGCGTCCTTGATGACGCGCGCCCATTTTTCCGATTCCGCGCGCACGAACTTGGCGAATTCGGCCGGCGTGCTGGTGGCCGCGTCAAGCTCCACCTTGGCGAGCCTGCTGCGGGTCTCCGGCGCGTTCATGAGCCTGACCACTTCCGCGTTCAGCCGCTCGATGATCTCGGGCTTCACGCCGGCCGGGGCGAACAGGCCGTACCACGTGATGACGACCAGCTCCGGCATCCCGGCCTCGGCGGTCGTTGGCACCTTCGGCAACGCCGCCACGCGCGTTGGCGCCATCACTGCCAGCGCCCGTATCCTGCCGGCGTTGACGAGCGGAATTGTCGCCGGAACGGTCGATGTCACCATGTCGACTTCACCGCTCAACATCGCCTGCAATGCAAGAGCCGCTCCCTTGTACGGCACGTGCACGATATTGATCCTGGTCAACGTCTTGAAAAGTTCGCTCCCGAGTTGACTGCCCGAGCCCAGGCCGCCGGAGCCGAAGTTGAGTTTTCCGGGATGCGCTTTCGCGAGCTTCACCAGTTCGCTGAGGCTTTTGGCCGGCACGGAAGGATGGACGATCAGTACGTTCGGCACCGTCGCAATCTGCGTGATCGGCGCGAAGTCGCGGAACGGGTCGAATCCCAGCTTCGCGAAAAGACTGGGACTGATGACGATCGTGGCGCTCGTCAGCAACAACGTATAGCCGTCGGGCGGCGCCTTCGCGACGAGTTCGGAAGCGATGTTGCCACCCGCCCCGGCCCTGAAATCAGGCACGACCGACTGCCCAAGCGATTCGCGCAGCTTGTCCGAGATAAGGAGTGCCAGGATGTACGGGGCGCCGGTGGGGAACGCCACCACCAGCCGGATGCTCTTCTCGGGGTACGTCTGAGCCAGGACCGGCAGTGGGCATGCGAGCAGGGCAAGCAGGGCAAGGCAAAGCGGGGCTCTTGCGGTTGTCATGTGTTCTCCACTAGCAGCCTGTCGGACTTAACAGTCCGTACAGGCTGCTAACAGCAAAACCGGCTGACCATTCGGAAGAAAACTCACCGGAAGCGGCCGAATATGAAGAAAAACAGGGGTGAATTCGCATATCTGTCATCCTCTTTTGCAATTTTCCTGGCGCCGGTTTTGCATTAGGAGTTTGTCGGGGCTGAGTCCGACAAACTCCTAGGTGATTGCGGCGCGTTACAGGTCTGGCGCATACGCGGCCACGCAAGCGGTGCCAGGTTCTGTAGTGTAATCAGTACAAATTACGTCGTCCATTACGATATCCGCCTGGCCGGCAGCTTGGAAAATGCTCAGTCGGAAAACAGCAAGGACCTGACAGCCTTCATCCGCTGCACGGAATCGCCGGCAATGTGTGTCCATATGATGGCGTCCCGGACGAGCTTGTCGGCGGCTGCGTTCATCATCGCGCCACCGGTGCAGCCGTGGATATCCATGTTGAGGTAGCACACCCGTTGTATGGCGTCAGTCGCAAAATTCATCAGGAAATGGTTGTGCGCCGGGCGAGGTGCGGCCTTGGCATCACTTTCCGCAGCGACCCGCATCACGAAGGAGCGCAGCGCCTCCGCCAGCATGTGCATTGCGGAGAGCTTCAGTTGGATGACCTGCTGCTCGATGATCGGCTTGCCGCCCTGCTTGTGCGTCCGCCCGTGCTGCATGGCCATTTCGACTGCGGCGTCGCAAACCCCGACGGCGTTGGCCGAGTACTCAAGTTCGCCGAACTTCGAGTGCTTGCCCGTGCGCGCCTTCAGTCCGCCGTTCAGCCCGCCCACGAGATTGGCGTGAGGCACGCGGGCGTCCTCGAAAATCAGTTCCGCATTCTGGTAAAAACGCCAGCCGCTCTTGTCGAACACCTTGCCCACCCGCAGGCCGGGCGTATCGATCGGCACCGCAAAGACGGTGGTCCCTTCCCCGACCGTGACGTTGGCATTGGTGCGCGTGTACGCAAAAAACAGCTTGCCCACGTTCGCGTTCGCGATGAAGCATTTCTCGCCGTTCAGGATCCATTCGTCGCCGTGGCGTTCCGCCCTCAGTCTGAGGCCGGCCCTGGGGTCGCCGCCGGGCGGCAGGCGGTTGTCGGAACCGGCGTTCGGCTCGGTAATGCCCCCGCCCAGCAGAAACATATCGTCCTCCAAGAACGGCTTCAGGAAACGCTCGCGCTGCTCCGAAGTGCAGCGGTCCGCGATCAGATGACTCCACTTCCAGCACTGGCTGAAGGTCTTGGCGATGGCGCTGTCACCCCTGGCGAGCTCTGCGATCACCAGCGCCTGCGTAACGAAATCAAGTCCGTGCCCGCCCCACTCCCTGGGCACGGCCGCCGTCCGAAATCCGAGTTTGGAACCCTTCCTGATGATCTCCCAGTCGATCGTCTGGCGCGGGTCCGCGACTTGATCGCGTTGCAGGGAAATGGGGCGTATCTCCTCTTCGGCGAATTTCCGCGCCTTCACCTGCCACGCGCGCTGTTCCTCGTTAAGCGAAAAGTCCATGCTGATTCCCTAATTATTGAGTCTTGCGCAAATGGATGACAATTCATTTGTACCTCGAATGCGCCCGCGGAGGGCGGAACAGGTTCCGTCGGCTTGGGCCGATGGATGCGACCCCGCAGCGGGATGCAGCGCCGTGATTCTTCGCGTGCTTAATGTGCGCCTGGGCGGTCACATCCCCGTAAACGGGGCCCCTGTTCCGCGCTCCGGCGCCCCTTCTCCCCTCGGGAGAAGGGTCGGGGATGAGGGCTGAGCATTGTCATGCATTTCTGCAATGCTCAGTATGTGCCCGCCCGATGCAACCCTTTGTCACAGCGCCGCCCCGGCACTACAATGCGTTGCAGCTTTTCCAAGT
The DNA here is from genome assembly GCA_001772005.1 of Betaproteobacteria bacterium RIFCSPLOWO2_12_FULL_62_58. Classification (GTDB taxonomy): domain Bacteria; phylum Pseudomonadota; class Gammaproteobacteria; order Burkholderiales; family SG8-41; genus DSOT01. The sequence goes on along the minus strand of MERI01000148.1, from coordinate 540 downwards.
TACCACAAGATCAAAGGATGCGGAAATGCAATTCATGGTAAACATCGTGGTGCGCCTGCCCGATGATTGGCCGAAGGAAAAACTTGATCCGCTCGTCAAGGCTGAAACCGAGCGCGGCATGCAATGCGTGAAGGAAGGAAAACTCAAACGCATTTTCAGGATCGTGGGCCAGCGCGCCAACTTCAGCATCTGGGAAGCCGGCACCCTGGAGGAGCTGCACGCCACGCTGGCATCCCTGCCCATGCATCCCTACATGGATGTGCGCGTGTACCCGATCATCAAACATTCGACGACGGAAGCATGGGAAGCCGCTCACGGCGCCATGCCGCCGTTTTAATGTCGGTTCTTTTGGGTTTTCTGTGGGTGTCGTCTCTGCTGGACTTCCAAATCGGCACCAAACCAGTAACCTCGGCGGGAGCTGTCATTCCCGTGCAAACGGGAATCCATGCGGGGCTTTGAATCACGCCCACCACGCTTGCATTCCTCGCGGTGAACGTCACAGGAATTGGCGCCGACAGCGCTCTTATGATGGGCTCGTCC
>MERI01000147.1 GCA_001772005.1 Betaproteobacteria bacterium RIFCSPLOWO2_12_FULL_62_58 | reverse complement strand
TGCGCGCAAGGTGGTCACACGCAGGCTCGCCATCGCCAGGGGGCACTTGGAAAGCATTCTGCACGCCCTCGAGAAACACGACACCTATTGCGTTGATGTGCTCCGCCAGATCAAGGCGGTCCAGGGTGCGCTGGAGAAGGCTGGTCAAATCACCCTCGAGAGCCATTTGCGTGCGCATGTGACAACTGCCGCAGAGCGCGGCGATACGGAAACGATCGTGGAAGAGTTGATGGACGCTCTCCGCTATCGGTGAGGGTGCGGTTGGCAGTTATCCCCGCGGCACGTGGCGCTATTATGACAGGACAGGAACGGGGGAAAAAATCCTTTTCTCCCGGGAACCTGGTGTTATTAGGAGGAATCATGGTTAGTTCTTTTAAGATACCTGCTTGGCTGGAACCCGGCCTCTATGGCACTGGAATAGGCGCCATAGCGTGGTGGATAGTCTTGTCGTTGGTTTTCGGCTGGATGAGCGCGGGCACTGCGGCGAAAACATCCGCGGAGAAAGTGCAGGTGGCGGTTGTCGCTTATGCGACGCCAGCCTGCGTTGCTCGGTTCGAGAAACAACCGGATGCGGCCGCGGCGTGGAATACGCTCAACAAGACCGACACCTGGAAACGGAATGAAATGATTACCAACGCCGGCTGGGTCGCCGAACCGGGGCAGAAGCTCGATCCGGACATCGCCAATGCCATCGCCGAAAGCTGCACGACAAAGATACTCGCCCTCGAGTCTCTCGGCGGGAAGAAGCTCAACGCGAAGTAGTGGACCAGGTTTGAGCCGACAATTTCACCGAATGCGTCCAGCCAGTTGAATTTCTTCGAAAGTTAACCGGACAGTAGTGAGAGGAGGCGGATATGCTTTGTTGCGTAGGTCTGATTGGAGGATTCGCCGTAGGTCAGTCTTTAGGTGGCCCTTGGACAATTATTGCTCCAGCCGCAGGTTTTGGGATTGGTTTGCTAGCAGATATGAAACTTATGAAAGGACATCATAAAAAGGGAGATCAGCACGATACGGGGTTTCGGGCCAAAAAAGACACAGACCCAGTTTGCGGGATGGAAGTAGATGAAAGCAAGACGGAGCACCAAGTAAAGCTAAAGTGAATAGCATGGCTGCAATGATAAAAAGGGTCAGTAGCGCGCCAAGGGTCAGGAGACCAGGTGGCGCACTTCGATTTGGGCGGGCTGCGTTGCTGGCCGGGTGGGTCGTGTTTGCGCTCGCTGCGATACTGTTCCCATGCATCGAAGCAATCGCCGCACCCGTCAGCGATCACGAGAACGTCACCGAAACAATTGCGGGCACGGCTATAGACCATCCCCTTAACAACGAGAGTCTTGTTACGGAACACTCGGATCATGGCTCCGGGTCATCATGGTGCGATCTTGCCAGCGCAGCGCCATGGAACGGTAACATTTCTTTGACATTGACAACGAATGACTCGCCCTCAGGGTGGGTTGCGGTTGAAGCGCTTGCCACGCCGTTTTTGGCCGGATTAACCCGTTCCCAGAGTCTCGCGCAACACGAGATACCTCCGCCTCCACGCCGCCTGTACCTGCGCACGCTGCGCCTTCTGATTTAACCCCTCGCTTCTCAGCTCGGCGCTCACGATTGAGCGCGCCAGCCTTGACGAGAGTGCTGGTTCCGCGCTGAGCATCTGACACGCACAGCCGTTGGATACCGAACTATCCGCGGCGGACATATAGGTCTTAAAGGTTGTTCTGGTGCCGCAGGGTTTTGACAGGAAGCATGTCATGGCCAACTGAGGTTGGCATGATCGGGCGATGCTCACGTCGGTGCGGCCGGTTGCGTGAAATTCAAGAAAAGTGGAGCAATGCGTATGACAGCAACGAAAATCCTTGCGCTGGTCCTGGCGGGAGGCGAAGGCTCCCGGCTTTACCCTCTGACTGCCGAACACGCAAAACCCGCGCTGCCCTTTGCGGGCGGCTATCGCATCGTCGATTTCGTGCTAAGTAATCTGGTCAACTCAGGAATCTCGTCGATCTATGTGCTGGCCCAATACAAACCACAGTCCCTCATCCAGCATATACGCGCTGTATGGGCGCATTCCTCCCAGAGCCCTGAGCGGTTCGTGAACGTGGTGCTTCCGAAAACGGGAGCGGAGCCCGGACGCTTCGAAGGCACGGCCGATGCGGTCTATCAAAATCTCCACCTGATTGAGCGTCATAGACCTGACTTGGTAGCCGTGTTCGCTGCCGATCACATTTACCGTATGGATGTGCGCCAAATGGTTCGCTGTCACGTGGAGCGCGGTGCGGATGTCAGCATAGCGGCGGTCCCGGTCCCGGTCCCAGTCGAAAAAGCTTCGCCGTTCGGCATCATCGTCACCGGCTCGGATGGCCGCGTAACGGATTTTCAGGAAAAGCCGGACCGGCCGGCGCCGATCCCTGCAGAGCCGAAGCGGGCATACGCTTCCATGGGCAACTATCTGTTTAACCCACGTGTCCTGGCGGAGCTGCTGCAGCAAGCGCACCAGCATCGAGAAACCGACTTCGGCCGGCATGTATTGCCTCGCGCGCGATGCAGCCATCGCGCCTTTGCTTACGATTTCGCCAGCAATCGTGTACCCGGCGTTCGACGTCACGAAGAACGCGGTTACTGGCGCGACGTTGGCACCATCGAAGCTTATGCGGCCGCGCGGCAAGATGTTTCGGGACCGAAACCACGTTTCAGCCTCATAAATAACGAGTGGCCTATTTACGCCAGGAGTTACCGCCGGCGCGCGCCCGAGCTCGGGGACCGCGCGATCAGCGACGCCAATCAGGCGCTGGTGCGTGAATCCGGCAGAACTTCGCACATTGTCCAGCCGCAAATGGGAAAGTAACACCGGGAAACTTTTCCGGTGCTTGTCACGGAGCGACTGTGCGTCGGGTGATATCTGAGCGCTGGAGCTATCGAGGAAGCCTGAATGCAGCGTCAGGACGGGGAATGATATGCGCGCATGTGCTGCGAGGTGGCTCCGTATTTTGCTGCTGGTTGCATCGGTCGCAGCACTTGCAGCCGAATTGGCCGCTATCACGGATGCCCAAATTGCCAAGTTGGCGCAGCAATTCGGGCCAATCGCCAAGGAACGACTGACTGGCTGGAAGGATCTGCTCATCAACCCGAAATACAAGAAGTTGTCCGAACGAGACAAGCTCGAACTGGTGAACGATTTCATGAACCAGCCACGGTTCGTGAGCGACATCGACCATTGGGGAAAGGAAGACTATTGGGCGACTCCAATCGAGTTTATGTCCACCGACGGCGGAGACTGCGAAGATTTTTCGATCGCGAAGTACTTCACCTTGCGGGCGCTGGGGGTTCCCGACGAGAAGCTGAGACTCATCTATGTCAAGGAGCTGGTGATATACAGGCAGGCCCACATGATATTGGCGTATTCGCCCACTCCCGACGCCGATCCTCTGGTGCTCGACAACATCAACAAGACCATACAGCTCGCGTCCACCAGAACCGATTTGCTGCCCGTCTACAGCTTCAACGGTTCCGGGCTGTGGCTGGCGAAGGAGCAGACCGGACGCGCCCAACAGGTCGGCGGATCAGATCGCATCGGCCTGTGGCGCGATCTTCAGGCCCGGATGCGTGCGGCGAATTAATAGCCGGGTGACTTGACTTACCTCAACAGCGCGAAGCGCGGCGTGGCACAAAGTGAGGACCATGGCTCTGATGATGAAAAGCGTCAGACGTGCGCCAAGCGTGAGGAGAACATTGTGAAAGACAGGTTTTTATCAACGCACCTTATCAAGGCGGGGCTAACAGCCGTCGCCGTCATGATCGTCAGTACGAGCCCGGCCTTCGCCGCGAATTACTACAAGACCGCGGGCAACGTCGCGGTTTACCTGGGCGTGCTGCCGGCCGAGATGGTACTGGGACACGCCCCGGAACACCCCGAAAACAAGATGCACGGCGGGGTTCCGTCCGCCAAACGGCAACACCACGTGGTCGTCGCCATTTTCGACACGAAGGACGGCAGCCGCATCGGCAACGCCGCGGTGACGACCCGCGTGGCCGAGATCGGGTTCGGGTCAATCGAAAAAAAGCTCGAGCTCATGACCATCGACAAGGCGGCCTCGTTCGGCAATTACTTTTCGATGGGCAGCCCCGGCCCTTACCGCATCGATATCGAAATCCGCCGGCCGGGCGCAACCACACCGGCGAAAACAAGCTTCGAATTTTCGCACCCGCGTCGGTGATGCAATCTACTTACAGGAGCTACTGATGAACCACGATCACCGGCACGAGCCGGATGGCGGCAAGGAAACGAAATCCAGGACGAAATGGGTATTTATCGGTTTCGCCCTCATCGCCGCGTATTTCCTAATTACCGAGCACAGGGCACACCTCTCCAGGTGGCTATCGTCCTATGGGATATGGTTGTTGCTGCTCGCCTGCCCGCTTCTGCATCTGTTCATGCACGGCGGACACGGCGGGCATGGCGGGCACGGCAGCCATCGCGATGACAGCGGTGAGGCGTCAGACAAACAACGCAAGGGACAAGACAAATGAACCCATCGGAACCTTCGGCCTACGGCCTGTGGTCGCTGGTCATCATCAATTCACTGGTTTTTATCATCTTCGCGTTCAGCTTCGCGAAGCCACAGACTTCGCGCGATTGGCGTTCGTTCGGCGCGTTCTCCGCGTTTCTGGTAGCACTGTTCACGGAGATGTATGGATTTCCGCTGACGATCTACCTGCTCTCCGGCTGGCTGTCGAGCAGATTTCCCGGCGTGGATTTTCTCGCGCACGATTCCGGACACTTGCTCGAGGTCATGTTCGGCTGGCGCTCCAACCCCCATTTCGGACCGTTTCATCTGCTGAGCGCCATTTTCATCGGCGGCGGGTTCATATTGCTGGCCTCCGCGTGGAATGTGCTTTACCAGGCGCAGCGCACCCGTCAACTGGCGACAACCGGCCCGTATGCCCATATACGACATCCTCAATACACAGGGTTCATCCTGATCATGCTCGGATTTCTTTTTCAGTGGCCGACACTCATCACGCTCGTGATGTTCCCCATCCTGGTTTACATGTACGTGAGGCTGGCGCGCCGGGAGGAACGCGAGGTTGCGGCCGAGTTCGGCGAGGAGTACTTGCGCTATGCCAAGCGAACGCCCGCGTTTTTTCCGCGGTTGGGCGGTCTGTTCACGCGAACCCAGGGTAACTGAACGGGGCCGCAATGACCGCAAGGACAGCGTTATGACAGCTCCGGTGAAAGGCCTGCGACTGAAGGACAGGACAACGACGTGGAGCCAAATGACCCGTATGGAGAACCACAATGAGCCAGTTTGACCGCAGGAAGTTCCTCATCACCGGCGCCGCGATCCTCGGCGCATCGGCCGTCGCGGGCGGCGTGGGCTGGTGGTATCGCGCGCGGCACATGCCGTCCACCGCGATGGAACCCGGCGCTCACGCAGCGGGCGAGTTTCCCAACCCGCTCCGCCTGCCGGGCTCGAGCGGCGTGCTCGGTGTGTTGGATGTTTCCGCACCAGTCACCATTGTCGCGAAGTCGGTGCAGCACGCCATTTACGAGCGCAAGTCCGCGCCGCTGCTCGTGTACGAGGTCGAGCAGGACGGCAACTACTGGCTCAACCCTGTTTTGCGGATGCGCAGCGGCGCGACGTTCCGAGCGAGGCTGTCAAACGCGCTCGATGAGAGCACCATCATTCACTGGCACGGGCTCAAGGTGGACGGCAAGAACGATGCGCACCCCAGTTTCGCGATCGCCGCTGGCGCCACCTACGACTACGAATTCCAGGTCCCGAACCGTGCCGGGACCTACTGGTACCATCCTCATCCCCACAAGCTCACTTCGAAGCAGGCCTATCTCGGCCTGGCGAGCCTCTTCATCGTGGAGGACGGCGAGGCGCTCGCGCTGCAGAAAGCGCTCGACCTGAAGCTGGGCGTGACTGACATTCCAATCGTCATCCAGGACAAGAAATTCGATGACCAGGGCCGGCTGGTCTATGCGCCGAGCGACGAGGAGAAAGTGAATGGCTACGTCGGCGATACCGTGCTGGTGAACCTCACGCCGCGGCCGTATTTCAACGCGGCGACGCGCCTCTACCGCTTCCGCATCCTGAACGGCTCCAACGCCCGTACCTATCGCCTGGCTTTCACGCGGGGTGGCTTCCAGTTGGTGTACGCCGTGATCGGCGCCGACGGCGGTCTGCTCGACCGGTCCTACCACACGAAGGAAGCCTTTCTTGCACCGGGTGAACGGCTCGATGTGCTGCTCGACCTGAGCGGCGCGAGTGTCGGCGATGCCGTGATGTTGCAAAGCCTCGCCTTCGACCCGATGCATGCCGAAGGCAGCATGGCAGGCATGGCGATGGGCGCGGGTGCGAAGGACCAAAAGGGCGAAGCACCCTCCCCGCACGCCGGCATGGCGATGGGCGGTGAGCCAAGCGGCGCGCAGACGCCCCACGGCGCGATGCTCGCCGACGGTGCCGCGATTGATCTCATGCGCATCAACGTGACGAGCAAGATGGCCTACGAGCCGCGCGTGCCGGCGGTGCTCTCCACGCTGCCGCCGGTCAAAGCCGCGGACGCCAGGCCGCGCGAGTTCCTGCTCGACCTCAAGGACGGCCGCTGGCGCATCAATGGCGAGACCTTCGAAATGAAGGAGACACCGGTGACCGTGCAGCGCGGCGCCAAAGAGATCTGGGAGATCCGCAACGACAAGGCGAGCATGCCGCACCCGATGCATCTGCACGGCGTCCCGTTCCGCGTGCTCGCGCGCAGCGGCAGCCCGCAGCAGGTGGCGCCGGGCGTCGTGAACGAACAGGGACTGACCGCGACCGATCTGGGATGGAAGGACACCGTGCTGCTGTGGCCCGGCGAGACGGTGCGATTGGCGGTGGATTTCTCCCACCCCTATCCCGGCGACCAGGTCTATCTGTTCCACTGCCACAACCTCGAGCACGAGGACCAGGGCATGATGATCAACATCAAGGTGCAAGCATGATCCGCATGGTGCCGTTAAAGGGAGAGAAACGTGATTATCGAGTATGAACAGGCGTACGGCCTGTGGTCCCTTGTCATCATCAATGCGCTGGTTTTCATCATCTTCGCATTCAGCTTCGCCACGCCGCGCACGGGACGGGATTGGCGCTCGCTCGGCGCATTTTCCGCGTTTATCGTGGCGCTCTTTACTGAAATGTACGGATTTCCACTTACCATTTATCTTTTCTCCGGATGGCTGGAAAGCCATTACCCCGAGATCGACTTCCTCTCCCACGACGCGGGTCATCTTCTCGAAGTTCTTCTCCAAGCGCTCTTCGGCTGGCAAATGGACCCTCATTTCGGCCCGTTCCACGTCACGTCGTATGTGCTCATCTTCGCCGGCTTCGTCCTGCTCGCGAAGTCTTGGGGCATCCTGTATGAAGCCCAGCGGCGGCACGAGATCGCGGCAAGCGGCCCGTACGCCTACGTCCGCCATCCTCAGTACGTCGGGTTCATCGCGATCATGCTTGGCTTTCTGCTGCAATGGCCGACGCTCGTTACCCTCGTCATGTTCCCGATATTGGTGTGGATGTATGTGCGCCTTGCCAGGAAGGAGGAGCAGGACGCGTTGCGCGAATTCGGAAACGAGTACGCGCAATACGCCGCCCACACTCCCGCGTTCTTCCCCCGCTGGCGCACAGCCCGCAGCCAGCCGAATTGAATCCGACAATGCCTTGCGAGGTGCGATGATGCTGAAGCGATTCTGGCTCTTGCTTGCGCAGGCGGTTACCGTTGGCGTCGGACTGATGCTTGCTTTCACCGCACTCGGGCCCGAACGGCAAACCGCAACTCGCGAGGCGGTTGTGGTGCGCGAGGCGCCGCCCGCCGTGGCCCCGAGCGCGCCGGGCACGGAAAGCTACCGCGAGGCGGTCGTGAAAGCGGCGCCCTCGGTTGTCAACATCTACACCGCAAAAACGGTCCGGTCCCCCCTGACTGACGACCCACTCTTCCGTTTCTTCTACGGCGAGCAGCAGCCCGAGCAGGCCACCAGCCTCGGCTCTGGCGTCATCATCTCTGAACAGGGTTACATCCTCACAAACAATCACGTCGTCGCGGAAGCCGACGAGATCGCGGTCGCGATCGGCCGCGACACCGTCGCCCCGGCGAAAATCGTCGGCACCGACCCCGAAACCGACCTCGCGGTGCTCAGGGTCAAGGCCTCCGGCCTGCGCCCGATCACTTTCGGAACATCCGACGCGCTTCAGGTGGGAGACGTCGTGCTGGCGATCGGCAACCCGTTCGGCGTGGGACAGACCGTGACCCAAGGCATCGTCAGCGCGACAGGGCGCAACCGGCTCGGGATCAACACCTTCGAAAATTTCATCCAGACCGACGCCGCAATCAACCCCGGCAACTCGGGCGGCGCCTTGATCGACACGCGCGGCAATCTCGTCGGCATCAATACGGCGATTTTCTCCCAGAGCGGCGGCTCGCAGGGTATCGGCTTCGCCATTCCAGTAACCCTCGCCCGCCAGGTATTCGGACAGATCATTGAAAAAGGCGGCGTTGATCGCGGCTGGTTGGGGGTGTCCGCCCGCGACGTCGCCGAAACCGGCGCGCGCGGCGCCCTGATCATGGGCGTGCAGCGTGGGGGACCGGCGGAACGCGCCGGCATGCGTCCCGGCGACATCATCGTCGCCGTCAATGGCAAGCCGATATCCGACACCGGCGCGCTGATCAATGAAACGGCCGCACTCGCGCCGGGCACGCGCGGAACGTTCGACGTGCTGCGGAACGGGAAACCGCTGCCAATCCCGGTGGAAGTGGGACGGCGCCCACCGCCCGCGCGCACCGGGCAGGCTGTGCCGCGTTGACCGTGGAGAAATTATGGATCATGGAGCGACGGCCAAGGAGTTGGATCATGGTATTTGACGTGAGCGGAATCAGTATCGCACCTTGGGTTCCGCTTGCCTGGGGGATTTTGGTCGGTCTTGTATTCTCAGCGGTGGGAGCGGGCGGCGGGGTTCTCGCTTCGCTCGGACTTATCTCGGTGCTGGGCCTGACCGACGCGAACCTGGTCAAGCCGATGGCGCAGATGCTGACGCTTGCGTCGCCCCTCGTTGCCGTGCCCAGCTATTACAAGCAGCGCCGACTCGTCCTCGGCCTGGCAGTATTGCTGGGAGCGGGCGGCGTGGTCGGGGCGCTTATCGGAAGCAATCTATCGGTGCGGTACCTCGGTGAGTTACGAATATTCAAACCGGTATTCGGTTTGTTTATCCTGTTGATCGCCCTGCAACTGGGGTGGCGGCTGGTTGGTCAGAAACGGTCGAGCGACAGCCGCGCCGAGCGCGCCGCGGCAGCCTTTGAAAGACGAGTCCGCGAAAGAGGAGTGCCGGAAACACTCGGCGTAGAGCAACTCCGCTCTTCCGCGGTTCGGTTCGAGTTCCGCTTCGGCAATGAGCGCTTCCGTTATAGCCCCTGGATCCCTTTTTTGGTCGCGCTCGGCATCGCTGTGATCTCCTCGGCGCTGGGGGTGGGCGGCGGGTTCTTGCTGGTGCCCTTCATGTCGATCGCGTTGGGTCTTCCCATGACGATCGTTGCGGGAACAGCGGCGCTCGCGATCTTTATCAGTTCGGTCGCATCCATTAGCAACTATGTGTTTCTCGGCGTGCGCCTTGACATTCCCCTATTGGCACTGCTGCTCGCGGGAACCGCGGCGGGATCCTACCTGGGTCCGCGGTTAAGCAAATACATGCATGAGACGTGGCTCAGGGCCATGCTTGCCGCCGTGTTGTTCCTGATCAGCATACGTTATTTGGGTCCCTGGTAGGCGCCTGAGAACGCCTTGCCGCACAGCCGAACCGCGAAGGCAGCAACTTGGAGATCGCAATGGACATGAATACCAGGGGGATAAACCAACCCCAGACCATGATTCATTTGGTGGAAAAAGCGAAGGAAGCCGTGCGCCGCGTATTTCGATCCTACACGGGCAGCCTTGCCATACGGTTCTGGAATGGCGAAACGGTGGAACTGGGCGCAGGCTCGCCCCGCGCGACCCTGGTCTTTCGCACTCCCGGACCGTTTCGCGATCTGGCGCTGTTCCGCGATCCCCTGCGCCTCGCGGAAGCTTATATCCATGGGCTGGTGGATGTTGAAGGCGACCTCTTCTCGGTCTTGGAACAGAAGGAACATCTGCAGTCGCTTTCGTTCTCCGCTCCGGAGAGATTTTCGTTGCTGGCCGCTGCCCTCCTGTTGGGAAACGGCCCGGACGAAAGGGGCGACTGTCCAGTCGAGGTCAAGCGATCGAAGGCGTGGCCGGTTCGCTTTTCGCGCAAGCATTCAGAAGCGGCGGACCGCAAGGCCGTTGCATTCCATTACGGCGTCTCCAATGATTTCTACGGTCTTTGGCTGGACGCGCAAATGGTTTACTCCTGCGCCTACTTCGAAAACGACAATGACGGTCTGGATCAGGCGCAGCGCAACAAGCTCGATTACATCTGCCGCAAACTCCGCCTCAAGCAAGGCGAACGCCTGTTGGACATAGGGTGCGGCTGGGGCGCTTTGATTCGCTGGGCGGCGAGGCACTATGGCGCGCAGGCGCACGGGATAACATTGAGCCGCAAGCAATATGAGTATGCGAAGGAGAAGATCCGTGAACAGGGCCTGGAAAAACAGGTGACGGTGGAACTCCGGGACTACCGCAACGTACCCGGAGAAGCGGTTTACGACAAGATCGTAAGCGTGGGCATGTTCGAGCACGTCGGGCTCAGGAACCTCCCGCTTTATTTCCGGACGGCACAGCGCCTGCTGAAGCCGGACGGGCTGTTTCTGAACCACGGCATCACCCACGACGAAGAAGGCTGGCGCAAGAGCCTCGCTACGACGTTCATCAACCGTTACATTTTTCCCGACGGCGAACTCGATACGGTGAGCAACGTGCAGCGTGCGATGGAGCGGTCCCGATTCGAGATATTGGATGTCGAGGCGTTGCGGCCGCACTACGCCCTCACCTTGCGGCATTGGGTCAGCCGGCTTGA